>JAFTSM010000010.1 GCA_017467305.1 Candidatus Gastranaerophilales bacterium
GATTGCGAGCAGAGGCTGTAGGGCTTGTGATGAACAAGACCGAAGCCATTTATCGCGAGTAACCAAGCAGGATAGTTAAACTTTTTAGCGAAGCAACATCAGAGCAAGCGTCGCTTAGCTTGCTTTAAGCTGAGCTTAGAAGTTATCTATCCGTAGAACTAGGACGCTATTTTTATTTCATTTGATATATATTCTGGTTTGTCACGCTTACGCTTGCAAAGACATACTCATAACATTATTTATGTATAGAATGTTATTTTTGCTCAAACAAAGCATCTAAAAAGTCATTAGGGTTAAAAAGTTTTAAATCTTCTAATTTTTCGCCAACACCGATAAGCTTAACTGGTAATTGAAATTCTTTTGCTATTGCTATAATTATTCCACCTTTTGCACTTCCATCCAGTTTTGTAAGTGCAACAGATGTTAGGTTTACTGCTTCAGAAAACAATTTTGCTTGTGATAAACCATTTTGACCAGTATTTGCATCAAGTACAAGCATACTTTCTTTTAAACAATTTGGTGCTAATTTATCAATAACAGATTTTACTTTGTTTAATTCTTCCATTAAGTTGCGTTTGTTTTGGAGTCTACCAGCTGTATCAATTAAAAGCACATTGTATTTTTCTGCTTGTGCTTTTTTTATTGCATCATAGACTACTGCTGCAGAGTCTATTCCGTCTTTACGAACAATGTCAACTTGCGCACGTTGAGCCCAAATGTCTAATTGTTCTTCAGCAGCTGCTCTAAAAGTATCACCAGCAGCTAGTAGAACTTTTTTACCAGATAATCTGAAATTATTTGCTAATTTTGCAATTAGTGTAGTTTTTCCAGCACCATTAACACCAGTAATAAAGTAAATATTTAATGTATTTTCATCATAATTTAATTCAGAAGAACCAGCAGTCTTAATGATTGCCTCAAACTCTTCTTTAAGAAATTGTTTGATTTGAGATGGTTTAACCTTAGTTTGTTTTCTAAGTTTGTCAGTGATAGAAGAAGCTAGACCTACACCCAAATCAGCTTTAATTAGAAGGTCTTCCATATCATCTAGGATGAAATCATCAAATTCTTCTTCTTCCACTACACTAGCAACAACGTTATCAATTAAATTTGTTGTTGTGTTTGAAATAGTCTTCTTTAATCCTTCAAAAGAAAAATTCCAAAATGACTTGGAGCTTTCTTGTTTTTGCTCAACAGTTTCATTATTGGAATTTTCATTTTTTTTGAAAAAACTAAACATTTTGTTGTCCTAAAGTTATTTTAGATTATTTTCAATAACCACTTTGCCTAAAATACCGTTAACAAATGATGCAGAGTCATCTGTAGAGTATTTTTTAGCAAGTTCAACAGCTTCATCAATAACAACTTTTAAAGGAGCTTCTTTGATGTAAACAAGTTCAGAAATTGCAATTCTTAGTATGTCTTTATCCATTTTAACTAAACGATTGATATCCCAACCAAAAGCGAATTTTTTAATTTGCTCATCAATTTCAGCTTTATTTTCTTTAAATGTGTTTGCGATTTTTACAATATATTCTTTAACGTCAGCATTTTCTTCTAATGCAGCCATTTCTGCAATTTCTAGAGCTAACATTGTTTTTTCTGCGATGTTCAATAATTCATCTAATTTACCTTGCATATCAGAAGTCATTGGTAATGGAACTGGAATATCAGAAACTTCTAAAGGTCTTTCAAGGTTAGTTGGGTGATTAGCTTCGTATTCTGTGATAAAATCTTTCATTCCAAGAATAGTTTTAGCAGCTGATTTTAATTCATCCATAGAGTTGTTAGTAAGAGTTCTAACAGATTTAAGGATAATATCTTGGAAGTCCCATTTATTTGCAGTAATTGTATCTAATTGAGAAAATAATATTAAAGCTAATTCTCTGGCAGCACGTCTTGCTTGCATATTTAATTTCCTTCTATTTTGTCGTGTATGAATATAATTAAGGCATAAAAATAAATAAAAGTATATAAAATATTTCAAAAATTTTGCTTGACTTTTAGTTATGCTCTTAATAATATATAAGAGTCGAAAGACAGACAGCCTTGATGGGGCGTCGCCAAGTGGTAAGGCACCTGGTTTTGGTCCAGGCATCTCGGAGGTTCGAATCCTTCCGCCCCAGAATAATAAAAGACCTACTTTTGTAGGTCTTTTTTATTATTCTAAGTTTGGGATGGAAACTATAAATGAGAATCGTGCGAGTGAGCAGAGACTGAAGTGACGGAGATGGTGAATCTTCGACACGAAATGCCGTTTATTGTAAACGAGCAAGACACTTCCGCCTTAGAATAATTTAAGAGACCCATTGATGTCTTTTTTATTGCATATGATATAATAATTCTCAGTTTCAATAAAGGATAATTATGATAAAAGTTTTATTTGTTTGTTTAGGCAATATTTGTCGTTCACCTATGGCACATATGGTGTTTCAAAATATGGTGAAGGAAAAAGGGCTTGAAAGTGAATTTGAAATAGATTCTGCTGGTACAGAAGCTTATAACGAGATGTGCCATGCTGGTATTCATCGAGGGACTAAAGAAATTTTAAATAGAAAAGGGGTCCCTTTTCAAGAACATTATTCTCGTCGAATTAAAAAATCTGACTATGAATATTATGATTATATTATCGCCATGGATGAAGAGAATATTTATGATATTCAAGCTCTTATTGGCAAAGATAAAGATAATAAAATAAAAAGACTTTTGGATTACACTAACAATCCACGTAATATCAGAGACCCTTGGTATACTGGTAACTTTGATGAAACTTATGATGATGTGATGGAAGGTTGTGAAGCGTTCTTTAGTTATCTAAATTTATCTTAAAATTATTGATATTTTACGGTTTTTTGTGCAATAATTTTTTCGAGAATATAAGGGGTTTCTTATAGAACATAGTCGAAATTGGAAGAAGGTACGTGTATGAGAATTGGTATTTTAGGTTATGGCAATTTAGGTAGAGGCGTTGAATATTCTATTAAACAAAATCCAGATATGGAATTAGTTGCAGTATTCACGAGAAGAAATCCTGCTGATTTAAAAATAAACTCAAACGCAAAAGTTGTTGCTATAGAAGAAATTGAACAATGGCAAGATAAAATTGATGTTTTAATCCTTTGTGGTGGTAGTGCAACAGATTTACCTGTGCAAACTCCTAAATATGCAAAAATGTTTAATGTTATAGATAGCTATGATAACCATAAACAAATTCCTACTCATTTTGAAAATGTAGATGAAGCTGCAAAAGAAGGCAATAAATTGGCTTTAATTTCTGCTGGTTGGGATCCGGGTTTATTTTCTTTAAATAGATTATATGCAAATGCTATTTTGCCTGAAGGAAAGGATTATACATTCTGGGGCAAAGGTATTAGTCAAGGTCATAGTGATGCTATAAGAAGAATAGAAGGCGTTAAAAATGCTAAACAATATACTATTCCAGTAGAAGAAGCGCTTCAATCTGTAAGAAATTCTGAAAATCCAACTTTCACAGCAAGACAAATGCACACAAGAGAATGTTTTGTTGTTGTGGATGAAGGTGCAGATAAAGCAAGGATTGAACAAGAAATAAAAACAATGCCAAACTACTTTGAACCTTATGATACAACTGTTTATTTTATTACAGAGGAAGAATTAAATGAAAAACACGGTGGAATTCCTCATGGTGGTTTTGTTATAAGAACTGGTAAAACTGCCGGTGATAAAAACCACGTTATTGAGTATTCTTTAAAACTTGATTCTAATCCAGAATTTACATCAAGTGTTCTTGTTTCATATGCAAGAGCTATTTATAGACTTTCAAAAGAAGGTCAAACTGGCTGTAAAACTGTTTTTGATATTGCACCAAAATATATAATTTCAAAATCTGATGAAGAACTTAGAAAAACTATGTTATAGATTTTTGAATAAATACAAAAAGACAGAAAATTTAAGTTTTCTGTCTTTTTTTGTTAAAAAATATTAAAGAGAATTCTATAATAAGCAATTTTTATTATTCATACTTCTATCTAAAGTAGAAGGTATAGTAATGAAAATTTTTCATAATCACAATAGCAATAAATTTTCAATGAAGGCAAAGTTATCATCGACTACTGCCTCTACAACTGCATCAACTACAGCATCTACGACAGCTTCAACAACAGCATCAACTCAAGGTTTAGATGATAATCATTTATTTTTGCCTTTTACTACATTTATAGCCTCTAATAATTTAATAAATCAATCTTATGAAAATTTATATACTCAAGTTACACCTCAAAATTCTGCTCTTCCTAAAATAAAAGATGTTGATAATAAAAGTATTGTTGAACAAAAAAATGAAGATTGTATTGAAAAATTTTCTGAAAAAATAGATAAAATAAAAGATGATAATCCAAGTAAATTGATTTCTTCTTTAGATGAGATTCCAAGATACAAAAAAAATCTTTTCAAATCAATTTTTGGTGCATTGAGTATTTTTTCATTTGTTGCTCTTTCTAAAAAGAAAAAATCTTTGAGTAAATTTAATCATAAAGATTTAAAATTTTTATTAAAAAAAGGCTGTAAAAAGAAAGACAATTTATTTTCTAGTTTTCCTTCTCCACCGCCATTAGTTCCACCTCAATCGAATACGTTATTCCAAAATACATCTAATGATTTGCCAGATATTTTTGATGTAAATACTGGTAATAGACCTATTAGAAGGATGTTAAATGGAATCAATAGAGGTGTTATTAACTATCCTAGAAGTCTTGATGTGCTGCGATTACTAAATCTTTTGTCGTTTGGTATTTTGTTTTTAAATCTTGAGGAAAAGGTAAAAGTAAAGTATGAAGAAAAAATTCTATCAAAATTTAATTTGGCAAAAAATAATTCAATAGAAACATATTCACAAAATTATATTAAAGAATGTGAAAAAATAGGTATTCCTAAAGACTTAAGACCAACTATTGAAATACAAGTTGAAGATAAAATAATAAAGATAAATAAAGATGGTTCTTTTGTCGAAAATAAAACAAATAGTGAAACAAAATTTTCAAAAGGAGATAAGGGCTTTTATGACTCTGTCGCTCATATTATTAAAATAAATGGTGATAATGAAGATAATGATATAAATGAAACCATTAGCCACGAATTACATCATGCACAAGAATGTATATTGAGAAATAGTATTCCACAACAAGAAAAAGATGCTCTTTTAAAAGAAGTTTTGTTAGATAGAATACAAACTGGTGATAATATCGTCGTTATTGCTGATAAAAATTATGAATCAAACAATGCTCTTAAATTTTCATCGCCGATTATGTCTCAAAAAATGAAGAGTGATTATTTCTCTTTTGCTAAAAAACATTTATTTAAAGAAAATGATTCTTTATTAAATAATTTGAGTGAATATTACAATTTAAAATATTGTAGAAAAAAAGCTTCATTAACTGATAAAGAGAAAAAAGATTTAGCAAATATAGAAAAACAGATAACAGAACCATTAGTTGATTTAACCCAAATTGCTAAAAAATATAATGAAAAAGATTTAAAAAAATTATTAGCGTACGCTATTTGTTTGGAAACAAGGTATCAATATTATAAAACTCCAGAACTGCAAGCATTGAACGATAAAATGCCAGTTTCTACTTCTTCTGATGAAGATGAAATTAAAAAATCAATAAGTGCTAATATAGATGCTTCTGAAGGTATTCTGATTTTTTCTTCTGCAAAAGAAAAATATGATAATTCATCAGTCTTATACAAAATGTTCCATAGGAATCCTCAAAAAAGTGTTTTAGCTAAAGGATATGAATTTAGTAAAGAAGAAGTTGAGGCGAGGATATCATCGTGGAAACATTTATTGCAAAATTTGGACGATAATACAAATAAATATTTTGAAGTAATTAATACGAATAACAAAAAGACTGAAAAAGAAAAACAGTCAGCGATAAAAATATTAAATAGGGCTAAAAAAAATAAAACTAAATATTATCAAACTCAGATTAAAAGAGAAGAAAAAGAATATGCTAAATTCAAATCTTATTTGGAATTTAGAAATTCTCCGTGTTTGCGTACATATTTAAACTATATGCAAAAGTCAATTGTTGCAGGACTCTTATAAATTAAATTAGTGATTATCATTAAATAAATATTGTAATAAGTAAAGGAATAAGTGAATGAAAATTAATGGAATTTCAGCTAAGGTTAACATCCCTAAAAAATTGATTTAGAATTACCGAAAATTGATAAGGAAAAAGTTGTAAATGTTGGGAAAAAGGCGTTAACTGGTTTAAGCTGTTTAGCAGCAGTTGGTTATTATTTAGTAGCTAATTCAATACAAAATAAACCAAGTGAAGAAGATACAACACCTATAGATAAATCTGATAAAACTGATAAGCCAGATGATTCAGATAAGTCAGATGATATAGATAAGCCAGATGCTCCTTCTTCTGGTGATATTTCTGGACCAGATGGTGATTTTGGTGGTCATGGTCGTGACAAAATCAACCCTGGTTATGACGGAAAAACAAAGGTGTTGTTAGCGTTAACAACAGATGGTCGATGTGTAGAAATATATCAGTTATCAGATGGGCGTTTGATTTCTCCTGCAGATTATCATTTTCCAGGGGGGGAAAAGCCTTAATGAACTCGCATATGACCCTAAAAATCCATATGGATTTAGTGGATGTGCGATATCAAGCGTGAATACGTCATATTCTAGACATATTGAGACGGATTTCTCATCTTCTGAAAGTGATACTTATCGTGATGTGTTATATAAAAAATATCAAATGAAGGTTACTGAAGCATTAGGAACTTTAGAGGGTGCTGAAGAAATTTTTGAAAAAATAAATAAACCAGAAAATAAAGATATTTACGATGCTTTGTATACTCCAGATAAATATAATAATTCTGGGGTTATACAAGTAGTTACAGACCTTACTCCAGAAGGTTCTTTGTTAAATTTACTTTGTCGTAATTTGATGTATTCATATAGAACACTCGATGGTTATTTTGCTTCTATAGAATCATCACCATTATCAGAAATGATAATTTCTAGAATGACTGATAAGCTTGAAAAAATTGCAGCAAAAGATTCAAATCATTCTTGTTCTCAAGTTCAGAAAGAAGAAGTAGATGAAACAGAAGAATATGAAGAATACATAAGTAGAGAAGAATTATATAGAGAACAAGAACAACAAAGACAGTATGTTTTTGCGTAGGAGTTTATAAGTTAACTTCTGATTATAAACAATTATCAATGAAAGAAAGAAACAAGAATTTATAATATATATGCAAGATTAATTGATGTTTGTTGCTATTTCTTCTTCAATTATATCTTTAATTTTGAAAATTTGTTCAAGTGTTTTCTTTTGTGTATCAAAGAACATTGGTGTTTTATTTGTCTCTTTATCGTTGAAGAAGGTTTGTGCATGGTGTAACATCAATGCGTAAGAACGTGCATTTGATGAAGCTTTTGCTATAACGTTGTCATCTTTATCTAGTAACTCTACGTGTTTGTTAAAGTCATCGATTGTAATTTTTATTTTTTGTTGATTTTTACCAACAATAACTATGTTGTTAGAACGTTCTTTTTCATATTGTGCAACAGAAATATCAATAGGGATTTTACCATTTACTTCGCCGAGTATAGTTACTTTGTCCTCAGCCTCACCATCTTTAAGTGGTCTGTATTTCCCTCTTTCCATTTTTGGTATGTGTGGTAGAGGTTTTTCTCTATGTGGATTATACTTTTTGCTTAAATGACAAGGATATTCTTCAGCAGTTACTGCATCGATATCAGTTAACTCTAAGCCCATTAAGTTTAATAAGTTAGAAGCGTGTACTTGTAAATCAAGCAGAACGCCGCCACCCTTTTCTTTAGACCATAGCCATTGTCTGTCTAGAATATCATCTGCACCTTGTTCTGTAAAGTTACATTGGATAGATGCAATTTCATCTTCTTTAAAGAAAGGAATGGCTGTATCAATAGATTTTGTGAATTTATTGCCATCGCTATTATCAAAATCAATATTAACAGATTCTTTGTAAGGCATTGGAACGCCCATTAATCTTAAGCCTGCAATTTGACCAAAATAGAAATAGTCACCAAAATAAAGTGGTGTTTTTGATTTTTTTACTGTTTTTTCTAATTCTTTTAATTCTTCTCTGTTTATACACATAGGTTTTTCTACGTATATACCATCTAACGTTCCTCTTTCAGAGAGTTCTTTTACTTGCTTTGCGTGGAATATATTCGGTGAAAATATTATTGCAGAGCCATCTTTTACATCTTCATAATCTTGTACTGTTGTGTAACCTTTAGGAGGAACATCTCCATTAGAAAATTTAGGGTCAAAAACTTGGATGTTTTCTCTGTCGCCAAAATAAGAATCTAAAACATCATCAATGTGGAAGAAGTTAGAAAAAATTGAGCCAGCACCAACAATGTTTGTTTTTTTATCAGCAAAACAATTTGCAAAACTACTTGGGATTGCATCAAATTTATCTTTTTCATTAAATTTATATAGTGGTGATTTGCTTTGTTTTTTTAGTGCGGATATCGTGCTTTGAGTGCTTTTCCCTGTGAATGAGGGAAAAACACTTATAGCTGAATTATAATTTGGCAATTCGTAGTTTGTCTTTATTTGTGGTGAAAGAGAGTTTTTTTGTTTTGGCTTACTCTCTATACTTACAATACTAGGATTGATAAATATAGAATTTATAATTTTCATTTTTTGTACTTTCTTGTTAGTTATTATTCTTTTAATATGTCTGCGTATTTATCTAATTTTGCAAGAAGTTCCATATTGTCTTTTGAAACTTTACCACCTTTGTGTCTTATTGCTCTTGCTAATATTTCTGGTAAGTTAAAACCATTGCCTTCTCTAAGATTTTTCTCATATTCGCTTTCTATATCATCAGACATTCTAAGCGTCCAACAATCTTCTGTTTCACCAGGTTTGTTGTATGTTTTCCCTATGCCAAAGAAATCAGTAAAGAATACTTGAACTCTTTTTGCTGGACTAGTAAATAATTCAACGAAAGAAGCAAGCATAAACTCTTTTTTGTCTTTTCCTATTTTTTCTTCGTATTCGTCAAAATCATCATCTTCGGTACAAGTATCCATAGCAAGTTTGTGTGCTTTTTCTTCAAGTTTTGCTTTGTCTAGTTCACTGGTTTTGCTAGCATCAAATTTGCCTTGAGTATATTCAATAAATGAAGGGTTGTCGTGTGAACCTAACATTATAATTTTCTCTGGTGCTGTGTATCTTCCTCTGTAATCGAATTGAGTTACTGCAATACCAGAAAGTTTAAGGTTTTCCATAACTCTTGCTACAGGTGGTGTAACTTCGCCTAAATCTTCACAGATAATATCATCTTTAGTTAAGCCATATTTTTCTGCGGCAGGAATAACTATCTTTGTAAGGATAGCAGCATATTCTTCATCAGTAGATTTTGCGTATTTACCTAGCATTTTATGATTTGGTGAAGAGTATAATCTTCCAGAGTTTTCAGGTGTCATTTTATCTTCTTTTGTAGAATATACAAAAGGGTCTATTAATCCGATAATGTGGTCAATTCTTGCACCACCAGAAGAAGATTGGAACATTTTTTCGTAGCGTTTTTGCATTAATTTGCCACCAGCACCTAAAGAGCCATCTTCGTTAAATATTGTATTTGGGTCAATAACTGCAAAACCCCATCTTTGACCATCTGCTGAAAAATAGTCTGGAGGGCAACCTAATGCTATATCTTTTAAGAAGATATCTTGATTTTGCCATTCTTCAACAGGAGTGAACGCAATAGGAGAGTCACCTAATATTCTAATACCAGATTTTTCATTAGTTGCTTTTGCTGCTTCAATTTCTCTTTCTGCTAGCATTTGTTTAAAGTAATAGAAATCAATTTCTGTTGCATTAGTTTCTCTTAATTGATTTAATCGTTCAGATGTTTTTGCTTCTTGTTTTTCAGTTTTTGCATTGTATAGATTTCTATCAACTTTTGGCCAAACTTTCCAATCATCTGTTTTGTGTGTTTTTGATAAAATTTCGAATAATGCTTGTGGTTCAAGTTCTTCAGCATTTTCTGTTTTGTATGTATCAAACTCTGTTGCTAATTGTGCAATAGCACTATTATCTTCTTTATGTCTTAAAAAATTAGAGTAAGCTACTCTTAATGCTTTATCGTAATTTTCAACAATATAGTTGAAGTCAACTTTGTTATCACCTTTGTTTGGTCTATTTTCTACAATTAAATTAAGCATTGCTAATGGTAAAATATTTCCATATTCTTCCATAGAAAGTTTTTCTAATGGAATCATATAAATGTTTTTACCAGCTGTAAGAGGAGAATATGGAGAAGGATTCCAACTTCTTCTGTAGTTATCTGGTTCTTGTTGGATTTTTGAAAATCCGTGTTTTGAAAGTAGTGGTATAAAATTTGTTCTTGCGTTTTCAGAAAGTAATGAACCAATACCAGTATTTTCAATTGGTTTTGATGGTGTTGTTGAATTGTGAACAATTATTCCTAATTCTTTATCTAAGACTTTTAAACCTTGCTTAACTGTTTTTGTGTATTCCTGTTTTTCAGATTCTTTTAATTTTCTTGCAAAAGCTGGAGCTGTTGTTTTTCTAGAAATACTGCCAATTTTCATATTTAGTCCTTTTTAATTACACTTATCTATGTACTTACAAATATGAACAATAATAATTTTGTTACTTTTTAAGATTACTGTAACAATTCGTAAGTAAAAATTACAAGATTTTATAGAAAACTATTCTTGAACAATATTTAAAAATATGGTAAGAAAACTTGTTCTTATAAAACAAGTGGAAACACAACAACAAGTTATGATAAATCAGGTCGTAAAACTGGCTCATTCAGAAAGAATTCCAATGGCACAATAACCGAATACGATAAATACGGCAGAAAAGTCGGTACGTATAGATAATTAAACTTGCAAAAAAAATAATGTTTGTTTTTATAATACGTATATAAGGGAAATTTATGCGTATCAATTCTATTAATTTATATAAAATAAACACAAAACAAGCTACATTTGGTTCAACCAAAAGTGGTTTAGAACAACCAGAAAAAGAAGCAAAACAACAAATGTCCACAGATGAAGCTTTTGCTATTGTATCAAACAGAAAACCTCTTGTAATATGGAGTTTTGATACTGGAAAAATTGTTGAACGTGAATTTTTTGACGGAACTTATGAAGAATATTCTGGTAGATGCGTTTTAGAACGTCGAACTTTTGAAGATGGCAGAGAAGAACGCTTTTATAAAAAGAATAAAAAAAGCTTTGAATCTTTTGACGACGGTTCTTGGAAAAGTTACTATCCAAATGGAAATATGTATGCTCAAGAAGAAGTTGACGGCACTTTTACACAGTATGCTGAAGACGGTAGTGTAACTTATATAAGATATCCGGATAATTCAGAAGTTGAATATTTATATGATTTAGGATTGGTTTTTGAATGTGATGAAGCTGGCTGTAAATATACATACATGAAAAATAACAAATTGGCTGCAGAGTTGCCTATTGAAGGAAATAAAAAAATCTACTACACAAATGGTCAATTAAAATATGAGTTTTTAGAAAATGGTGAAGTTTTAAAATACAGTTGTGACGGTGTTGAACAAACATCTCAAAATATTGATGATAAAGATACAATCGATTTAATTTTTGATAATTGATAAACGGTAACCAAATATTATTTTTTACAAAATATATAAAAGTTTCAGTAATGATGTCATTCCGAACTTGTTTCGGAATCTAAGGTCTAATAAATTTATCTATTTATGATTACTCAATAAAAAAAATCCTTATAGATTTCTCTATTAAGGAATATGTGTTGGATAATTACATAATCTAGATTATTTCTTCAAGTGGTTTTTCGTATGGCTTTATAATACAAAAAATATAGCCCAGTTGTCTATTAGCCATGTGGCTAATGATTTTTTTGTTGAGGTTACCAAGCACCTCCGCCACCGCCTCCGAAGCCGCCACCAGAGAAGCCGCCGCCACCTCTCATCGCACTTGATGAAACATCTATACCACCATTTTCTGTAGAAGGTACAGAAGCTGCTTCTATTGAACCCATAAGTCTGGCAAATTTTCTGTGACTGAAATGACCATTATACCAGCTAGGTGGTTCTAGCATTAAACCTTCAAATTTTTTAATCCATTCTTCTGAAATACCAAGTACATATGCAAAAGGAAGAACGTCATAACAATAAGAAGGATTTTCTTGTACTAATTTCCTAAGTCTATTTTTTTCTGCAACTTCTAAAAACTTTTTGAACCCTAAAATCTCACCTAAGCATTTATTGCCACCTCTTGAACGTTTTGGCATATTTATTAAACAAATAGTAGAAATAATTATACAGATAAAGCAAGTAATAGTAAGTGCAAGATGTTCTTGTGGGCTTCTTAGAATTTTAATTGCATTAATCATTGGTGATAAGATAAACCCAGTTGACCAAATTACATATATTATTCTAAAAACTATGTTTGCATTTTCAACTTTTGAATATGCATAACTACCAAATGCTAGGAATATAAATGGAAGTATAATAATATCTGGATTTCTTTCAATAAAATCAAATGAATAACCACCTAATACGAACAAAAGAGTAATAATTATTCCTATCATACAAAGAGTTATAATTGTTATTTTTTCCCAACTGGTTGCATTTTTTTCGAATATGGAAAATTTAATTCTATCTAGTTTTTCTTTTAATTTTTTACAATCCTCGTAGAAAGTTGTTGAACGTTCCAAATCTTCTTTTAAAACGTAATTATAACCGCCAAAGAGAGCATCCATTAAACCACGCTCAATTGTGTTAGTGCCGTCATATTCTTTTATTTTATGTAAGGAATATGAGTGTGGAGTTGAGTCATCAATTCTAATATAGCCTTTACTTGCAAGGTAAATTATTAATGACACAATTGCTTTATTACAAGCAGAACCTTTGTATTCAACAGATATTTCAGCACTATTTTTTCTTTCTGGTGGATAAAAATTAACTACTGGGATTACTTGGTCATCTTTCCCGTATTGTAGCCAAATAAAGAATACAATTAATGTTAAAAGTATTATTATTCCAATGGGACCAATATCAGTTTTTTTTTCTACACTAAAATAATTTTGTGGTAATTCAACTCTAATTGTAACGGCTTCATAGGGTTTTAAAGGTCTTTTTATATTGCCTTCAATGGTTTTACCGTTAGAAAATACTTCTGCTTCACCCTTGTTAAATCCAACTGTACCGTATGAACCAACAGAAAGCCCTATTTTGTTAGTTTCAAAAGAGTATGGCATATTTATATAGAAGCTAGATTTTTCAATTGTAGTATCCCATTCTATGCCAATAATATTAAAATAAAATTCGTCATATATATTAGAACTATCGTCATTAATTGGCGTGTAAGTGTATTTTATAACGTATTTTACATCACCATTAACGTAGTGTTCTGGTGAGCCAATTTTAATATTTAAGTAGTTATTTTGGTTTTGTAGTGTATATTGATGATTTACAGAAACATTATCAATATCCGCATAACTTGTGTAAGTAGTGTCATCAGCTCTAACTACTTGATTTTTAAATGGGATTTTTCTATATATACCGTGCGAAGGAGAAGTAAAAAATACATCAATAGTTTCCGTTATATTGATATTTTTTTGCTCTGTAATATCCATTTCTACATCGTAATTTTTAATGTAGTAATTTGCCGCTAAAGAAACATTGGCAATTAAAAAATTAATTGCCAATATTACTATAAATAGAATAAATTTTTTCATTAAAAAGAAACCTTTACGTTTTCTCTTTCTGCGTCACTAATTTCGTACATTTTTTCTGCTTTGAAGTTGAATATCATAGCAATAATATTTGTAGGGAATAATTCAGTAAAGTTGTTAAACTCTCTAACAGTACCGTTGTAATATTTTCTAGAGTTTGCAATATCTTCTTCAACTTGAGATAACTCTTCCATTAATCTTAAGAAGTTTTCATTAGCTTTTAAATCTGGATAGTTTTCCGCAACTGCGATTAATTTAGCTAAGCCCAAACCTAATTGAGCGTTAACATCCATTTTTTGTTCATTGCTCATACCGCCATAATTTTGGTTTCTTAACTCGGCAATTTTAGTTAGAGTATTTTGTTCGTGAGTCATATAACCTTTTGCAGTTTCAACAAGGTTTGGAATTAAATCCCAACGTTTTTTCATATAAACATCCATTGTTGAGAATGCTTCTCTAACATAGTTTCTAAGAATAATACCTTTGTTATAAGCATTAATTAGATAAATAATTACTAAAAGGCTTAAAACTCCAAATATAATAGATGAAATCATTGATTTATCCTCCAATAACTAACTTTTACATTCTTATATTTTATTATTTACCCAGTATAGCAATTTTTTTCACACTTTAAAATAGAATTTTATTTTTTTTGATATAAAATCCTTGTATGGGTAAATATTCAGAAAAAGCTGTTGAAAATTTTAAATTGGGTTATAACTGTGCTCAATCAGTTTTTCTTGCTTTTTCATCTGATTTTGGATTTGAAGAAGAGCAAGCTTTAAGGTTATCCTCATCTTTTGGTGGTGGTATGGGTAGACTCAGAGAAGTTTGTGGCGCTGTGAGTTCTATGTTTGCAATAGCTGGCTTAAAGTATGGATATACTTCCCCAAATGATGATGAATTGAAAGCTAAACATTATGAACTTATTCAAAAATTAGCTGAAAAATTCAAAGAAAAATATGGAACTATAATTTGTAGAGAATTATTAGAATTGCCAGAAGGTGTTGATTTTCCAATCCCTTCTAAAAGAACAGATGAATATTATGCCACAAGACCTTGTGAAGCATTTGTTCGTTATGCTTCTGAAATCATTGAAGAATTGATTTTTGACTAAAGTTTTAGAATAAAGATTGTTGTAAATCAATGTTGTTTATATCAAAACATTTGCAAGCAAAAGGAGTTAGTTTTCTTCCTCTTGGTGTTCTTTGAATAAAACCTTTTTGAACCAAATATGGTTCATAAACATCTTCTATTGTTTTTACATCTTCACCAAGAGCTGTTGCTAATGTTTCTATACCAACTGGACCACCATTATATTTTTCTGCAATTATTTGTAATAGAGAACGGTCAGTATTATCTAAACCAAATTTATCTATTTGAAGAATGTCTAACGCTTCATTTGCTGTTTTTTCGTCAATTATTCCATTAGATTTTACTATTGCAAAATCACGAACACGTTTAACTAGTCTGTTTGCAATTCTAGGTGTTCCTCTTGAACGTCTAGCAATAGCAATAGCACCTTGTTCTTCAATTTCTATTTCTAAAATTTTTGCTGTTCTTTGAATGACTTTTGTAAGTTCTTCTTCTGTATAAAATTCAAGTCTATGAATAATACCAAAACGGTCACGCAACGGACTTGATAACGAGCCAGCCTTTGTAGTTGCGCCAACTAAAGTAAACTTTGGAATTGGTATTCTAATTGATTTTAAAGTTTGAGATTTCCCAGTTGTCATATCTAGGTAAAAATCTTCCATTGCTGGGTAAAGAATTTCTTCTGATATTTTGTTTAGACGGTGAATTTCGTCTATGAATAAAATATCACCAGCTTTTAAAGACATTAAAATCCCAATAATATCACGTGGTCGTTCTAAAGAAGGTGCTGATGTGATTTTGATATTAGTATTCATTTCTGTAGCAATAACAGAAGCAAGTGTTGTTTTTCCTAACCCTGGTGGGCCGTAGAATAAAACGTGGTCTAATGGTAATTCTCTTTTTTTGGCAGCTTCAATAGAAATTTTTAAAGTCGATTTTAAAGTACTTTGACCGACGTAGTCATCAAAATGTTTTGGACGGATATTGGATTCAAAAGACATATCATAAGAAGTTTCTTCAGATGTAGTATCTTCATTCTTAACTTTGTCAAACTTTATGTTGTTGTCGTCGTCTGATATGATTGCCAAATTAGTCCACCTCTTAAACTCTTTTTACATCATATCATAATATAGAAGAACGGTCTTTTATTTTTCTTTTTTTTTCGGAATGAATTTAAGCTCATATCCTAAAATATCAGCAATTATAAGCATTTCTCTATAGGTTATTGTTTCATTTCTTAGTTTATTTGAAAGATTTTGCATTGAATAAGGTTTATTTAATCGTTTACCTAATGCTTGAGCAAGTTCTGTCAAACTGATGTTTACATCTAATAAAACTTTTTTTAATTCATTAATTATCATATAAACTCCACGTATTCATTAAAAATGATATTAATGAATTAACAATTAAATAAATTAATTTAGTTCCCAGTTGACATGTAAACGAAATCATGTAATTATAAATTAATAAATTGAGCATTATAAATATTGATTAAGTCATGAAACAAAATATGGAAATACGAATTCCTGAATATATATCATCATCAAGTTATTTCTTTGAAAAAGAAAATTCTAGGTGCTATGTAATAAATGAGAAAACACACCAAGAACATTTGTTTGAAGGTATTTCTGCTGACTTATGGAAGATTATTTTAGAAACTTCTAACTATGATTGTATTAATCAATATGCGTTGGAACGAGGTGTTCAGTCTGAACTAAAAGATTTTTTATTAAGCTTACAAAAGTTAGGGTTAATAAAAATAAATGAAAAAGAGTTTCCTTATTTTTTAGGTACTGATTCTTTACCCGTTGATAATTGCGAAAAAAATTTACAACTATTTTTGAGTGAAAAGTATAAATGGTTGTACCAAAATAATTTTCTGCCCAAATTAGCAATTGAATTGAGCTATAAGTGTAATTTAAACTGCGTACATTGCTATAATGATAAAAATATTCCTAATGAATCTATTGATTTTGAAATTGCAAAAAACATAATTGATGATGCTATAAAAATTGGAGTTAGTGAAATTCAAATAACTAGTGGTGAGTGTACTATTAATTCTAATTTTATAAAGATTGCTAGATATATAAGAGAAAAGAAAATCCCTTTTTCTTTTGTTACAAATGGACAAGTATTATCAGATAATGATGTTTTATTTGATGAAATTGTTAAACTATATCCACATAGAGTCAGAGTTAGTTTATATAGTATGAATGCTGATATTCATGATTCTATTACTGGAGTTAAAGGTTCTCATCAAAAAACAGTTACCGCAATAAAAAAATTAAGAGAAAAAGATATAGTTGTAACTATTAATTACTTTCAAATGAGTTTAAATAATAATTCATTTGATGATGTATTACGTTTTCAAAATGAAGTTGGAGCTGAAATAGCATACGACTTGTATTTTCTTAATAATAAGTCTAACAATAATTCAAGTGTTATGGTAACTAATTCTCAAGTATATGACTTGTATTCTGATTCTTTGTGTCTTTTTTCTGCACAATTGAATCACATAAAGAATAATTTAGATTTTGATAATCAAATTTGTCAGGCTGGAAAGTACTTACTTTCAATTTCTCCAACACTAGATATTTGTCCTTGTATCTCTTTAAAGTACGTATTAGGTAATTTAAAAAATACAACATTATTTAATGTTTGGAATGAAAAGATGAATGAGTTTAGAGAAAAATTCCAAGTAAGAAATTTGAAAGAATGTAATAACTCGGATTATTGCGAATATTGTTTTTATTGTCCTGCAATGGGATTTTTAGAAAATGGATTCATGAAAAAATCTGATATTTGTTGTGAACTTGCCAAGATAAGAATGAATATTTTAAGAAAAGTATAGTAGTTTTCATAGAAATTTAAGGAGAAAAAAATGAACAACAAAAAAAACAAAAAGGAAAAAACGTTAGATATTAAAAAGTTGAAAATTTCAAAGAGTATTTGTGATAAACGCAAAGTTTATTCTGGTGGTTGTGGATATAATGATTTTAGTTGTACAAATGTTGCCTAATTTAAATGATTTACAATGAAAATTATACTCACCCAAAATATAAGAATTGGTATTATTTTTTGAAACATGTTCCTCCTCCATTTTATCCGTTGGTGTTGAAACATCTTTATAAAGAAAAATTTCATGTTCCTTTAAATTTGTTAGAGCCGCAAAGACTTTCTGAGAAAATATTAAAAAGTTGTCTTGATGATAAAGACATAAAAAAGACCAAATTAACAGATAAGTTAAAAGCAAAAGAATATGTTAAAAATGTCATACCTGATTTGAAGTACGCAAAAGTTTATCAAATCGCTGATTCATTCAATGAATTAGACTTTTCTTTTGCTCCTAATTCATTTGTCATAAAAACAAATCATGCTTGGAAAACACATATTTTGGTTCAAGATAAAAGATTGCTTAAAAGTACTGATTATAATGAATTTAAACAATACTATAAAAGTGTTTTATCAATTAATTATGCATATTGGGGAAGTTATGAACTTCAGTACAAAAATATAACGCCTAAAATTTTTTTGGAAGAATATCTCTGTTTTGAAAATGAGGGATTTATAAAAGAGTATGAAGTATATTGTTTTAAAGGGAAACCTATGTTTATTAATTATCTTATTTCTCCAAACTATACGCCCGATTTATTTAATTGCCAGTCTGATATAGTAAAATCTCAAATATTTGATACAAATTGGGAACAAGCAAATTTTAAAATACGCTTTAGCAGTGGACTTTCGACTCCAGATACAAAAAATAAAGAACTGATATTAACTTATGCAGAAAAACTTTCTTATGGATTTGATTTTGTCAGAATTGACATCTTCGAAATTGGTGATGAGTTATATTTTGGAGAATTTACTTTTTCTCCATACTCTGGATTTATAACTTTTATTCCTGAAAAATTTGATTTGATTTATGGGCAGAAATATTAAAAAGAGAGATAATTGATGTTATATAGCATATGTAAAGACGAAAAACCTAAAAGAACAGTTGATAGGATAAGAAAAATTTTAGGTGATATTGGTATAAATTTACAAGAAATATTACATTTAGAAGAAATCGAATTTGCTCCAGTATCGCTTAGGTTGACATTAAAAAATAGTCCTCTAATAGGAACAAATGGAAAAGGTACAAATAAAATAAATGCTTTAGCAAGCGGATATGCAGAGTTTATGGAACGTTTACAAAATTCATATCTTTTTCCAGATTTAGAAAGAGAATTTGACATTGTATCTGATAAAAAAAGAATTGATTGTAGCATAAATTTCAAAAATAAATATCTACAAAACTATTTTGATGATAAATTAATAATTTTTGATAAATTATCCAAAAAAGGGAAAAATCCTGATAAATGTTTATTTTCATTTCCTTTCTATAGTGTAAGAGAACGAAATATTTATGGTTTACCATACAACATTATTGATAGAGTAAAAGGCACAAATGGAATGGCTGCTGGTAATACGTACGAAGAAGCTCTTGTACAAGGGCTTTCAGAAGTGTCTGAGAGATATGTACTAAAACAAGTTTTTATAAATCAAATTGCATTGCCAAATATTCCTAGAGATGAGTATTTAAAATATGATAATATTCGGAAAATTATTGAATATTTTGAAATAAATGGATATAAGGTCTATGTTAAAGATGCCTCATTAAATGCCAAAGTACCTGTTGTTTGTACAATAATAGAAGATACGAAAAACAATGTTTTTACCCCTTCTTTTGGTTCGCACCCTATATTCCCGATAGCTGTGGAGCGAACATTAACTGAATTTGCGCAAGGGTTAACATTATCGAAAATAGGCAATGGGTCTATCAACTATCCTTGTTACACCAAGGAAAAACTTAAGTATATCGATTATAGCTTATTATATAGAGCTTTGTCTTTACATAAAGTTGCTTTCGAAAAAACAGAAATATTAGAAAAAATATTTTGGAACAATGAAGTTTCATATGAATTTTCTCCATCTGCTTGGATATCTTCTTTTGATAGTTGGGATAATAAAAAAAATTTAGAATTCTTGGTTCATAAAATTTTGAATTTTTCAAACGATATATATGTTAGAGATGTTTCTTTTTTAGATTTTCCATCTGTTGATATATTTATTCCTAATGTTACTGATTTATTTGAATACAGTGAAAATTTTATTGAAGAAAATAAATTTTTGGATATTTATTGGTCTAAATATTATTTTGAAGTAGATAGGGCTAATTATAATCTTGATAATTTATTAAAGTTAGCAGAAATATATACTTTCTCTGATTCTATTTATAGCAAAAATGTTTTTTGTGTTTCATTTGAATATATAGCATTTCTATGTTCTGTTGTATGTAAAGACTTAAATAAAATTATAAAATATGCAGATATATTAATTTCAGAAAATAGATTTAATCAAAGCTATGATGAAACACAAATACAAATTTTCAAAATTATAAGAGATTATTGCAATATAAAAAAATCAAAAGTATATGATGATATCTGTATAAAAGGTAAGTTATTAAAAAAATATGAAATTTCTGAAATTGATTATGCAATTAGTATAATTAATGAGTTAAATTTTGATATGGTTTTAGAGATAGTTTTAGAAAATAAAAAGATACCAAAAACAAAATATAAGACCTTATTAAAACGATTGAAACAAAAATATAAAGCTAATCAGCCCAAACAGATGATTTTCCAAAATATTTTTGATTTTGATATACAAGAAAGTTGTTTAATATAATGGGTAAAAAAATGAGCTATTTCAAACATAAAAAATGTTTTTGGATAAATATTGCAATGGCCCAACATTGTAATTTAAATTGTAAAGGTTGTGCTGTATTCTCCCCATTGGCAGAAAAGAACGTCCTTTCATTTTCCCAACCAATAAAAGATTTTGAACATATAAAATCTATAAGTAGAGAGATTATTGATTTTAAATTTTCTTACTTAGGTGGTGAACCATTATTAAATCCTAATTTTTTAGATATTGTGAAGAGAATGCGTGAATTATTTCCAAATAGTTATCAGGATTTTCTTACAAATGGTTTACTATTGCCAGATAATGATGAAGAATTTTGGAAAACAATTAAAAAGCTTAATTTAAACATTTTCATTTCTAAGTATCCAATTGATATAGATAGAACAAACTATGAAAAATTAGCAAAAAAATTTTCTGTAAAAATAAACTACCGTACTATTAATTCAACAAAAATATATAGTTGTAAAACAAGACAAGTCGTAGATAATTGTTCTATCAACAACAATTTACCTTGGACAAAAAATGTTTTGGATTTATTAGGAACGCAAAATCATAAGGAAAAGTTTAATAATTGTCCCTATTATGGCGGACTAATATATTCAAATGGAAATTTATATAGCTGTTGTATTCATGCATATATTCAAAACTTTATAAATTATTTTAAGGTTGATATTCCAATTACATATCATGATTATATTTGTGTGCAAAATTTAAAAAATATAGCAGAAATTGATAGTTTTCTACAAACCCCAAAGCCATTGTGTAGATTTTGTAAACAGGTTTATATTTTTTCTGAAAATGAAAAACAAATAGAATGGGATTTTAGTAATAAAAGTATATCTGAATGGACTTAGAAAATGATAATTCTTCTAATTAAATATATAAAACATAACAATTAAGTATGTTTAATTTATAATGTTTATAAAAGAGCATGAGAGGTACTTAAATTGGATATTCGTGAATTAATCACAAAGTCTTCATCAGAACAAAGAAAGGCTTTATTAAATAAGGAAGTTAGTGCGGTAGAATTAACAGAGGCAGTTTATAAACAAGTTGAAGCTGTTGATGAAAAAATTGGTGCATACAATTCTTTAACAAAAGATTTTGCACTAGAAACTGCAAAAAAAGTAGATGAAAAAATTAAAAATGGTGAAGAATTACCAGCATTAGCAGGTATTCCTCTTGCTTTAAAAGATAATATTAACTTGAAATCTTATCCAACAACTGCATCAAGCAAAATTTTAGCTAATTTTGTTTCTCCATATGATGCAACTGTTACAAAAAAATTAAAAGAAAATTTAATACCAATCATTGGTAAAGCAAATATGGATGAATTTGCAATGGGTTCAAGTAATGAGAACTCTGCAACAAAAATCGTAAGAAACCCTTGGGATTTAAATAAAGTTCCTGGTGGTAGTTCTGGTGGTAGTGCAGCTGCTGTTGCTGCTGGTGAGGCTACAGTTGCTTTAGGTTCTGATACTGGTGGTAGTATCCGTTTACCTGGTAGCTATTGTGGTTTAGTTGGTTTAAAACCTACTTATGGTCGTGTTTCAAGATACGGTTTGATTGCATTTGCTTCATCTTTAGACCAGATTGGACCTATCACAAGAACTGTTGAAGATTCAGCTTTATTATTAAACGCTATTGCAGGTCACGATGAAAAAGATTCAACTTCTTTAAATCAAGTTGCACCAGACTTCACAAAAGATTTAAGAAACGATTTAAAAGGCCTAAAAATTGGTTATATCAAAGAACTTTGTTCAGAAGGTTTAACTGATGATGTAGCTGCTGCTCTTCAAAAATCAATTGAAACATATAAAGCATTAGGTGCTGAAATTGTTGAAATTTCAATGCCATTAATTAAATATTCAATTGCTGTTTATTATATTGTTGCTACAGCAGAAGCAAGCTCTAACTTAGCACGTTTTGACGGTGTTAAATATGGTTACAGAGCTAAAGATGTTGATACATTATATGATATGTATGTTAAAACTCGTGCTCAAGGCTTTGGTGATGAAGTTAAGAGAAGAATAATGTTAGGTACTTATGCTTTAAGTTCTGGTTATTATGATGCTTATTATAAAAAAGCTCAACAATTAAGAAGACTAGTTAAGAACGATTTTGATAATGCGTTCAAGAAAGTTGATGTATTACTATCACCAACTTGCCCACATACAGCGTTTGAAATTGGTTCAAAAGTATCTGACCCATTAGCAATGTATTTAACAGATATTGCAACAATTACTGCTAACTTGGCTGGTATTCCTGCAATGAATATTCCAGTGGGACTTGATAAAGCTGGTATGCCAATTGGTTTACAATTACAAGCTGATTGTTTGAATGAAACAAAATTGTTAAATGTTGCCTATAAGTTGGAAGAAGCTGTACAATTTAATTATAGTATTCCCTCAATGACGTTGGTGTAATGAAGAAAATATTATTTTTATTAACTACATTAGTTTTGGTGCAAATCACTGGCATGACAGTATTTGCGAGTAATATAGAAGAAGTATCTGAAGAAAATATGAATAGAGCCATATCAGCATATAAGCATGGTGTGGAACTCGTTCGTGTAAAGGCTTATGATAGTGCAATAGAAGCTTTTAATAAGGCACTAACTTATCATCCTAAAATGACAGATGCGTATTTTAATATTGCTTCTATTTATGTTGCACAACAAAAATATGATGAAGCTTATGATGTATATGTAAAAATAATTGCTCTTAATCCTTATGATTATGATTCTATATTGCAAGCAGCAAAAATTTCTTATAATCGTCAGAACTATGCTTTAGCAATGAAATATCTAAAATATATTCCAGATGATTATCCTAACTATACATTAGTTCAACAAATGTATAGAGATGCACAAGAACAGTTTAATCAACAAAAGAATACTATTGAACGTTCAAAAATATCAAAAGCAAATGAGAATAAAAAAGTACTGATTGATAAGTTTAATTCTCCAGCTGGTATGGCAGTTGACTCTCAAGGCAATATGTTTGTTGCTAGTTATACTGATAATGCAATTGTAAAAGTAGATAAAAATAAAACTAAAACTAATTTTGTAAAAGATTATTTGCTTGATGGACCAGTTGGTTTAGCTATTGATGCTTACGATAATATTTATGTTGCAAATTTTGAGGCTGATAATATATTGAAAATTACAAAAAGTGGTAATGTTAGTGTATTTATGGATAATGTTTCTAACCCGTACTTTTTGTATATAAAAGATGATGTTCTTTATATTTCAGAACAAGGCAATGATGTTGTTATAACATACAATTTAGCAACAACTAAACAGTAAATTTATCTTTGTATGGGTCATGCCAACTTCCGCCTACTTCATATAAGTTTATTTCTTTGCTATTTCTCAAATATTCGTTAAATGTTTCAAGAATAGGTTCTTCTTTTAACTTATAGAAATTAGGGTTATTTGGATTAAAATCATTTTTATCTGTAGGAAAATCATTTGCGGTTGGTCTTATAAACAATTTGTCATCTAATCTGTATTTTGGTGCTTTAGATTCAAACGCAATAAGCATTGGTTCACTGTCTGGATTGTTTCCTTTTGATTGTTCTTGTAAATCTTTTAAGAAAGTTATTACTCCATCAAATGTTTTAGGGTCTTTATCTTTAAAGTAGTGAGATAAATAATATGGAGCTGCAATCGCCATTACAGGTCTTGTTTCTTCTTCTAAGAATAAATTCATCATTTCTTCAATTGTGTTTTCTGCTTTTGAAGTTATTTCTTCTTTTCCTGTTTCTTCATTAAACTTTTGTGAGGTTGCATTTTCTCTAAATATTTCTTTGATGTCTTTATTAACATTTTCATTGTCTTTAACAAGGGTTGTACCAAGTGCAGATACATTTCTGTTTTCAGAACCTTGTTCTACTAAATACATTTGATTTAATATTCTTATAGTTTCCTTTTTTATATCTTCTGCGGAAAGTTTAATACCTCTTATTTCTATATCGCCTTTTGTTTCGATGTATTCTCTAACTCTCCAATATAGATTTGAAACACCCAAATCTTTCTTATAGCTAATTCTATTTTGTTCTGCAAATTCTCTTATTGTGTAACCAAATTGTGGATATAACTCATTTACTGCAGTTATAAAAGCAATGGTCATATCTTCTCTTCGTTTTAGTCTTTTTTCAACAGATTTAACAAGTTTTGGAGAGAATGGATTTATTCCATAAATTAGCATTTCGCTGTTTTCAAATCTTTGATATTTTTTTGTACTTGGAACTTTATGTGTAAATGTCATTTTCATTGCTGGTATAAAGTTTAAGTTTTTAAATTTATCTGGTTCTGCGGCAATAGTTCTTACTGCTTGTTGAACACCCTCTACAGTATCTCTATCAGTTAGTGCAAAAGTAAATTTTTTGCCAGTTTTTTCGTGGTATCTGTCAGCAGCTTCTGCAACTTGCTCTAATAGAGTATAAATATCTTTCTTTCCAACAGAAAAAGTTGAAGCACAGTCTAGGTCAGCACAGTAAATGTAATCACCGTCTTCTATGTCTTTATTGTTAATATCAAAATCTTGTATTTTATAATTTTTAAGTTCTTTTTTGAACTCTTTTGCAGACATAATTGAAGAAAAATTTTCGGTTGGAATATCTTCGTCAAAAACTTCTTTTATACCCTTTTGTAAACTTAAAACATATTGTGAAGGAATGACAAATGGTGGCTTTTCTTCATTTTTCTTTTTAAATATTTTTGATAAAAGACCTCTAAATGCAACTTGTTCTGAATTTGTGCTTTTTTGAGGGGCTGTATGCACAAAACTATCAGAATTATTTTTATTGTATGAATTATGTTCGTATTTTGTTTTGTTTTGAACAATAGGTGGATTGTTGAGAGATACACTTATTTGCATTTTTTATCCGTTCTTATTCTTTACATTTAAATATAAAGTAAGTAGTGAGTGCACCGAGCATTAAGAGTGCTTTTGGAAGAAAAGAGCCTTCTTTATTATATAGTTCTTTACTTTGTGCGTAGGTAACATTTTTTCTAAATTCATCTTTTTTCTTTAATTCTTCATCAATAGAGTATGTATAGACTTTTTCTGGGGCTTGAACTAAACGAGGATTTTGTTTTTTGCCTATTTTCCATGCTGGAATAGGGTTATCATTTGATGTAAGATGGGAATTTAATATATTAGACATATTTCCTCCGCTATGTTTTTAATGTATAAAGAAATATATAATTGTTATTATTTTATGTTCGGAATGAAAAAAATTAACAATTTTTAATAAAAACTAAATGTAAAATTTTGTTAAACCTATGTGTAATAAACGCAAGAAAAACGCTTGAGAAGAATTAATACAATAGAAATTTCTGCATGAGAAGGAGCTAAAAGTGAATATTCAAAAAAATAACTTAAATGTTCAAAGTCCGTCATTTTCTGGTCATAGAAAAACTTTGGATAAATTTGGCTATGAACAACATAATTTTTATTATTTGTACGATTCTTCTAAGTACGATTGTGAAGTAGAACTATATAATATTTCGAAGGATAAGAATGGTAATTTTTCAATTGCAGATAAAAAGCAAGGTGCGGTGTTAACATTCCCAATGGTAGATGGTGGCATTGTAGAAGACCTTACAGAATATGATGAACTTAATTCTGAACATGGCTTTGCGTATAGATTTAAATTGACAGAAAAAAATCCTAAAGACCCTAAGAATCCAGAAGAATCTTATGGATTTGATAACGGTACTGTAATCGGTATTTTTGACGGTGACCCAAAAAACAAATTTAATGTTGTTTTGTCTAATAGAGCAATGATAAACAAGAATGGTGCTATGCAATTAATAATGCCAGATGAATATTTTCCTGGTGTTTCTCGAATGAAAGATGCAGAAGGTAGATATCAAGTTGATAGTGCTAAAAGAGAAGAAGCTTCAAAAGCAGTAAGAACTCACGCTAATAAGTTAGGTGGAGAGTTTATTGGTATTACAAGTAGATTACCAGAATTACAAAAAGAAGGTGTAAAAAGAATTGTAGGTACTCCATTTACAAGAGACACTATTTCTTCACATTTGTATTGGACAGAAAATGCATATCAAGTTTCTCCTAGCTTGGGTACAGAAGAAGATTTTAAAGAATTACAAGTTGAATTATTCAAAAATGGTATAAATTGGATTGCTGACGCTGCGTTGGTAAATGAAGGCTTTGGTGGTATTCACTTATCTGAAGTTTTAAGAAAAGGTGCTGACTCTCCAAGTAAAAATATGTTCAGAAGTTCAGAAAGAATTGCGTTGGGTGTTCTTCCAGATAAAGCTCATGAAAAGGGCTTTACAAGAATGAAAATAATTAACTCTCCAGTAAATTTAAATTCTGATGGAACTGGATATGAAACAAACCCAAAATATGATATTAAAAAACCTACTTATATTCAATTCTATGATGAAAGATTAGCTAGTGAAGAGCAAAAAGCATCACAGTCACCAGAAAGATTGGCGACTTATGATAATAAAAATACAGATAATGTGTATGATATTACTAAACACGATGATGCTGTATATCCATTCCCATTTGAAGTTAGTCCACAAGAATTGATTAGAAATATTAATCAAGAATTAAAAACAAATGGTCATATTTCTTTATCTAGAAATAATACAGTTTCTGATGTTGAAGCAATGAAGAGATTAACAATGTTCTCTAACTTTAATGTTGTAACAAAAGAACAAGCTGGTGGTTTAGAGGTTTGGGATGGTAACGTAGATATTGCTAAATTAAACTTCTATAGAGCAAGAAATGACTATTCAAGATTTGCTGATATTAGACCAGCAGATAGACAAGCAGCAGTTGAAGCTTTCGATAGAGGTGCTTTAGCAGTAAGAGATTATGCTGTTAACTCTGGTAAATATTGGACTCAATTAACAGCTGATACTCAATTGCAATACTTATCAGAATATTTAGCAAAAAATAATTCTGGCGACTATATGGCAACAATAAAAGAAGGTGTTGAAAAAGGTGCATTACCAGAATCAACTTTAGAAGTAGTAGATGATAAAATTGTTGGTAATGTTACATCTGGCAAATATAATTTGTTGAGATTAACACAAGCTGATACTCGTTCTGAACTTAATCCAGATTCTTATGGAAATGATTATACTGTATCAGATTATGTGATGAAAAAAGCAATGGATTTACCATTAGAAACATTGCCAGTTGCAACTAATTTACTTGGGATTTTAACTTCTCCATATTTGGCTAAAAAAGCTAATGTTGCTGAAGAATTGGGTGTGTCTCGTTTTGATTTATCAAAAGCAGAAAATCCAAATTTACCAGATGAATATCGTGTAACATATGCAAAAATGGATGAGGTATATTCTGAAGTTGCACGTAGAGTTAGTGCCGTTGTAGCAGATATTATTAAAGACGATAGTGGTAATTTTGATGAAAATGCAGAAATATCTGATTATGGTAAATATGTAATTTCTGAAATTGCACCAGATTTAACAAAATATATTTTGATAAAGGCACTTAGCCCAGATGCAGAAATAAAAATAGATGAAAATGGTACGTTCGATTTTTCATCTGTTGATAGAGACTCTATTACAATGCAATCTTTTGGTGTTCCATTTGATACAATGACGGCTAAAGAAGAAGCAGAAACTATTGTTGATGCTTTACTTGACGGAATAGAAAATATAACTCCAGATAAATTGTCTGGTGTTAAAGAAGCTGTAGAAAATCGTTTTGCAAACCGCAGTTTAAATGATTTTAGAGTTGCAGAAATGATTTTAGATAGAACAGAGTCTGGTCTTGGTTGGAGAATAGACGCAGCGAAAGATATTGCGTCAATTGATGGTATTCGTTCTGGTGTTGATTCCTTTGATGAGACTTGGGATAATGTAATAGATTTTTGGAAATTATATAATCAATCTATTATTCAAATTAATCCACACGCATATACAACTGCTGAAATTACTGATGTGCCAGATTTATTCACTTGGGAAGAAAAAGGCTTGACTAAGGAAGAAAGAGAAACATTGCAAGCTAATAGAAAATATAAGAGTGCTGGTGATGCTGAGAGAAAATTCTTGGAAGAAACTGGTATTACTTCTCTTGCAAATTATAACTATTTCTTCTCATTAATGCCAGATTTATTCTCAAAAAATGCGTTTGAAAATGGAGCAGGAAGCTGGATGTCTGCACAAGAAATGAATCATCCTTTAAGAGAAAAACTTACAAAAGGTTGGCAACCAGAAATAATCAACAATCCTGGCTTCTTGTTTAATAGCCCAGCTGATGGTGTGGAAAACTCATATACATTCTTTGGTAACCATGATAAACCACGTCCAATCCATTGTTTGGCTTTAGATATGGGCTTGTTTAATTCTGATTTTTCTGCTGATAAAAAATCTTCATATACTAATAAAACTCATAGAGAAGTAGCTGCGGATGTACTTCAAAAGGATATTAAAGATATTAATTTTGATAGTGTAAATCCAATGGCAATCGCGATGGGGCAAAGACTAGATGGAGTATTTGAAGAGACAGTTGATGCTGAGTTAAATAAAGAACTTAAAAAATCAGTTGCAATGTTAGCAAGTGGAAATCATAAAGGTTCTGATTTTGATGCAACAGCGTTTGGTACAAGACCGTTTGATGTTGCAATTGATACTGTTCTTGATGAAACAGAATATAGAACTGGTGAAAAAATTTCAAATAGAGAAGAAATTAAGGCAAAAGCATTAGAAAAAATTATGGTTCCTGCTTATGGTAGATATAAATCTATGTATAAGTTATTGTTAGCTCTTCCAGGTAGCCCTACTGATTTTGCTGGAGATAGAGTTGGTAACACTGGTTATGAAACGAAGGCAAAAAACTATCACCAACAAAATAGAAATACTATCCACTGGGAATGGCTAGAAGATAGCAAATATTCTTTCATGAAAACCATATATGATGATATAAATGCAATAGCCAACTTGAGAAATAGAACAGAACTTAGTGCTTTGAATGACGGGGCTACTATTGCTACTTCAATTCTTGTTCCAACAAAAGACGGTCAAGGCAAAGTTTCAACTACTCATACAAAAGCCCAAGCAATGATACGATATAATAAAGATTCTCTTGTTATTTCATTACATGATTTAACAGGTGCTTCAACTTCATTAGATAAAGAAATGAATAGAGCAGAAGGTCTTGAAATATCAGATGATAAAAAACGTGTATATTTGAGCTTTGAAGATAATTTAGGTGAAGCTGAAGGTGATTTAAAAATAAGACGTGGACTTAAATTTGGTCTAAAAGAAGGAACTAGATTAAAAAATGCGTTAGATTTAGATGATCCAAATGCACCATATTATGAAGTGGCTAAAGACTCAAAAGGCTATTATTTACAAAAGAAAGAATCAGTGCCTTCAGCTGGTGGTTATATTCAACAAACACAATCAATTGTTATTGAACCACGTGATTTAAATACATTATTACTTTGTAAGGTGAAATAATCTAAAGATAAAAATTAAAAATCCTTTTTCCTAATTATTACTTTGTAGTAAGATAAAGAAAAAGGATTTTTATTATGAGATTGCAAAATACATTTACAAATTCAGTTGAAGAGTTTAAACCAATAGATGGTAATAAGGTTAGTATGTACGTATGTGGTCCTACAGTGTATGATTATCCACATTTAGGACACGCAAGATGTTATATTACTTGGGATATGTTATATCGTTATCTTAAGTTCTTAGGTTATGACGTTACTTATTGCCGTAATATTACAGACGTAGATGATAAAATCTTGAAAAAAGCGAGAGAAGAAAATACAACAGCAGAAGTTATCTCAAGAAGATATTATGAGATTTTTGCTGATGCAATGAAAAAGTTAAATGTTTCAAAACCTGATATTGAGCCATTTGCAACAAAAACCTTGGGCGAAATGATTTCTATTATAAAAGACCTTATTAAGAATGGTTATGCTTATGAGGTTGATGGTGATGTTTATTTTAGAGTTAAAAAGTTCAAAGATTATGGTATGTTGAGCAAACAACCTATTGAAGATTTAGTTGCTGGTGCAAGGGTTGAAGCTTCGTCTATAAAAGAAGATGTTTTAGACTTTGCTTTATGGAAAAAGGATGAAGAATATGGATATCCAAGTCCTTGGAGTAAAGGTCGTCCTGGTTGGCACATTGAGTGTAGTGCAATGTCTAGAAAACATTTAGGTAAGACTATTGATATCCACGCTGGTGGTGCTGATTTAATATTCCCACATCACGAGAATGAAATTGCACAATCAGAATGTGCTAATGGATGTAAATTTGTTAACTATTGGTTGCATAATGGATTTGTAACTATCAATAAAGAAAAAATGTCTAAATCATTAAAGAACTTTGTAACTATTGGTAGCTTACTAGAAAGCTATGATGCAAATACTTTGAGATTTTTCATTTTGACAAATCATTATAGAATGCCAGTTGAATTTTGTGATACTGCCTTAGACGGTGCAAAAGCTGGTTGGAAGAGAGTTCAAACAGCTGTTAATGAAGCTATAAGATTTGTTGGTGGAAAAGATAATCTTCCAGATATTATGGATACAGATGAAATTAAATCATTTAAAGAAGCTATGGATAATGATTTAAATACATCTAAGGCACTTGCTGTTATTTTTGAAGCAACAACTAATGTTAATAAAGCCGTTGCTGAAAAAGATATGCAAAATGCGAAAAAGTACGTTGCTATTCTTTTAAAATTAACTGATGTTTTAGGCTTTAATATTGAAAAAGAAAAAATGTCAGAAGAAGAACTTCAAGCTAAATTATCAACAATTGTAGATGATATGGACTTCTTAACAGAAGAGGATAAGGCTTTAACTGGTTACGCTTTAATGGATAGAATAATAGAATATAGAAATAATGCTCGTAAAGAGAAGAACTGGGCTATTGCTGATAAAGTAAGAAACTTATTTGATAGTATTTCAATTGTTTTAAAAGATACAAAAGAAGCTACAATCTGGGAAGAAAAATAGAGGAACTTTTCTAAAAAACTTTTGTCTTTAGATTGTAGGAAGCAAGAGTTATTGGAAGTAAACAAGAAAGGACACGACATTGCTGCCGTGTCCTTTCTTGTTAAATCTATTTTTAGTGAGCGTTACTACGTCTTTCAAACATTGAAGGCAACGCAATCAATAAGAAGTACATTAAAGCTCCGAATAATAGTAAGTAAAGACCATCCATAACATATTCCTTTATATTAATAACTACACATTAATATAGTTCCCATTATGATATTTTTTTAAACATTGTTTTATAATAAGAAGGTAGATATGGAAAAGAGTAAATTAGTTAAATTATTTTCGAATATGTGCTGTAGTAATTGCAGGCATGATTTTGATGAAAATTCTATTTTTGTAAAGCGTCAAGATAAGCATTTAATGGTTTTACAGATTATATGTGCTGAATGTGGAAAAAGTTTTGGTTTGGCGTTTTTAGGAACTGGCTCTGTTGATGTTAAAGAAGAAGATATGGCATTGGAATTTCAAGATTGTCCATTACCAATATCTTATGATGATGTTTTAGATGCACATCATTTTATAGATAAATTAGAAAAAGACTGGAATAAATATATTCCAGATGAATTGAAAAATAATTTTTAAAAATAAATAAAAGAGGATAAGATAAACTTATTCTCTTTTATTTACCCCCGACACGATTCGAACGTGCGACGCCCTCCTTAGGACGGAGGCGCTCTATCCAGCTGAGCTACGGAGGCATATGTCTTATTATAACATTAAACTATGAAAAAGAGGAACATAATGTTCCTCTTTTTATTTTTATATTTATATATCCCAATCTAAGCTACGAATTCTCTTCTGCCTTTTTTCTCATTTGCCTCAACGTCGAATGTATTAATTGCAGAAGTCATATATTTGTTAGTTGAGTCTTCACCATATAGAGAGAATACATTAATTCTATTGTTTGTATCTTCTATATTTTTATTTGAATCTGAATATAATCCTGTTTCTTCGTTTTTGTCTTTTTCAACTTTTGTACTTTCAGCATCGTTTACTATTCCAGTAATTCTATTGATAAACTCTTTAGCGCCTTCAAGTACTGTTGTATTAGAAGCAGTAACGCCGATAAATTTTAATGACTGTTCTTCTGCTTCAGCCCAGCTATTACTTAATCTGCCTTCGTCTGTGTTTGAATCTGCTTTTGAATTAACTAATTCATCATATTCAGCTTGGGTTTTTGCTATTTTTTCTTCAATATCTTTTTGTAAATTTGCAGCTTTAATTTTGTCATCATCAGATAACTGATTATCTTCTTTTTTAGTTGTGCTTACGAAGGCATCTGTTTTTGTTTCGTTCTTGCCTTCTTTTTTGTTTTTGGCTTCTTTGATTGCTTCTTGTAAACCGATTCTGTCAGAAACTTCAACATTGCCTTCTTCATCAGTTTTGCAATAAGTGTTTACACTAATACCTAAGCTCATTGCTTCTGAAATTAAATGGCTGCTTGCATCAGTTTTGCCTTCTTGTTTGAACATTTCTTCGATATCTTTACCGAAGCCTTTTCCAAATCCGCCTCTTCCGATTGAAAAACTATTAAAGAAATCGTGTCCCATTTTTTTGTCCTTTTTTCGTATCTCGTATAAATATAAAAAAAAATGATTATGCAAAATTGCTATACAAAGTATATACTATTTTAGATAAAATTATAAAATTCAATAAAATCAATACTTTAAGAGTATATATTAGTGTTTACAAAAGTTAACAAAATGTGGATTTGAAAAAAATTGTCGTCCATTTTATTATTATTGTGAGGAAAATAAATGGCCGAAGAAAAAGATTTAACACAAGGTAATCTTACAAAAACTCTGTTGATGTTTGCACTTCCATACATTGGGGCTAATTTTTTGCAAGCGTTGTACGGTGCTGCAGATTTAATTATTGTTGGAAAATTTTGTGATAGTGGTGTTGTTTCTGGTGTTGCAATAGGTTCTCAGTTATTACAAACTTTAATATTTTTTATTACCGGTTTAACCGTGAGTGGTACTGTTTTAATTGGTAAAGCTTTTGGTGCAAAACAGTATGATAATATTTTAAAAATCATAAATACTATGACTATCTGTTTTGTTGTTGCCGCAATAGTAATGAGTATTATACTTACATTTTTTGATACTCATTTATTAAATATATTACAAACACCACCCGAAGCCTTAATTTCCGCAAAAGATTATGTATTTGTATGTTCATTAGGTTTAATATTTGTATTTGGATATAATGCAATAAGTGCTATTTTAAGAGGGTTAGGCAATTCAATTACTCCAATGTATTTTGTTGCTATTTCTTGTGTTACAAATATAGTTTTGGATATTTTACTTGTTGGTAAGTATAATATGGGTGCTCAAGGTGCTGCTATTGCAACAGTTATTTCTCAAGCTCTTAGTGTTGTAATTGGCTTTATTTATTTAAGAAAGGGTAACTTTATATTTAAACTTACTTTTCGTGGAATAAAATTTGATGTTGCAACTGCAAAAGAGTTATTTAAAATCGGTATTCCTTTGTCATTGCAAGATACGTTAGTTCCACTATCCTTTTTAGTATTAGTTTCTTTAGCAAATTCAATGGGGGTAGCTGCTTCTGCTGCTTATGGTTGTGTTGTTAGATTAAATGCCTTTTTGATGTTGCCAGCAGGTTCATTTGCTATGGCATTAACAGCTCTGACAGCACAAAGTTTAGGTGCGGGGCAAATGCCTAGAGCAATAAAAGCACTACGTCTTTGTATTTTATTCTCGGTAACATTTGGATTTGTTTTCTTCGTATGGCAACAATTATTCCCAAAGAGTGCAATTGCTATATTTACAACTGATGAAGCTGTTATGGAAGCAGGTTCTTTATATTTAAAGACATTTAGCTTTGATTATATATTAGTTCCGTTTGTATTTTGTATGAATGGATTTTTCTTCGGTTGTGGTAGAACTATTTTTTCTGCGGCAACAAGTATATTCTCCGCTTTTGCTGTTAGAGTTCCAGTTGGATTTTTATTATGTACTTTAATTCCTAGTTCTACATTATTTCATTTGGGTATTGCAGCTCCAACAGCCTCTGTTATTACAAGCATAATTGCATATATATATTTAGATTATTTGTTGAAGAATAATAAGTTTACTAATTAGTCTTAGTTTTTTGCGTAAGAATATATATTATGATATTATTCATGTGGCGTTATAGGCTACATGGAGTGTTTATGTTTAGAGTTGTAAAAAGTGATAAACGTGTAAAATTTGTTATTTTTAATAAATTAAAAATAAGTTTAAAATACAATTTTATTTCATATTTTGCTTCTATTTTTACCCCCCCCTACAGAAAATCTAGTGCAAAAAGGCTAGAGTCGAAGAAATACGACCTAATTGAAGTTTGCAGAACTTTAAAAATGAAAGAAATTTTCCCTAAAAATATTTTATCTATAGAAGATACTATAAGTTATGTTATTAATAATAAAGCTTCAGTTTCTCGAATTGGTGACGGTGAAGAATTAGGTGGAAATATACTTGGTAGAGATTGTCATTTCCCAGAATTAAAAGATAAATTAACCAAAATAATGAAAAATGGTTCAAATAAAAATTGTTTGGTTTGTGTGAATAACTTCAATGCCGACAAAGAAGATTTGTCATTATACTGGCGAAGACATTTTTTAAATTACTGGACAAATGTAGTTCCACCTAGTGTACTTCAAACATTAGAATTTGATAATGTAGGTGTTTATGGTGATGCTTATGCTTTTTTATTCTATTTTAATGGTGCAACTTCTGCCGAAATAAAGAAAAGAAAAAGATATATCGAACAAATTTGGAACAACCGAAAAGTACTTTTTGTTGTAAATAGAGATTCTAAAATTGTAAAAGATAATGAATGTTTTTCTAACGTTCTTTTGAAAGATTATATATATGGCCCAGAGTATAATGCTTATGAGAAGTACTATGAAATTTATGAACAAATAAAAAACAATTATGGAACAGATTGGCTTATCTATATTGAAATGGGGGCAATGGCTACAGTATTAGCTTATGAACTTTCTGTATTGGGTTATCAAGCTTTAGATATGGGACATTTTTATACACGTATTTATCACCATATAGATAAAACTCATTTGGATTGTTCAAAAACTTAATAATAATTTAATATCATTTATGCTATATGTAATGTATTATATTAAATACAAAGACTTGATTGAGGAAAAGAGATATGTGTGGAATTGTAGGTTATGTAGGTCAAAGAGATGTTGTAAGTGTACTACTTAAAGGACTTACTAATTTAGAATATAGAGGGTATGACTCTGCTGGGATTGCACTTCAAGATAGTGGTGATATTAAAGTTTATAAATCATTAGGTAAGCTTATTAATCTAAAAAACGAGCTTGAACAAAGACGTGCAGAAATAAAGCAACCTATAGCTGGTATTGGTCATATTCGTTGGGCTACACATGGTTCACCATCTTTAGTCAATGCACATCCTCATTCTTGTACTTGTGGAAAATTAGTTGTTGTTCATAACGGTATTATTGAAAACTATAAAGAATTACGTGAAGAACTTTCAAAAAAAGGTTGTGAGTTCCGTTCTCAAACAGATACAGAAACAATTGCGCATTTAGTTGCGGATGAATATTCTAAAACAAAAAATTTAGAATTGGCTGTTAGAAATTCTGTTAAAAAGTTACAAGGTGCATATGCTGTTTGTGTAATGCACAAAGATGTTCCAAATTTAATTATTGGGGCAAGAAAACACGCACCTATGTTAGTTGGTGTTGGTGAAGGGGAAAATTTTATTGCTAGTGATACTCCTGCAATTATTGAATATACTAAGCGTACAATTTATTTAGAAGATAATGAGATTGCTGTTGTTACCAAAGATACTGTTAAAGTTACTGATATAGAAGGTAACGTAGTAACAAAAAAAGTAGAAACGTTGCCTTGGGAACCAATGGCACTTAGTAAATTAGGTTATAAACATTTTATGTTGAAAGAAATACATGAACAGCCTGATGTTATTAGAAATGTTCTAAATGGAAAATTGTATGATATAGATGAACCTATAGCATTAAATGAAGTAAAACTAGATAGTGAAATTCTTAAAAAACTAAATAAAATTGAAATTATAGCGTGTGGTACATCTTTGCACGCTGCTTTGGTTGGTAAGTACATAATTGAGGATTTTGCTGGTATTTCTGTTGAAGTTGAAGCTTCAAGTGAATACATTTATAGAAAAACAACAACAGATGCTTCTACTTTAGTAATTGGTGTTTCTCAATCTGGTGAAACTGCTGATACAATTACCGCAATTAAACAAGCTAAGGCAAAAGGCTCTCATGTATTAATTATTACAAATAGACCAGATTCTAATATGGCGAGACTTGCTGATAGCTTAATTCCAGTAAATGCAGGGATAGAAGTTAGTGTTGCAGCAACAAAATCTTATATTGCGCAAGTAATATCATTCTATTTATTGGCGATGCATTTAGCAGAGATAAAAGGTTCTATAGACAAATCTTATTTGAAAAATTTAAAACATGAATTAATTCAACTGCCAACAAAAATAGAAGAAGTTTTATCAAATACAACAACAATTCAAGAGTGTGCGAGGAAATTCTCTTCATATAAGAACTTTATTTATATTGCAAGAGGTGTAAATTTAGCTTCAGCCTTTGAAGGAGCTTTAAAACTAAAAGAGATTAGTTATATTAATGCAACTGGTTATGCAGCTGGAGAATTAAAACACGGTCCAATAGCAATGTTAGATGAAACAATGCCAGTATTATCAATATTAATTCCTGGTGGTATAACTTATGAAAAAGTACTTTCTAATAGTGAAGAAGCAAAAGCAAGAAATGCTAAATTGATTGCACTTACATCTTCAAATGATAAGAATATTGATGTACTTTTTGATGTTGTATTAAGAATACCTCAAGTAAGCGAAATTTTATCACCAGCTATTACTTGTGTACCTCTTCAATTATTAGCTTATTACATTGCAGAGTTTTTAGGTAAAGACGTAGACCAACCAAGAAACTTAGCGAAATCTGTTACGGTAGAATAATGATTACAACAAAAACAGTAAAAATTGAAATACCAGATGAGCTTTCTAATAGATATATAGATGAGCAATTAAAATCAATGGGATATGATGTTCTTAGGTGGGCTATAACTGGGTATGAAGAAAATAATTATATTTTGGATATAGCGATTGTTGAATAAGTCTAAAAAGAAGAGGCTTTAAGCCTCTTCTTTTTAGTACATTAAACTTTTGATGAATTTTGCAATAAAGTCCATATATGTATAACCCAGGTAAGTAATTGCAGAAAGTGATGCAACAAATACGAATGTACCTAGTTTTGCCCATCTTTTTTGTATCTTATGAAATTCTTGAATGCCTTTGTATCTTGTATGTTGCCAAGCCCAAGTATTTCCTTTTACACCAAACCAGATAGATAATAATAAGGCAACTGGAGGTATGAAAAATGCTGGTATCATCAATAGGGTTATATTTTTGCCGTAGTTAAGCCCCCAAACCCAAGAAAGGAAAAAAGCACCCCAATTAAACTTGTCAGATACAAGTTTAATAATAGGTTGATTACCTCTACCAGAATTATTTATAATATCTGGTCTTCTTTTTCTTCTTCGTTTTTGCTTAAAAGCTTTGTGTTGTATTTCTGATGGTACTCTTTTCTTTAATACCTTATCAGTTGGTTGTGTTTGTGTTGGTATTCGTCTCTTTAATACCATTTCTCTAGGTTTTGTAGATGTTAATGTATTTTGCATTTTCCCCCTTAAATATAGTTTAAAATATTTGTTAGGTCTTTATCATCGATTATTATATTTGCGTGTTCTTTTAACTTTTGTTTTGCGCAAAAAGCAGCACGTTTTCCGGCATGTTTGAACATACTGATATCGTTAGCGCCGTCTCCAACTGTTAATGTGTCTTCTACCGTTACATTTAATAAATTTTGTAGTCTTTGTATCATTTTCCCTTTACTATCAGAAAACATCATTTCTCCACCAACAAGACCTGTCATTTCACCATTTTTAAAATGAAGAATGTTTGCAAATTGTGCGTCATAACCTAATGACTGTTGTGCTGGAATAGTTGCTGTTTCATAACCGCCAGAAAAACAAACAACTTTGTATCCCATTTTGTGAAGTTCTTTTATTGTTTCCTTTGCACCATTCATGTATGGAAGATTTTTGCATATTTCAATAACTTTTTCTTCTTTTGCACCTTTTAAAAGGGCAACGCGTTGAACAAGACTTTCAAAAAAGTCTATTTTACCTTCCATAGCGTCAGTAGTAATTTGTTTCATTAAAGGTTCTATATTATATTCTCTTGCGATAAATTCAAGAGTTTCGCCGTCCATTAATGTTGAATCAAAATCAAAAACTGCTAATTTCATACTAAATACCCAAAATCTATTTGTTGACATTGTATAGGAGAAAACAAGTCTGGGCAAGTATTTTAACTAGTTTATTTCGTTTCACTTAACAATAATTTTGATAAAAAGTTGATTTTTTGTTATCTTGTTGATATAAACTTATTTGATGGTAAATAATGTTCAGAAAATAAAAGGAGAACCAATGGGACTACCAAATGTAGCATATTTCTCAATGGAAATTGCAATTGATCAATCTATCGCAACATATTCAGGCGGTTTAGGATTCTTAGCAGGCTCTCACATGTTATCAGCAGGCTACCTACAAATGCCAATGGTTGGTGTGACTATGTTTTGGTCATACGGATATTACAATCAAAGAATTGGCGAAGATGGTAATGTAGAAGTTGCATACATCAGAAAACACTGTGATTTCTTAACAGATATCAATGAAACTGTTGAAGTAGATGTATATGGCGAAAAAGTTAAAGTTAAAGCATATAAACTAGAACCTGGTATCTTTGATACTTGTCCAGTTTACTATTTAACTACTGATATTGAAGAAAACTCAGAATGGGCTAGATCAATATCTCACAAGTTGTATGATGGTAATGAAAAAATCAGAATTGCACAAGAAACAGTTCTTGGTATTGCTGGTATTAGATTACTTCAAAAAATTGGTTACAAATTTGATTGCGTTCACTTGAACGAAGGACATGCTCTTCCAGCAGCATTCGAATTGTTAAACCAATACAATGGCGACTTAGCTAAAGTTAGAGAAACAGTTGTATTTACAACTCACACACCAGTATCTGCTGGTAACGAAGTTCACTGGGTAGATAATCTATTACAAGGTGGATTCTTTGCTGGTCGTTCAAGAGAAGAAGCTGTTAAATTAGGTGGAGAACAATTCTCTCTAACAGTTGCAGCTTTAAGAATGTCAAGATTAGCTAACGCTGTATCTCAATTACACGGTTTAGTTTCTAACAAAATGTGGAATTGGGTTGATGGCAGATGTCCAATCAGAGCTATCACTAACGCAGTAAATCTTCACTACTGGCAAGATGATAGAATGAAAACAAACAACCTTGAAGCTTTATTAGAAGCTAAAAAGGAAATGAAAAAAGAAGTATTTGAGTATATCGCAAATACAGTTGGTAAGAAACTTGATCCAAACGTATTAACAATTACTTGGGCAAGAAGATTTGCTGATTACAAACGTGCTTGGTTAATCTTCATGGATGAAGATAGAATTTTAAAATTGTTGAATGAAAACAAAGTTCAATTAATTTTCGCTGGTAAATTCCACCCAGATGATGTAATTGGTAAAGAAATGTTCAACAAAATCTTAAGAAGCTCTTACTCAATGAAAAACGTAGTTGTTCTAACTGGTTATGAACTTGAATTGAGTGGCAAATTGAAACGTGCTTCTGATATCTGGTTGAATACACCATTAAGACCATTCGAAGCTTCAGGTACTTCAGGTATGTCAGCTAATGCTAACGGAGCACTTCACTTATCAACATTTGACGGTTGGACAGTAGAAGGTACATTCCCAGGCATTAATGGTTACACAATCGAATACCCTGGCTTAGATGATAACATTCCATGGGAAGAAAGACATAAACAAGATTATGCTTGTATGATGGATATCATTGAAAATCAAATCATCCCAACTTACTACAACGATAAAGTAAAATGGGCTACAATGATGAGACAAGCTATTAGAACAGCTGATGCTTACTTCAACTCAGATAGAATGGTTGTAGAATACTACAACAGATTGTATAAACCAATCGCTCATGAAGCTGATGAAGGTGGTATCTCTGGACAAGAATACTCTGCTGCTACAAAACCACCAGCAGATGATGCTTGGACTTTCTCAAACATTAAATAGTTAAAAATATTTAATATCTAAAAGAGAGCTTTGCAAGAAGCTCTCTTTTTATGTTCTAATGTTCTTATGAAAAATGAATTAAGAAAAATTTCTCTTCAAAAAAGAAAAGAGCTTGATGTAAAAATATCAAGTGAAAAAGTTTTAAAAAATCTTTTTTCTCTTGATGAATATAAAAAAGCACAAAATATATTAACTTATTTCCCTTTAAAATATGAAATACAGACTCAATGTTGTTTTTCTAACAATTCAAAAACTTGGTATTTGCCTCGTGTGAATGGTGAGGAACTAGAAGTTTGTAAGTATGAAACAAAAAAAATATCAAAAGGGAATTTTAATATTCAAGAACCGACAAATGAAAAAATATTAAATTTAGATTTTCTGGATATGGTTATTATTCCCTGTGTTGCGGCTGATAAAAATGGTTATAGAATTGGGTATGGAAAAGGCTATTATGATAGATTTTTACCATTGTTGCCAAAAACTTGCAAAAAGGTTTTGTTAGTATATTCTGATTTGTTGTTTGAATCTGTCTATCCAGATGAATATGATGTTAAAGTTGATGTTTTGGTAACTGATAAACAAATATTGCGATTTTAATGTTAAAAAGCCCTTAATATATTTGTCTCATACGATTTTTAGAGTAAAATTATATAAGTAGATTATAAATTGGGGATATTATGGAATTTTTTAGAAAGAATAGAAAAATAATAATGCTTGTATTGCTTGTATGTATTGTTTTATGGTTCTTTGGTGCTGGAATGTTATTTATGCTATTCCAATAAAAGGGTGATCGATGTCGTCTTTTAGTAATAAAAAGTTAATTTCAGTTTTTCTTGTGTTTATGTTTTTGTGCATGAATACTCCTATTTTCGCTGAAGATGCTTCTCAAGTTGCTGAAAAACGAAGTGAAATCCAGCAAAAAATCAATTCATTGCAAAGGCTTGAAAGACAAGAAGCAAATAAATTAAGCAGAAATCAGCAAAAGTTAGAAAGTAAAGAGCGTGCTTTAAAAAAATCTCAAGCACAGTATGCTTCAAAACAAGAAGATATTTCTGATCTTCAAAAAGAACTTAATTTATATTTGTCTCAATACAATAAAAGACAAAATGCTTCCGCTGAACGTATTAGAACAATATATAAATCTAAAAACACTTTGATTTTTGATGTTTTAATTTCCACAACAAGTATTAGCCAATTTTTAGATAGAATTTATTATCAAAATCTTATTATACAATCAGATAAGAAAAAAATGGCTGTATTAAAATCAGAAGCAAGAAAGGTTGCGGTAGTTAAACAAAAGCTTGAATATGAACGTAAACAGCTATCAAAAATTATTAAAACAATTGATAGAGAACATTCTTCTATTGAAAAAACAATTCGTCAGAATAAAAAGATGATTGATAGACTTCAACGAGATAGAAGAGCGTATGAACGTGCTGAAAATGAATTAAAGAGACAATCAGATAACTTGGCAACAATGATTTCTAAAACAACAAAAGATAGTGGAGTTGTTGTTTCTGGTGGCTTCTTAATGCCAGTTCAAGGTAGAATATCATCTCCTTTCGGTTGGAGAACCCACCCAGTATTCAAATCAAGAAAATTTCATACTGGTATGGATATTGCTGCTCCGATGGGTACACCAATTAAAGCATCTAACGCTGGTAAAGTAATCTATTCTGGTTGGTATGGTGGATATGGTAGAGTTGTAATTCTTGACCACGGTTCTTGTACTGGTGCTCCTACAACTACTTTATATGCACATATGTCAAGACAAAAAGTAACAGTCGGACAATCAGTAGTTCGTGGTCAAACTATTGGTTTGGTTGGTTCAACTGGTTATTCAACTGGACCACATTTACATTTTGAAGTTCGTTTAAATGGTAAACCTCAAAACCCTAGAAATTTTCTATAAGGAATTTATATAGTGAATAAAAAACATTTAATAACATTGTTTATTTTAATATTAGCAACTATGTCTACGTCAAATGCGATAGATTATATTCCAGAAATGGGTATGGATCCTTATTATTCACTAAATGAATTGACAGAAACAAATGAAGAAGATTTTCCGGTTGCGGAAGATAATATAATAAACCTTTTAAAGAAAAGGCAAGCTGAACGTGCTCTTGAAAAACAAGAAAGAGCGAAAATAAGGGCTGAAAAAAAAGCTGAGAAAAAGGCTTTAAAAGAGCAAGCTAAGCTAGAAAAAGAACAGAAAAAACTTCTTGAACAAGAAAATTTGCAAGTGAAAGATGAAAAATCTTCAGATAAAAAAAGAAAAGGTGCTTTTTGGTGGCTAGAAGAAACTGAAGAGGATGAAGAGTATCTAACTGAAGAAGAAAGACGCAAAAAGTTAGAAAAAGAATTAATTAAAGAAGAAAAAGAAAAATTAAAAGCACTTGAAGAAGCAAATAAGGTTGAAGATACTAGAACATTTTGGGAAAAATTAGGTTTTTCAAAAAAAGAAGAAAAAAAACAAAATAAAAATGAAGTAGAAATTGAGCCTACTATAGAGCTTTCTGCTGATTATATGGAATATTTCCCAGATAGATATGAGGTTGAGGCTGTAGGTAATGCAAAAGTAGACTTCAAAGCTCAAGGTACTGTTTTAACAGCCAATAAAATAGTTTTTAATTATGATAGAAATGTTTTAAAAGCAAATCAAGATGTTGTTATTACTTCTAATGGTTCAATAACAGAGGGTGATTTTGTAAAAATAGATTTGACTCGTCCAAATGGTTGGATAGAAAACCCGATTACAACTGCAGAAGATATTCTTGTAAAGGCAAAAGAAGGCTATATTTATTCTGATAAAATTGAAGAATATGACGGTGTTGCAAAAATATTAAAAGATGATGTTATAAAAGTTGGTGGTAAATCTTTTGCTAACTATATGATGCAATCAAGCTTAATTTCTTCTGGAAAAGTTAATTTATCAGAAGAAGCAAAAGGATTGTATAAATTAAAGGCGAATAAAATTATTATTGACTCTAAAGATGAACATGAAGTTATAACAGTGAAAAATGCAGACTTGTATTTAAAAAATCGTAAATTAGCTTCAATTCCGTCAATGAAAATTGTCACAAATAAGCAACATGCAAGTGCAGAAACTAATTTACCAGAGTTTGGTTCTCAAAACAAGTTAGGTATGCACATAGGTCCTGCTGTATTATTAAATGTGCCTGGTGGTTCTACTTTAAAATTGGCACCAATATTAACATATGCTGATGATGATTTTGGCATTGGTGGTATTGCAAGATTTAGAAATCAATATAATATGACTGAAGTTGCCTATGGAACATCAAAAGAAAATTTTTTGATTAGAGGTCAGCATAAAATAGCACCAGGGCTAAAATTAAATTATTCACGTTACACAAACCAAAGTGAGTGGTTTTTAGGGCATAGAATGCCTAAGTATTCTACTCAATTGTCATATTCAAGAATGGATAAGAATACAGATTTGGGTCTTCGATTTGAACAAATGTATTCTGCTGGTGTATTTGTTGATAGAAAACCAAAACAAGACTTTGGCGATGCAGAAGGCCGTTTTAGTTGGATGACAAGGACAACAAAACCAGTTTATACATATTTAAATGAAGAAGGTAATATTGGTTTTAGGGTAAGTTTGGTAGCTCAAACTGTTGCAAGAGTTTACACAACTGGAGATACATTAGGTTTATTGAGGGTTGGTCCTTCTTTGAGAACAAAAGTTGGTCCTTGGAATCAGACCGTTTCTTTCTTACAAACAGGTAAAGCTGGGGAAACTCCATTTGCATTTGATAGATATAGATATGGTCGTTCAAACTTAATTTTGCGTGAAAGTATTCAAATCACTAAATATTTAGCTCTTGGTTATTTATGCTCTATTGCAATGAATAAAGATTATCCACATGACAAAACGTTCCAAGAAAATAGAATTTTTGTAAGTATCGGACCAGAATATGCAAAACTTGCAGTGGGTTTTGATGCTAAGAGAAAAAATACAATGTTTATGATGACTATGCTTGTTGGTACAAAGGATTCTGATATAGAATTTAAAAAGGCAGAAGTTATTAATCCTCAAAAACTTGGTCAAGAGAAGAAAAAGAACAAAAAGAAGAAAAAAGATTATAAAAAATATTTGAAAGATAAAGAAACATTGTAATAATTATTTATTATGCGCTTGACATTTTATAGACATGTGTCTATAATGATAATATGCTAACAAATAAACAACAAATATTCTTTGAAAAATTAAAAGAATTATATGGAAAAGAAGTTCTTCCAAGCTTTGATATAATTGCTAAAGACTTTGGTTTTAAACATAAAAACTCAGTTTGGCAGTATTTTAACAAGCTAAAGGAAGAAGATTTAATACAAGAAAAAAATAATCGTTTCTACATAAATAAAGATTTGTTTGGTGCTGTATTATTTTCTTCTTCTGTTAAGGCGGGGTTCGCTTCTGTTGCTGAAGATAGTATCGAAAAAAGAGTTTCTTTGGATGAAAGTTTTCAAATAGATAATCCTTCGACATTTTTATTCACGGTGTCTGGCGATTCGATGATTGATTTAGGAATTTTTGAAGGTGATAAAGTTGTTGTAAGAAAAACTAATATAGCAAGAGACGGTGAGATTGTTATTGCATATATTGATGACGGTTACACGTTAAAAACATATAGAAGTAAAAATGGAAAGGTTTGGTTAGAACCTGCAAATTCTAATTATCCAAACTTATACCCTAAGGAACAATTAATAATTTTTGGTGTTGCTCAAGGTATAGTAAGAAAATTATAAAGTTATTCAAATATACACAATTTATTCTTCAAGTGGTGGAGTAATTTTATTCCTCCCTATTACTCCACTTCGTTTTTTTAGGAAAAGTCATGAAAGAAAAAATAATTGCATTAGTAGACGGTAATAATTTTTTTGTAAGTTGTGAAATTTTAATGAATCCTTCGTTAAAAGGCAAGCCAGTTTGCGTTCTTAGTAATAATGATGGCTGTGTGATTTCTCGTTCTTATGAAGCAAAAAAACTGGGAATTAAAATGGGGCAGCCTTATTTTTTAGCTAAAAAAGATTTCCCAGATGCTATTTATTTAAGTGCCAATTTTGGTGTCTATCATGAACTTTCGCAAAGAATGATAGAAAAACTTCAAAACTATTCTGATAAACTTGATGTCTATTCTATTGATGAAGCGTTTTTGGATTTAACTGGATTAGATAAAATTTTAAAATTATCTTTTGATGAAATTGCAAAATTAATAAAGAATGATATTGAAAATACGATAGGTGTATCTGTTTCTGTTGGTATAGCAAATTCTAAAACATTGACAAAAATAGCAACTCATAAAGCAAAAAGTCAAAATGGAACTTATGTGATTTCTAAAGAAAATATATGTTCAGAATTAAAAAAAATTCCAATAGAGGAAGTTTGGGGAATAGGTAGAAACATATCTCGTAGTCTTAAATCTTATGGGGTGTTTTCTGCTTTTGATATTTTAAATAAGGATGATAATTTTTATAAAATCCACTATGGAAAAAAAGGACTAGAATTAAAATATGAACTTTTAGGTGAGAGTGTTATTCCTCTTACTGGAATTTTTACCAAGCCCAAATCTATACAAAGAACAAAGGCTTTTCCTAAATTTTCAAAGGATAAAAAGTATATTTTGGCAGAAATTGAGCTTCATTTGCATAATGTTTGTAGAAAATTGAGAGAATATAATTTGCAGACAGATTCTATATATGTAATGCTGAGAACAAAAGATTTTAGAGTTTTTGTATTAGAGGAGAAACTCGACTTTTCAACAAATTCAGAATTAATTTTGACTCCTATTGTGAAAAATTTATTTGATAAAATGTATGATAAAGAAATTATTTATCGTTCTGCTGGGGTTTATGCTTCAAATTTAATTGATACTGAAAAAATCCAACTTGAGTTTTTTCAAAATGAGATTAAAAACAAGAAGGAGCAAATTTCTACAATTATTGATAAAATTGATAATAAATATGGAAAAGGTTACCTTGCAATAGGTCAAATTGGTATTAAATCCATTCAAGAAAAGCATAAGCGAGAAATGAGACATCGAACGTTTTAAGAATATTTACATTATACTCTTTAACATTGGAAAGGTTTACATTTATATGTTATAAAGATAATAAGGGTTAGAGGGGATAGGCGTTTGGTGAAATCTTTTAGAACTATTTTAACTTTTGCAATTATAACCTTATTTGTAAATGTTTCATTTGCAGAGGTTATTCGTCTTGAACCTACTGAGAAAAATGAAATCAAACTTTCTGATAAGAAAGATGTTTACAATAAAAACCTTGTAATTAAGGATAAAAATATTATAGAAGATTTAATCCAAATGCAAAAGGAAGAAGAAGTTAAGGATATTGAACTTCTTTGGCGTACAACTATTGATAATAATTCATTGATTAAATTTACAATGAATAAATTAAATACACCAGAATCACAAAGAAGATTACATTCTTCTTTAATGGCAAAAGGGGTTTCTTCTTTAATATACGGTGCTAGTTTTATTCCTATGTTTACTGGTTCAAATACAATGTTGCAATCAGCTTCATTTTCAGCAGGGAGGTTAGCTAATAACTATTTAAATAAAGAGGCAACGGCTGGTCAAAAAGCGCCAATTACGGATACTGAATTAATACAGCTTGCTGGAACTATAGAAGATTTACAAGAAAAAATAATATCTTCTTATTATGAATATAAGGGGGCTTTGAATAAATTAAAAGATACTCGTTCTAGAATTATTCTTTATAACAAAAATTATTCAGAAGCGTTAAAAAATAATTCTGTGACTGAGTTAGTTGTTTCTTCTGCATTGTATGAAGATATGCAGTTGCAAGAATATAAACAAGAACAAGAGGCAAAAAAATATTATCTTTCACTTGAAAGATTAGCGGGGAAAAAGGCTGTTGATAGTTTGATACTTTCTCAATACGCATTAAAAAATCAGTTAATAAATACGGAGAATATGAAAAAATAATGAGAAAAATAATATTTTTATTAATGTTTTTTATGTTTTCTGTTAATGCTTCTTTTTCAATAGAAATAAAAGAACCTAAGAAGCCTTCATATAGACTTGGAGTTACATATGATATTGAAAAAGAGTACAAAGTAACTGATATTACTCAAAGGCAGGCAGAAAAAACAGCTTCTTACGAAAAAGAATATATCAAAAATGTAACTTATGCAGATAGTTCATTGAAAGATTTGTCTAATGAAATTTCAAAGCTTCTTACAATTGAAAAAGAGGAAATGCTTGAGCATATTCAAATTTTATGGGCAGGAACTGCATTGAGAAGTGAAACCATAAAGTTCGCATTATATAAATTATCAAATCCAGATGCTGATAAGCCAGATGAAGGTATCATAAAAAAAATAATAAGACCGTTATCTACTGCCTCATCAATTGCTGGTGCTGGTTTAGGTGATCCTTTCAGTGCTACAGCTGCTTTATTTAGTGGACACTTGTTAAATTCTTTGTCTTATAATGATAAGGATTTAAACTATAAATATACAAAAGTAACTGATGCAGATATGATTATCCTAATTACAAAAGTGGATAATATGCAGAAGAAGGTTATTGATTTGTATTATGACTATATGACTTGTTATAATCTTCTTTCTATGGCAGAAAAGAATATTCAGAAAAGGGAAGAAAGATATAATTTATCAATATATGATAATAAAGAGCAATTAATTATTGCAGATGCTTTTTACCGTTCAGCAATGGATAATAAAGCCAAGTTAGAATTAGAATTTTTAGAAAAAAGGGCTGCATTAGAACAACTAGTTGGCGTAGAAGCATTAACAGAGTTTGAAAAATTATTCACAAAGAAAAATTGATTAAATTATCATACATAAATAATGTTATGAGTATGTCTTTACGAGCGTAAGCGTGGCAAACCAGAGTATTAATAAATAATAAAAAAGAAAAAATAAGTGTGATTTGAATGACTAGAAATAATAATTTAATTTTCTTTAGTGAAGTAAACATCACGGCAATTCACTGTTTGAGCGTGAGCGAGTTTGAATTGCTTTTATACTGAACTTAAGAAAATAATTATTATTGAACGGATTGAAAATCACACTTATTTTATA
>JAFTSM010000075.1 GCA_017467305.1 Candidatus Gastranaerophilales bacterium
ATATGAAAAATCTTTTGTTTGGTTGATTACTGTATCGATTTGCCCATTTCTTAAGTAATGAACATCACCATTGAATGCTCTTATTACACACATTGTTAAGGTTAACTTTTCAACAGTACCAGTTGAGTCATTAACTGTAACATAGTCACCAACTCTTAATTGTCCAGTAAGAATAATTGATAAACCAGTAAATAAGTCTTCTACTAATTTTTTGCCACCAAAACCAACTGCAACACCGATTACCCCAGCTGTTGCAAAAATTGCTTTTGTATCAATTCCAAAATTCGCCAAAACATTTGTTGCAAAAAACAAGATAATTATTGCATCAATTACATAAATACCAAGTTGTCTTAATGTATAATAATTTTTTCTTGATTCACTATCTTCGACTTTTGAAATTAATTTATCAAAAAATAAATGAAGTCCTTTATTTACAAATTTAAGAACAAAAAAGAAAATTACAATTTCTAAAATAGTTTTACCAATTAAAAAGAAATCGATTTTTTCTGCGTGTTTTGTAAGCATATCTTGAAGTAATTGTTCCATAGTTTTCTCCTAAACTTTTTCTGCCCAATGTGGGTAATAGTATATAGTAAGTGTTTTCTTTTGCTTTATATTTGCGTGTCCACCTAAAATCAAATTAGTACAAGTACCAGCACCTGGTATTGGTGTTAGTATCCATTTTATTGGAAATACTAGCAAAGCTAAGTTTAACCCTTTGTGGATGATTGTGCATTTTAATTTTTCTTGAGGAATATTATTAATTTGGAAGTTATCTAGAATTATAGTTGCCGGTAAACCATTCATTCCTCTATCAACAGTTGTTTCTACTCTTGCTGTAGCAATTGTTCCTTGTTTTATAAAAAGTTGGTTGTTTAAGAAAACATTTTCTTTTACTTTGAATTTTACAATTTGACCATCATAAATATCATCTTTTTTGGTTGAAATTGTTTCTGTGATATTTAGTTTGATTGGTATTTTTGCAAGTGATTCATAGTTATAATTGATATTTGTTTGTGGTTTTGATAACACTTTCCCTTGAAGAGATTCTTCAATAAAAGTATCTCTTTCAATCGCAATTACAGAGGTTATTGAAAAAAAGAATATTAAAAGTAGCAAATATATTTTATTCATATTTTACTTTCTTTTTAGAACCAGATTTGATTTTATCGTGTAATTTTTTTCTATTTTCTTGTGATGTTAACAAGAAATTTTGATAATAATAGTTTTCAATATATTCATTATTTTGCAAGTATATTGGGTATTTTGTGTAGATATACTCATATATATTTGCAAGTCTTTTAGAAGTTAAATTGCTCCTTGTGATTTTATCTTGCCTTTTTTGAGGGTAAGTTTTATTTATGTAGGTAATCATTGCTAATGGATTATAACCAGCTGTAACCATAAAATCTACCCCTCTTTTATCAAGGAATAGTTCATATTTTTTTGGTGCTGCTTTGATTTGTAAGGAATTTAAAAATCCCTTAAACATACCAGTGTGCGATTCTGCACCCTTACATATTTCTCTTGATAAAAAAGCTGCAAGCTCTGCATCACTAGATGCTGTTTTTATGAATTTATCATAAGCAACAATTTGTCTTTTTCTAAGAGTTGGCTCAATATTTAAAATATTTGTTTCTTTATCGTAAACAAAAACCATTCTTACATCGATTTTATTTGCATTTAAAATTTTAAACCCAACCTCATCAATATGGTTTTGAAGCCTAATATCCTCTATTAATGGAGTTTTAGTTGTATTTTCTTCTTTCGCAAATGTTCCATTACAAACAAATAGGATAAAAACAAATAATAAAACAAATATCTTTTTCATATAACATCCTAACCGACTGATAGGTATATTATAAGATAAAGCGAAGAAAACAAAAAGTCGCAATTGCGACTTTTAAATTTTTATTAACAAAAATGATGAATCTTTTAACGCTTTGACAGAGTGCACAGCATCTTTTTCAAAGAAAAACATCTGGTCTTTTTTAACTTTGAATTTTTTACCCTCATTGTCTGTAGGTATAGTGCCACACCCACAAGCATTACAACTACAAGTTTCATCATGAGGAAAAGTCAATTCTATTTCGCCATCTGTCACATAAATGCAGGTTTCTGTATGAGACATATGCGCTTCTAATTCTTCATGTTTTTTCAAATAAACAGCTTTTAAATGAGCGCCATTATTTTCCATTAAATCAACAATTTCTCGTGTTTTTTCATTATCTGTAAAAAATTCTTCTATTTCTATTGTTCTATAACGCATAAAAACTCCTTTCATTTTTTTAGAGTTTAATTTAAGCGTAGAAAAAACATATTCACTAATTGACTGATTAAAGTATCTGAAATAAAAAATGGGAAAAATGCTAAAAAATCTGTTATAATTAAAATGATGAAAGAAACAGTTAGAAATATACTAAAAAAATACGTAAATATTTCTTGTGAAACAACATTCATTGTCGGTTTTTCAGGCGGCTGGGATTCTATGTGCTTGCTTGATATTATGAATAAACTCTCTAAAGAGTACGGCTTTTTACTTGTTGCTGCTCATTTAAATCATAATTGGAGAGGTAAAGAATCAGAACTAGAAAAAGAGCGTTGCCTTGCTTTTTGTGAGGATAATGATATTACTTTTATTTCTGATACTTTGGCAGAAGGTATAAAAGCTAGCGAAGTTGTTGCTCGTGAGATGCGTTATGACTTTTTTAAACGCTGTGCTGAAGAATTTGAGGCAGATGCTATTTTAACTGCCCATACAAAGAGCGATAATGCAGAAACAATTTTGTATCGTATTATAAAAGGTACTGGATTGAATGGTTTAGAAGGTATTCGAGAACTACGTGATCTTGCTGGGTTCAAAGTTATTAGACCAATCTTAAATTTTGCACGTAAAGATATTGAAGAATATTGTATTAAAAATGAACTTTATCCAAACAATGATACAAGTAATGCAAATACAAAATATGCAAGAAACAATATTCGTCATAACATAATGCCTGCAATTAAAGTTATCAATCCAAATATTGAAAATTCTTTGATTACTCTTGCTGATATTGCGGCTGGAAATAACAAAGTAATTAATGAATTAATGCAGAATATTGAAAACCAAATCACAATTGGTGATAAATGGTTAACACAAAATTTCTTGATTTTAAATTCTGCTATTAAACAACATTTTGTCTATAAGCTTTTAGTTAATAATGATTTAGAACCAAGCTTTGCTAAGATACAAGAATTGATTAATTTTATTGCAGAAAACCAAAAATCAAAAAGCGGTAAAACACTTTCTGTATCTGCCGATAAATGGTTATTTGTATCCCATAAATATACATATTTTGTTGAAACTTGTGATTTCAAAAAGATAGAAGAAGAAGTTACAGTTGAAGCAGTTGGCGGATATTGTATTGGTGATGAAAATAATGTAGTTATTGAAGAAACTACAGAAAAAATAGAAAAATTTCCAAAAGCTATTAGTAATACTGCTTACGTTGATTTAACAAATATTGACTTTCCTCTTACTTTAAGAACAAGGAGAAATGGGGATATAATTCAACCATTTGGTATGCAGGGTAAGATGAAGCTTAAAAAGTATTTTATAAATAAGAATATTCCAGAGCACGACAGAGATAAGATTATTTTATTGTGCAAAGGTAATGAGGTTTTGTGGGCTGTTGGAGTTGGACTTAGTGAAAAACTTAGGTCAAAAACCCAACCGACACATAAGTTGAAAATGGAGAAAATTAAATAATGCCGACACTTGATAAGAATATTAATGACTTAAAAGTTTTGATTTCAGAAGAAGAAATACAAAAAAAACTTGTAGAATTAGCTAAAAGTATTGAAAATGTTTTTCCAAAAGATGAAGTAATTTATGTCATTTGTGTTCTTAAAGGCTCGACAATGTTTACTGTAGATTTGGTTAAACACTTTAATAATCCTATTCAAATGGAGTTCATTAGAATATCAAGTTACGGGCATGAACAAAAATCATCTAACAATTTACAAGCAATAGATTTAACACTGCCAAATCTTCACGAAAAAAATGTATTAATAGTTGAAGACATTATTGATACTGGTTTAACAGCAAGATTTTTAACAGATTTATTTAAAATAAAACATCATCCTAAAAAACTAGTATTCACATCTTTGTTAAATAAAAAATGTGCAAGACAAATTGAAATAGAACCAGATTTCTATGGTTTTGAAATAGATGATAAATTTGTAGTTGGCTATGGTTTAGATTACAAAGGTTATTTTAGAAATTTACCTTATATCGGTTATTTCCCTCAATAATTAAACCCAATATCCTTCGCTAAAAATATTTTTAAATTGAAAACAAATAAAATCCATTCTATCTGAAAGAGTTTTGTTTGTTTCCTTTACGTTTTCTTCAAAGTTTTTGTATTTATCTGTGCATTTATTAAAAACAGATTGCACATACAAAAAATCATTATTTAAGTCCAATCCTGTGTTCATGCCCATAATACATCGCCCTAAAAACTATCTACTTTAATATAAAGTAAAATTTTTAGTTCAAATTTCAGAAAAAGAAAAATTTGTTACAAAGTTTACAATGTTATTGTTTATTTTCAATACCAATATTTTTAAGTTTTTTCTCTACTTTTCTATTCCAAGGTAAATCTTGCTTGAATACATATTCATAGCCTGTCACTTCACCCATAGAAAATGATTTTAATTGTTTATCGCAAAGTATTTCAAAATCTTTTTGTAATTTTTCTGTAAATTCGTGTCTATCAAACTTGCAATTTTCTTGGGTGATAATAATAGGTTCACCAACTTCAGCAAGACATTCTGGTCTATCTTCACGCAAAAATGTGTAGTTAACAGCAAGTGGAATTAAATTAACACCACCGTGTTTTTTTGCTACATTTTGTGCTACATAAGCCATACCAGTTTGAAATTCAATTGGTCTGTAGTTTGGTGGACGAACAATACCTTGTGGAAAAATCCAAAACCCCATATCTGGTTCTTTTAAATCATCAACAATATATTTAAGTGCTTTCATAGCTTCTTGTGCAGAGGCTTTATTTACTGGAAACGCACCAATATATGCAAATAGAGGAAATCTGTTCATTTCTTCAATCATCATTCTTGCACGAACTTTAAATGCACGGCGCATTAAATTGTAGCCAACAATTCCATCCCACCAGTTGTTGTGTGGTGCGTATATGATTGAGGGAAATCTTTTGTCTCTTTTTTCTTCAAATGCTTGTAAATTTTTTATTCTTAAAGCGTAAAAGCGGTGAGACAACATTCTAAAAAGAATTCTATCTCCAAGCCAAGTCCAGAAAGGTAGATTTTGTGCCTTTCTTTGTTTTTCCTTTCGGTTTCTTAACCTTGTTGGTGGAACATCCGAATATAATTTTTCTTCTGCTTTTTCCATACTCTTACCCTAAGTAAAATTGATTATAACATTTATTTTCAAATTTTAATCAAAAATTTCTTTAACGCTTACAGATTGTAAATTTTTCATTTCTTCAAGTTTTCTGTAAATTTGGATGACGGGGCTTTTCTCAGCAGAAAATACTTTTGCATTTATTTTTAAATGGTCACCGTCTTCATCAATTGTTTTATGGTTGTAATCCATAATTTCTGGAAACATTTCGATTAATTTTTTATAAATTTCATCATAATCATCGTATTTACAAACAAAAGATATTTTGACCTTTCTAAGGTGTTTTAAATTTTTAGGTAATAGTTTAATTTCAAAAATTCTAATTAAAACAAGAATACCAACGGCAAGGACAGTTGTAACAGTTGCTATATTTATTTGACCACAACCACAAGCCATACCAATTGCAGCAACTATCCAAAGTGTTGAAGCTGTTGTTAAACCAGTAACTGTTAAACCTTGTCTTAAAACAGTACCAGCACCAATAAAACCTATTCCAGTAATAATTTGAGCTGCGACACGAGAAGGGTCGCCTAAAGGATATAAGGTAACAGCTGTTGAAAATCCATATATAGAAAGAATAGTGAATAGGCAAGAGCCCAAACATACCATAATTTGTGTTCTTAAACCTGCAGATTTATTAGTTAATTCTCTTTCTAAACCAATAATTGAACCTAATATTATTGAAAAAATAATACGGATTAAAATATCAGAATTTTCAATTTGAAAAAGGTTTACAATATACGATGTCCAAGTTTGAAAATAGCTTAAAAAATCTTGCATACTCACTATCTCTCTTTACTGTTAGGATCCAGCACATCTCTAATTGTATCACCAATTACGTTAAAGGCTAACACTGCAACAAAAATTAAAAATCCAGGAGTCAAAAGCCAAGGGCGAGATGTTATATTAACAAATTCTTGTGCTTCTTTTAACATATTTCCCCAGCTTGCATCAGGTTGTTGAATACCAAGTCCAAGAAAACTCAAACCAGATTCAGAAAGAATATACCCAGGAACGCTTAGGGTCATTGCAACAATTACATAGCTTATTGTTTGTGGAAGTATGTGGTAAATAATTGTTCTTAAATTTGAAGCACCAAGAACTTCAGATGCAATAACAAATTCTTTTTTCTTAATTGAAAGCACCATTCCACGTACAACACGAGAGAATCCAGCCCAACCAATTAGAGCAAGGATAATAACAATTAAACTAAAACGTTGTGTACTTGTCATATTTGCTGGCAAGATTGAAGCCAATATTATAAGTAGATAAAAACTTGGAATAGACATAATAGCTTCTGCTATTCTCATCATAATAAAATCTGTTTTACCACCCAAGTAACCAGATAATCCACCGTACAACATACCAAGAGGGAATGAAACAAGTAGAGCCAAAAACCCGATTGTTAAAGATATTTGACCACCATATAGTAATCTTGAAAAATTGTCTCTTCCATTTATATCAGTACCTAATAAATAAAGTTCCCCACCTTCTTCAACATTGTAAAAATGCTTACCGAATGGGAAGTATGTTACTTTGTATTTTTTTGTTTTATCTTCAATATATTTTGTTGTAAATGTTTCCTTGTCAAAATATCTAATGTAGTTGTATGTATATGGAAGACTTAGTTTACCCTCTTGATTAATTATGTATATTTTAGAAGGTGGACAGTATGATTTATCTCTATTTGAATAATCTTTTCCGTATGGGCTAATAAAAGAAGCTAAAAATACAGCTAAATAAAGTACGCAAAGAACTATGAACGCAACTTTGGCAAATTTATCTTTTAATACTGTCTTTAATAAATTTTCTCTGTTAAAGGTAGAAATATCTAGGAGTTGTGCCATTACACAGCCTCCACTCTAGGGTCAACTATTTTTAGTAAAATATCTGCTAATAGGTTTCCTAGTACAAGCATTATTGTACCAATCATTAATGAAGCCATAACCAAGTTAATATCTGATTTCATAACAGCTTCAAGAATTAATCTACCTAACCCTGGGTATTGAAACACGTATTCAGTTAGAGCTGCACCACTTAATAATGAAGCAAATTCAAAACCTAATAGAGTTACCATAGGATTGATTGCATTACGGAGTGCGTGTTTGTATATTACTTTTGTTTCACTCAAGCCTTTTGCCCTTGCAAATTTGACATAATCAGATTGAAGAACATCAAGTAAGTTTCCTCTCATTTGTCTTTGTAAGCCAGATAATGAGATTGTAAAAAGAACTACAACTGGTAAAACTAGGTGATGTAGAATATCTAGAATTTTTCCACCAAAATTCATTTCAGAATGGTTGTAACTTGTTAAACCACCTGTTGGGAACCAGCCTGTTTTTACTGCAAAAATCAATAATAGCAACGCAAAAAAGAACGAGGGTATTGCCATACCGATACTTGAAAATAAGGTTAAAATTCTATCAATGGGCTTTCGCCAATGGAGGGCAGCAACAATGCCAAGTGGAATACCAACAGCCCACGTGAAAAATATAACAAAGCTTGTTAATAATAATGTATTTGGAATACGTTCCATAAGTTTATCAACAACACGTTCGCCGGTAACGCAATAGCCCATATCACCCATAACAAAGCTTTTAAGCCATAAACCATATTGAACAATAACTGGTTTATCAAGCCCAAGACGTTGAACCTCGTAGTTCAAAGTTTCTTGTGTGATTGAAGGGTTAAGTTTTAACTCTGCTAATGGGTCAACTGGCGCTAACCTTATTAAAAAAAAGCTGATGATAGACACCAAAAATAAAAGTGGTATCGTCTGTAAAAACCTTTTAATAACATATCCAAATAAATTCATAAGCTAATTTTAGAATATATGCTAACTTTTGGCAATTAGCCGTTTTGTTTAAATTACACCCTCACCTTATAGGAGAGGGAAAGGGTGAGGTTTTGTCAGGAGTTTTGTGAGTAGTGAACCAATGTGACAAATCAAAACCTGTTGCATCTTTACGAGGATCGAAACGATGTGGCAAACCAGAAAAATATCTTTTAATCACCTAGCAAATTTTATTATATTGAGGTTTTATATGTGCACTTGGTCAAAAAGGAATGTGTGTATGAATTTAACAATCGGGATGACTACGAGCAAAGTGCTTCAATCTAAATCTGCTGTAATTGGCAATCAAAAACCAAAACAACAAGCGTATTCAAACAATGTATTCGATGAATTTTCTAAAAAATCAACAGAAAATTCTAAAAATAATGTTTGCTTTATTCCTAACACATCAAATTCAACACCTTCATTCAAAGGCTCAACAACTGCATAAATCAGGAGAATAAAATGATTCAATTAATTAATAATGCAAAACAACTAAATTTAAATTCTGCTTCTGTACTTCAAAGAAAAAATACAACAACTCAATATAATCAATCACAAATGATTTCGCCATATAGCAAAGAATACGCTAATGCTTCAAGAAGTTTGGCTCTTGCTTCAATTAATATGAACCGAACTCAAACTCCAAGCTTCAAGGGTGAAAAAATGACAGAACTTCCAAAAGGCTGGTTCTTTGATGCTGAAAAATTAATTATTCGCGATAACTACGGCGTTACAAGAAAAATCTCTGATGATGATAAGAAAGCACTTAGGGCGTTATCAAATGATGATTTTAAAGCATATATGAAGGTTGGAGAAAAGAGTGTAGTTCCTTTCTATAGATATACTCCGACTGCAGTTAAGGGTACGGAATGGATGCCAGACGGTTTTGTTGCTGTTAGAGAAGACGGTAATATCGAATATGTTTCTTGGAAAGAATTTTCTGAACAATTTGATGATAATTAATAAAATTTCATAATTAAAATTTAAAGGCTAGAAATAAAAAACTAGCCTTTAAAATTTCCTTCGCAAAGATGATAACAATTATCATTTTTTGTTTTATCATGTTTACAGACATGTAATTTTGGTGTAGAATAGAATTGATTAAATCGAGAGATTTGGGATTATATTTTATATCAAAAGCGTTGATTTAACGCGTTTTAGAGTATGTGCATAATACACTGGGGTAGGGCATGGAAAATAATAAAGATATTTTTGTTATAAAAAAAGATGGTACAAAAGAACATTTTGAGATTAATAAGGTAATCAATGCGATTAAAAAGTCTGCAATGCGCGTTCTTATCACCTTTACTCCAGAACAAATTGACGAGATTTGTTATCTTGTTCAAAAAGAAGTTGAAGATTGTGGTAGAAATGATATCTACATTCAAGATATGCACAACATAGTTGAGGCTGCTTTAGAAGGTGTTAATCCTAAAGTTGGTCAAAGCTATAGAAACTACAGAAACTACAAACAAGATTTCGTTAGAATGTTGGATAAAGTTTATCAAGAAAGCCAAAAAATTATGTATATTGGCGATAAAGAAAACTCTAACTCTGACTCTGCATTAGTTTCTACAAAACGTTCTTTAATCTTCAATCAATTAAACAAAGAATTATACAAAAAGTTCTTCCTAACAGTTGAAGATTTGCAAGCTATTCGTGATGGTTATATTTATATTCACGATATGTCTGCAAGACGTGATACAATGAACTGCTGTTTATTTGATGTTGGTAATGTATTAAAAGGTGGTTTTGAAATGGGTAACCTTTGGTACAATGAACCAAAATCATTAGCAGTTGCGTTTGACGTAATTGGCGATATCGTTATGGCTGCAGCTAGCCAACAATATGGTGGTTTTACAGTTGCAGAAGTTGATAAGTTATTAGCTCCTTATGCCGAAAAAACTTATGAAAAACAATACGCACGTTATATTTCTATGGGCTTAAATTTTGAACAAGCTAGAAAAGAAGCTTTAAATGATGTTAAAGTTGATTTTCAACAAGGCTTCCAAGGTTGGGAATACAAATTCAACACAGTGGCTTCTTCAAGAGGTGATTATCCATTTATTACAATTACTCTTGGTCTTGGTACTAGTGAATATGAAAAAATGGCTGCCATTACTGCTTTGGAAATAAGAAAAGGTGGTCAAGGTAAAAAAGAATGTAAAAAGCCTGTATTATTCCCTAAAATTGTGTTCTTATATGATAAAGAATTACACGGAAAAGGTTGCGAATTAGAAGATGTATTTGAAGCTGGAATTGAATGTTCTCAACGTTCAATGTATCCAGATTGGCTTTCTTTGTCTGGTGATGGATACGTTGCTAGTATGTATAAGCAATACAAAAGAGTTATTTCGCCAATGGGATGTAGAGCTTTCTTATCACCTTGGTATGAAAAAGGTGGTATGAAGCCAGCTGATGAAAATGATAAACCAATATTTGTTGGTCGTTTCAACATTGGTGCTATTAGCTTACACTTGCCAATGATTTATGCTAAAGCTAAAAAAGAAAGTAAAGACTTCTACGAGGTTCTTGATTACTACTTACAATTAATTAGAAAGCTTCATATTAGAACTTATGAATATTTAGGCGAAATGAAAGCATCAACAAACCCATTAGCTTATTGTGAAGGCGGTTTCTTAGGTGGTAATTTAGGTTTCCACGACAAGATTAAACCTTTATTAAAGGCTGCTACTGCTTCATTTGGTATTACAGCATTAAATGAATTACAACAAATCCACAATGGCAAATCACTAGTTGAAGATGGTCAGTTTGCCGTTGAAGTTATGGAGTATATTAATAAACGTGTAAATGAATTCAAAGAAGAAGATGGTAATTTATACGCATTATATGGAACACCTGCTGAAAACTTATGCGGATTACAAGTAAAACAATTCCGTGAAAAATATGGTGTAGTTGCAAATGTATCTGATAGAGGATATGTTTCAAATAGTTTCCACTGCCACGTTTCAGAAGATATTAGTCCAATTCAAAAACAAGATTTGGAAAATAGATTTTGGAATTTGATGAATGGTGGAAAAATACAATATGTTAAATACCCAATTGCATATAATAAAGAAGCGATTAGAACATTAATTGAACGTGCAATGGATATGGGATTCTATGAGGGAGTAAACTTATCACTTTCATATTGTGACGATTGTGGTCACCAAGAATTGAATATGGATGTTTGTCCAAAGTGTGGAAGCCGAAATTTAACAAAAATAGATAGAATGAATGGCTACCTTTCTTACTCAAGAGTAAAAGGTGACACTCGTTTAAACGAAGCAAAAATGGAAGAAATTAAAGACAGAAAAAGTATGTAATCATGAACTATCATAATATAACAAAAGATGACATGCTAAATGGGGACGGATTAAGGGTTGTGTTGTGGGTTGCTGGATGCAACCACCAATGTGAGGATTGCCAAAATCCAATTACTTGGGATTTGACAGGTGGTCTACCATTTGATGAAGCAGCTGAGCAAGAATTATTTGAAGCACTAGATAAGCCTTATATTTCAGGCATAACCTTCTCTGGTGGAGACCCACTGCACCCATTTAATAGAGCTGAAACTTTTAGATTAATGAGAAAAGTAAAAGAACAATATCCAACTAAAACAGTGTGGGTTTATACTGGGTTCCTTTGGGAAGATTTTGTTGAACATCCAAAGATGAAATATATTGACGTTCTTGTAGATGGACGATTTGTTAAATCATTAAGAGATGAAAAACTATGTTGGGTCGGAAGTTCAAATCAAAGAATTATAGATGTTCAAAAAACTTTGCAAACTGGTGAAATAGTTTTGCATTATGACAATAACTTAACTAATGTATAAGAAAAAGCTCCTTAGTTGGAGCTTTTTCTTTTCTACTATGGTAAGAATGGATTTTCTTCTTCTTCCAAAATGTCTTTGTATGGGTCATCATCACAACTTGTATCAATTGTTGGTTCTGTAGTCGGTTCAGCAACAACGGTATCTTCTGTTGGGGTTATGGTTGGCATTTCTCCGCCTTCTTCACCAAGAGCCATTGTTGTATATTCTGGTTCACCAGTTGGCAAAATAGTAGGTTCAATTGTTGGTAATGTTGGCTCAAATGTTGGTAGGTCTGGTTCTACACTTGGAAATGGATTTAATGAAGGCATTTCTCCACCTTCTTCACCAAGAGCCATTGTTGTATATTCTGGTTCACCAGTTGGCAAAATAGTAGGTTCTGTTGTTGGTAATGGCTCAGATGTTGGCATTGGTTTTATTGTTGGACGTGGATTTAATGTAGGTCTTTCTCCACCTTCTTCACCAAGAGCCATTGTTGTATATTCTGGTTCACCAGTTGGCAAAATAGTAGGTTCTGTTGTTGGTAATGGTTCAGAT
>JAFTSM010000011.1 GCA_017467305.1 Candidatus Gastranaerophilales bacterium
GATGTAAAAAATCAAAACGTAAAACAGAAAAATGAAGCTATCGATGAAGCAAATGCTATAGCAAACTACATTGAAAGAAATAATATTCATGATGCGTTTATTATCACTCCTTTTGTTAATCAAAAAGAAATGCTTCAAACGATATTAAAGTCAAAAGGAATAAATGATGTTGATTGTGGAACTATCCATTCAATACAAGGGGCAGAAAGAAGCACTATAATTTTTTCAACAGCATTATCTGAAAAGACGAGTAAAAAGACTTTTGAATGGATAAAAGACAACTACGAACTAATAAATGTAGCAATAACAAGGGCTAAAAATAAATTAATAATTGCAGCTGATACTGAAGTTGTTGATAAATTGTCTGATAAGAAAGATGATTTATATAATTTAATTCAATATGCTAAGAATAATGGTAAACTAGAAGTTCCTCCTAATGAGTCTATAAAAATTGAAATTGGTAAATCTAATTCCAGTGTTGCAGAGGATGAATTCTTCAAAACGGTATCTCATTTCTGTTCTTGTCACAAGACATTTGAGGCAGAAAGAAATGTTAAATTAAGCAAAATTATTAAAATAGAATCAAGCCCAAGTTTAGATAGAATGGAATTTGATCTTGTTTTATATGAGAAGAATTTCTTCGGAAGCAAAAAACCGGTTATTGCGTTTGAAGTAAATGGTGGTGAACATTTTGGTGTTATGGCAAGAGAAATATCTGATAGAAGAAAGATGGATATTTGTAAAAGAAATGGAATATTGTTGGTTGTTATTCCAAACACATTTGTTAAGGCTTATGAATATATTGCAGATATTATAATGTCTTCTAAAAATAAATCAACATCAATACAACAATCATTATTTGACATTTAATTTATTAAAGAATGATAATGTGAAATCAATAATTTGGTCAACTTCGATAGAGTGGAGTTGACTTTTTTCTATGTCTAGATAAAGATATTCTTTCCACTTGTCTTTTGAAAAGTTTTTGAGAAACTTGTTTTCTAATTTTACAACTTTGTTTAGTTGTAGTTTATATTCTGCTGTCATTTTCTCTTCATAATATTTTTCTCTAATCATCTCTGCTAAAATTTTATTATCCATAAAAAACCTCACATCAATAGTTGATGTGTGTTTTAACTCTTTGCAAAGATAATTGCAAGTGTTTTCAAAAATAAATTATATTTATTTTGTATTTTAATACAAAAATCGGAAAAGTGTGTTATAATGAAGAAAATGGAGATAGTATGGAAAGAGTTGTCGTAGAAAATGTTTATATAGATGGCGATCCTAACGGAATAGTTGTTAGTAGTATGAGAATGTCTCCTATTACTGCTTTTGTTATTCCTAGAAATTTGTTATCAGTTGCAAAAAAAATAGAAAATATTAATAATCCAGGCGTGTATTTTTTGGTTGGTGAAGAAAATGAAAATTCAATACCGGAGATGTATATAGGCGAAACTTCAAAGGGGATAAATAGAATTTTTGATCACGACAAGAAAAAAGATTTCTGGTCAAAAGTAATTTTATTTTTAGCAGATACAAGACATTTTGATCAA
>JAFTSM010000012.1 GCA_017467305.1 Candidatus Gastranaerophilales bacterium
TATAAAATAAGTGTGATTTTCAATCCGTTCAATAATAATTATTTTCTTAAGTTCAGCATAAAAGCAATTCAAACTCGCTCACGCTCAAACAGTGAATTGCCGTGATGTTTACTTCACTAAAGAAAATTAAATTATTATTTCACCTACATTTCATTTCGGATACAGGCTCATTTCTGCTCACTACGTTGTGCGAATTCGCTTTGTAAAGTCATTCAAATCACACTTATTTTGTTTTTTATTATTTTAATACTCTGGATTGCCACGCTTACGCTCGCAAAGACGTACTCATAATATTATTTATGTAATTTCAATGATTTCTATTAATAATCAATTTATTTAGTACAATTTCGCAATTGTCATTTTTATAGGCTACGGGTTAATCCGTAGTCTATTTTCTTTGAAAGGATTCTATGAAAAACGATATTAATTTTCAAAATGCGATTAACCATTTGTTTAAGTTAGAAGGTGGTTACTCTAATAACAAATATGATAAAGGTGGTGAAACTAATTATGGCATTGCTCAAAAAACTTATAGTGCGTATCTTAAAAAGCAAAATCTTCAAAATAAAACTGTAAAAACAATTACAAAAGAAGAAGCAACCAAAATTTATTACGAAGAATATTGGCTTTTATCTGGTGCAAATAAAATAAATGATTTTAAATTAGCATATCTTCTCTTTGATTCTAGTGTAAATCACGGAGTTAGTACTGCCAAGAAAATGTATAAAAACTCACAATCTGATTTTGATAAATTTATAAATTTAAGGCGCGAAAAATATCTTTTGATTGTTAAAAACAATCCAACACAAAAAAATTTCTTGAAAGGTTGGTTAAATCGTCTTACTTACATCCACAATCTATAGTTTATTCTTTCTTATTGCCGTGTTTTTCACGGCATTTTCTTTAAAACAATCTTAAATTATGCCACTGAATTATTCGGTATATAGCTTTTAATACAAATTTAATGGAAGGAGAAAAATTATGTGCTTATCTGCAAAAGTTGAAAAGGTAAAAGAATCAGAAAAAATTAAATCGCCAACTAATGCTGATGCTTCATTACAAAAATCAACAGCTGAAAATAGAAGAATTGAAAGTGCTTTGGCTTCTGAAAATATTAGAACCTCAAACAATGGATTAGATGACGAAGTTTCTGTTTCTAAGAAAAAATTATTAGGGGAATAATATGAAGAAAAAGAACTCTTATTCAAAAAGTTATTTTAATTCCAGAAGAATGGAAATGGAGGTTGCTTATAATACATTGAAAGCTGATTGGCAAGATTTAGCTGATTATTTTTTACCTCGTTCTGTTCGTTTCTTAGCTCGTAACGTTAACAAACAACCAGCAAAAAATAAGAAAATAAAGGATTCTACTCCGTTAATAGCTGTTAGAAACTTTTCTTCTGGTATGATGTCTGGTGCAACAAACCCTGCTACAAATTGGTTTAAAGTTCGTGTCCGTGGCTATCAACCAGAAACAAGTTATGAAGTTAAAACTTGGTGCAATAGTGTTGAAATATTATTGCGTGATATTTTTAACTCCTCTAATTTGTATAGAGTTTTGCCTTCTGTCTATAAACAATTAGGTGTTTTTGGTATTGCTACTCTCGCTTTACAAGAAGATGAAACTAGTGTTTTTCGCTGTCAATTATTACCTATAGGTTCATACAGAATAGCAAAAAATTCAAAAGGTGAAATTGATACTATTTGCCGTGTGTATATGGAAACAGCTAAAAATCTTTATGATACTTTTGGTGAAGAAAATGTTTCCCAAAATATTTTAAATGCAATAAATTCAAATCGTTTTGAAGAGATGTTTGAAATTGTTCATTTTGTTGAACCAAATAAAGACTTTATGCCAGATTCTGTTTGGGCAGAAGATAAAGCTTTTATATCTGTTTACTATGAATATGCTTCAAATGAAGAAAAGTTTTTATCTAAAAGTGGTTTTGATAGGTTTCCTTATGCTGTTTTTGAGTCTGAAGTCAATGGCGAAGATATTTACCCTTGTGAGTGTCCTGGAGTTAATGCTCTGCCAGATGTCAAACAGCTTATGAGTATGGTAATTGATGAGGGTAAAGCTGTAAAGAAAATGATTAGTCCAACCTATAAAGGTCCAGCTAGCTTAAAAAACAAAAAGATGATAGATGCCCCAGCTGCTTTTATTGAAGAGGATGAAAATGGCAGAGGGCTATCTCCTATTTATGAAGTAAATCCGAGAGTTTTAGAGGTAGATTCTATAATTGAAAAATTAAAAGAGTCTATTAAAGAAATATTTTATAATGATTTATTCTCTATGATTTTAAACACAGCTGAACGCTCTAGAACTGCAACAGAGGTCAATGAACTAAAAGAAGAAAAAATGGTGCTTTTATCTCCATTACTTCAACAAATTCATTCTGGCTTAAATGTAATTATAGATTGGGTCTTTGAAGAGTGTATAAAATTAAATATTCTGCCAGAACCTCCAGAAGAAATTATGGGTTCAAATATGGATATTGAATTTGTCTCAACACTTGCTCAAGCTCAAAAAGCAACTAAAATTGCTGCGATGGAAAGATTTACAACATTTACTGTCAACTTGGCTAACAGCATTGATCCTATTCTTGCTAAGAAAATCAATGCTAGCAAGGTGATTGATGACTATGCTGATTACGTTAATATCTCTCCAGAACAAATTGTTCCTACGCGAGAAATAGAACGACAACAACAACAGCAAGAAGAATTCCAAAAACAACAGCAAACAATTGAACAGGCTAAACAAGGTGTTGAAATTATTCAAAATATTGCTGGTACTGATGTTGCTGGTGGGGATTTGATGGAAAGACTTGGTATTTTATAAGAATTTGAAAGGGAAAAATATGTTTCAAAAAAATGAAAATCAAAATTTAGCCTTAGGTATGACTGATTTTGAACAGATTACTGATGAAAAAATTGTGGATGCTATTCCTACAGATGAAGGTTACTTTGGAAAACCAGAACAATATGATTATTCTGATGTTCTACTTCCAACTAATTATGGTTATGACGAGGCTTTATTAAATGAATTTAATGAATTAGCTGCAAAGTATAATCTATCTCAAAAAAGTGCAAATGAATTAATGTCTATGGCAGTGAAACTAACACAGCTTACAGATTCTAACATCTTAAAAGCTCAAGCAGAACAACATAGACAAACTGTTGAAAATTACAAACGCACATTAATTAATGATAGCGAAATTGGTGGGGCTAATTTTGAAAAAACAATGAAAACTGCAAATGTTGCATATACACAATTTGCTGACGAAGAAGTCCAAAAATTATTGCAAGAGACTGGTTTAAATTGTCACCCTCAAGTGGTGAAAATGTTCTATAACATAGGTCTTAAAATGCAAAATGATTATATTTATGGTGCAAATGCTGCTGCAGTTCAAAAAGAAAATAGGGAAGATATTCTTTTCCCTACTATGTAGTACAAAAAAATGAAAGGAAAATCAAATGGCAACTTTAGGTGCTAATTATTTAACATTGGCAGATAGATTTAAAAGAACTGAAAATGGTAAAATCGCTGCTGAAATTATTGAAATGATGTCTGAAACAAATGAAGTTTTACAAGACGCTAATGCTCTTCAATGTAATGATGGAACAAATCACATTACAACTATTAGAACTGGGCTTCCATCTGCTGTATTTAGAAATCTATATGGCTATGTACCTAGCTCTAAATCTACAACTGAACAAGTAAAAGATGTTACTGGCATGTTAGAAACATATTCTATTGTTGATGTTGATTTAGTTGATAAATCTGAAAATCCTAAATTATTTAGATTATCAGAATCTTCTGCATTTATTGAAGCAATGAACCAAAAACTTCAAGAAACAATCTTTTACGGTAGCATAAAAGAAAATGCTGCAGCTTTTGATGGTTTAACTGCTAGATATGCTAAAAAATCAGCTGATACTAAGAAAATTGGTTCAAATATTATTGATGCTGGTGGAAAAGCTGATGATAATACTTCAATTTGGTTTGTAACTTGGGGGGATTTACATACTTCTTTATTATACCCTCAAGGTTCTCTTGCTGGTGTTCAACACAAAGATGACGGTGTATTAACTGAAACAAGCGCTACTGGTGGAAAAAGAAAAGTTTACCAAGACCATTACAAAATGGATGTTGGTTTATCAGTTCGTGATTGGCGTTCAACTTGCCGTATTGCAAACATTAGCATTGCAAACTTGGCGTCAACTTCTGCTGCTGATTTAGAAGAGCTTTTAAACAAGGCATATTACAAAATTAGAAGATTTGCTAAAACTGGTAAAACTTGTATCTATTGCAACTCTACTGTTCTTATGTATTTCGAAGCTCAATTAAAAGCTAAAACTAATGTTAACTTCACTATCAAGGAATATTTAAATGACAACATTTTACATTACAAAAATATTCCAATCCGTGAATGTGAACAAATTACTTGTACAGAAGATTTAGTATCTTAGAAGAAAGGAAATAAAAATGATATTAGATGAACAAGGTTTATTTTCAAATAATCAAAAAATAACAGCAAGTGCTGAATCAGAAAATATTTTGGATTTAGGGAAAAGAGAAGTTTCTTTTGGTACACCTATTGAATTATTTATTCAAGTTTCTGAAGAATTTAATAATTTAACAGCTTTAGATATTAAAGTTCAAACTGCGACTGATGAAGAGTTTTCTGATCCAGTTGATTTGATTGAACAAACAATGACTCTTGATGAATTAGTAAAAGGTGCTGTTTCTTCTATTAAATTTTTACCAAAAGGTAATCTTGGTTATATGCGCTTATTTTATACAGTTACTGGTTCTAATCCAACAACTGGCAAAATTTTAGCTGGGATTACTGCTGGTGCTCAAGAAAGTTTCCATAATATAGGTTAAACATATCCTCATACTTTTTAGTCTTTGAGTGTCCACTTATAAAGTGGGCACTCTTTCTTTAAATCAAAAAAGGAGTAAAAATGAATTACACAAAAGCAAAAATATTTAATATTACATTGAAAAATTTAAGAGTAAGTGTTGGTATCCAAAGCTCTAATCAAACAGATAAAAATACAGTTGTTCTAAATGAATTTTATGAAGTGGCTAGAGAACAAGTTCTTAAAGATTTTGATTGGAATTTCGCAAATTCTTATAGAGAATTAACTCTTACTGGTAATATTCCACAAAATCCAAAATTTTTATATGAATATGATTATCCAAATGATTGTGTGTTCGCTCGTGAAATTATTCCATATGTAGATAGTGATTTAGTTGAGTTTGAAATAGCTTCAAATGCAACTGGGCAAAAGGTAATTAATTCTAACCAAACTCCAGCTGTTTTGCGTTACACAAAATTAGTAGAAAATGAAACATTTTATTCCACAGAATTTGTTATGGCGCTCTGTTGGTATCTTGCATTTCTCGCTGCACCGGCAATTACCGGAAATCGTGCAATACAAAGTGATTGTATGAGTGTTTACACAAATATTCTTGCAAAATCAAAAGTGATGAATGCCTCTGAAGGTTTTATCAAAGATACATCTACTTGCTCTTGGTTAGATGCAAGATAGGAGATTTTATGACTAGATATACACAAAAATCTTTTACTGGTGGAGAATTAAGTCCAGCTTTATATTCTAGAAATGATTTAGCAAAGTATGTTATTGGGTTAAAAACTTTAAAAAATGGGTTTGTTAGAGCAGAAGGTTGCGTTAGTAATAGAACGGGGCTTGAGTTCATTTGTGAGGTTAAAGATTCTTCTACATCTGTTAGGTTGCTTCCGTTTTCTTTTAATACTGAACAAACATATATTATCGAACTTGGAAATAATTATGCTAGGTTTGTTAAAAATGCTGGTCAGATTAAAAGTGATGATGCTCCAGTTGAAATTGAAACTCCGTTTTTAGAAAAAGATTTATTTAACATAAAATATGCACAAAATGCTGATGTTTTAACTTTGTGTCATAATGAATATTCTCCTTATGAACTCTCTAGAGAATCACATTATGTCTGGAAATTAGAAACAATTGAGTTTAATCCTAAAATTTCTGCACCTCAAATTACTAATATAACGTGGAAAGGTGGTTCAGAAGAAAAAACCACATACAATTATATTGTAACGGCTGTAATGAAAGATTCTTATGAAGAAAGTAATTCTTCAAATATTATGAGTGTTGAAGGTGAAGTTGAATCATATTGGGGTGTTTCTGACTATATTAAATTGGAGTTTACTGCTGTTGAAAATGCCATAGAATACAATGTTTATAAAAGTGTAAATGGTATTTATGGCTACATTGGAACAACATCTGATACTACTTTTACTGATGACAAAATAGAACCTGATATGACATCTACTGCACCAATTTATACTAACCCATTTAAAGATGGAAATAATCCATCGTGCGTAAATTATTTCCAACAACGTAAAGTGTATGCTTGTTTAAAGAATAATCCTCAGCAAGTTGTTACATCTCAAACCTCAACAAATAATAACTTTAATATTTCTAGACCCTTAAAAACAACTGATAGTATAAACATAACTCTATCAGAACGTGAGGTTAACGAAATTAGACATATTATTGCAATGAATGACTTGATTTTACTAACTTCTGGCGCTGAATGGAAATTGAATGGTTCTGATGGTGCTTTTACTGCTTCTTCTTCATTGGTTGCTACTCCTCAGAGTTATTATGGTTGTTCGCACGTTCAACCAGTTGTATCTGGTAATATGATTTTATTTGTTCAATCTGGTGGTAGTGTTGTAAGAGATTTGGGCTATACCTATGTTTCTGATAGTTATGACGGAGAAGAACTTTCTATTTTCGCAAATCATTTGTTTGAGGGGAAGCAAGTTATTGATATGGCTTATTCAAAAGAACCTTATAGGATTCTTTGGTGTGTTATGTCTGATGGAACGCTCAATGCTTTGACTTACAACAAAAAGCAAGAAGTTATTGGTTGGCACAAGCACGAAACAAAAGGAAACTTTGAAACAGTGGCCGTAATTAGAGAAAATTTTGAAGATGTTCCTTATTTTGTTGTTAAACGTGAGATAAATGGACAAACTAAACGCTACATTGAACGCTTGGCATCTCGCTACATTGAAAAAACTCAAGATGGAATATTTTTAGATAGTTCTCTTTGCTATGAAGGTGAACCTATAAAAACAATTAAAGGGCTTGAACATTTAGAGGGTGAAACTATAAATCTTTTAGTCGACGGTTGTGTAGTAGTTGACAAATTGGTAAAAGACGGAACTATTGAACTAGATTATCCTGTTTCAAAAATAGTTGCGGGTTTACCCTATGAATTTGAACTGGAAACTTTGAATTTAGAAGGAGAGAATACTCAAGGTCTTACCAAAATAGTTAATTCTATTAATGTAATGGTTGATAAATCTAGGGAAGATTTTTTTGTTATAGGAACAAATGGAGATGTTGTTCAAAATTCTAGAAGTATGAAAAGTATAAATGACCCTAATTATTTACATTCTGGAAATGTTGAACTATATTCTTTCTCTGACTATTCTGACTGTGCAAATGTGCATATAAAACAAATATATCCATTTCCTTTAACTGTAAATTCTATATCCTTGGATGTAACGGTGGCTGATAAAAATGCTTAAAAAGTCTAATGATATATTAATTGTGCATCAAATTTTAAAAAATATACGTGATGAAGATAAACAAGAATTAATGGCGTTATTTTCTGAGGAATGGTATTTGAAAACTATTGAAAGTTTTAAAAATAAAGAATTTCTTGTTCTTTATGGATTTGATGATAAAAAATTGAAAGTTCCAATAGCGATTGGTGGTATTGATGAAGTTATTGATAAACATAATCGTGTTGCTAGTGTTTGGTTTCTATCCACAAAATGGATTAAAAATAATAAAAGATTATTATTTTCTACTTTAAAAAATCAAATTTTATTAGCAGAAAAGGATTATGATATCCTTTTTAATTTTATTTATAAATCAAATTTGAAGTTAAAAAGTTGGCTTGAAAAATTGGGATTTGTTTTTGGTGATACTTTTTTAAAAGAGTTTCCTCCTAAAAAGGGATTTGAGTTCTTTTATAAATTTATAGAAAGGAATTAGGTGTACGACAATGGACGCTTGGGATATTTTCAATGTTGTTATAAAAGTTGTACAAGCAGCTTTTCAAGTTAAAAAAGCTGTTGAAGTGAGAAAAGAAGCAAAATATCAGACTGATATACTTCGACAAGAAGCTAAACAAGCAAAAGAAGATGCTGCGGATGAAAGACAACAAGGGTTGGATGAAGCTAGAAGAATACGTTTAAAATCAATTTTGAATATGAGTGAAATGAAATCAGATATTGCTTCTAACAATATATTATTATCTTCAAAAACGGCCTTAAATCTTGTTACAGATGAAAAATTAAATGGCGAGCTAGATGCATTAGTTACCCTTCAAAATTCAGAACGAACTGCAGAAAATTATCTTCGACAATCTCAAAAATACTACCAAAATGCTGCACTAAAATCTGCAAGTAGTAAAAATAATTTGGTAAATTCTGTCTCAAATTCAGTCTTGAATCTTTCTTCAAATATATTGAAAATAGCCCAAAAATAGAGAGAGGAATAATTTATGTTAAATATGCAAAATAAAAAGGATAATACTTTTTCATTGAGAAAAATTCCTATATCAAAAAAAGATACTCATAATTTGGATATTTCTGTTGAAGATTTTGATAAAGTAAAAATACTTGAATTATCTAATCTTATTGATAAATGGGAAGAAGAATTATTGTTCTCGAAGGATGGATTTTATTCAATTAAGGGGAAAAATATAGAAGATAAAATGAAAGAGTTTATAAAAGAATTGGACTCTTTTATTTTAAAGCAAATATCTTTGATGAAGTTTCAAAATGAAGAATCAAAGAAAATTGCATTGGAAATAAAAAGGAATAAAGTTCTTGCTATTAAAAATGAAATGCAAAAATATGAACAAGAACAGCTAAAGGAATGGCAATTAAATGTATTTGAAGATTCACTTTCTTCTGCAATTTCTAGGGCTGTTTTGTACAAGTCTAATGAACAAATTATTCTCTCGTCATTTAAAAATGCTCACGATGTGATAAGGCTTATTTCTCAAAAGGAAAAATGGGACAATAAAACTTACAAGGCAAAAATGGAAGAATTTAATTCTAGATTTTATTACTATTTAATTTCTGAATTTATACAAGATAAAGATTCTAAGGCTGTATCTTATTTTGATAAGTTCAAAGATTTTTTATTGAAAGATGAAAAGGAAAATTTAGAAAAAAATCTAAAAGAATTTAAGGTAAATGTAATAGGATTCAATTTTGCTAAGGAGTTATTCTCATATAAGTTATCTGACGTAGAACAAGAAAAAGAACTGAGAGCAATTAAGGATGAAGAAATAAAAAATGCTGTTAAAAAGTTTCTTTCTGAATTTATTAGTTCTGACAAAAAGCAAAAAATAGAAGATGAAAAGAAAAAAAATCTTGAAAATTGGCAAGAAATTATAGATATTGTTGAACAAGATATTGATAAAGCATATCTTTATATTGATTATAGTTTGTCAAATGCTTCTATAAATGCTAAAAAACACTATATTTCTTCTATGAAAAAATATAAGTGCATCGTTACTGATAAAAAGAAATTTATTGATTTAATTACTGAGCTTTTTGAAGATTTTATTGCTTTTAAACAAAAAGATATATCTGATTTTCAAGCATCTTTTTCCAAAGAAGATTATAACCTTTTATTAAATTTTCAAAACTTGAGTATTCAAGAATTTGAGAAAATAAATATTGATTACAAATATTTATTTTCCCAAACAAAGGATATTAATTTTAAAAAACAAGATGATAAATATGATTTTATCAAATTAATATTCTCATCTTTCTCTGAATACAAGAAAAACAACAAAAAAGAAGCTGATTTAAAAGCGAGAAACGAAATAATCGATTTGATATTAAACAGATTTAAAGAAAATAAAAAATAAGGAGTTAGGAATGACAGTTTCATCAATTGTGCCCGTAAATAATCATACGGGTAATTCTTCTACTAAAATTTTTGATTTTGATTTTTTGATAGAAAATGAATCAGAATTAGTTGTACATCATATTGATGCAAATGGAATAGTTTCAATTTTGGAAAATGGTGTTGATTATTCTATTGCAGAAGTGGGGAATAAAAATGGTTCTTATATTACATTTCCTCTTGATTCTTCTAAATATAATGTTCTAGATTTTAAAGAATATCTTTCTTTATATCTTGATTTACAAATAAAACAAGAAAGTGAATTTCACAATTCATCATATTTTAACTTGGAAATTTTGGAATGGACTTTTGATTATATAGTTAGAATTCTCCAAATTTTAAATAGAAAAGTCGAACGTTGTATTAAAGTTGAAGAAACAGCTGAGGTAAAACCAGAACAACTTATATCTGATTTATATGATACAAGAAAAGAAGTTCAATCTTCTTATGAAAGTATTATTGATTTATCTAATGAAGTTAAGGCAAATTTAGATGTTGTTGAAGAAAAGGCTGAATTAACATCTGAACAACTTGAACTGGCTAAAAACGAAGTATTACTTGCAAAAGAAGAAGTTGAAAGAGCGAAAGAACAAGTTAAAATTGCAACTCAAAAGGCAAGAGATGCTGCAAGTATACCTATTGGTTCAATAGTTGCTTTGGCTTCATCAAGTAAATATGTACCAGAAGGATATCTACTTGCTGACGGTACGGAATACTCTAAGTCGCAATTTAAAGATTTATATAACAACTATTTGACTGGTGGTGTTTCAACAAATATCGAAGAAACTTGGCAAGAAAATACTGGATATTACTATAAAAATTGGAACTCTTTTGCCTATGGTAGTAGTAAATATGTTTTAGTTGGTAATGACGGATATATTTCAACTTCAGATGATGGTGTAACTTGGAATTCAGCAACTGTTCCAGGTGGTACAGCGAATAAGCTAGATGTAGCTTATGGAAACGGTTGTTTTATAGCAACTTCTTATGGTAGTGTTTATTTCCTTCTTTCTATGGACGGTGGAAATACTTGGCAAAACACTGCTGTAGGCAATGCTAGCTACAATAAAATGTGGCAAAAAATCGCCTTTGGAAACGGACGTTTTGTTGCAATCTCTTTAACAGGTGATGCTGTAAGTACAACAGCCACAACTATTAATTGGCAAGGTGTATTAAGTTGGGCTGGTGATGTAATGAATTGGCGTAGTCTTGCCTTTGGTAATGGTATATTTGTCGCTGTTTCCGACGGTGGTTATGTATCTACTACTGTAGACGGATTAATTTGGTCTACTCCGACACTAATACATGAAGCTGGATTTAATTGTATTAATTTCGATGATGTTAACAATAGATTTATTATTAATACTGATGATGATTTAATAATATCTACAATAGATGGTTTGAAATTTGAAACAATTGGTACAATTCCGGTTACTGGTGCATTAAATAGTAACTTTATAATTGGTGCTGGTAAAGCAATTGCTATTCAAACTGGTTCTGGTACAGTTTATGAAACAACAGATTTTAATACTTGGACTTCGACATTAATAACAGATAGTGCTTCATTGGGTAATTGGCTTTTAGGTTATGATGATAAAAGGTTTTTTATTTTTTCTAATTCTAGTATAAGTACAGCACTTGCATTTTCAAAAACTTGTTATGTTAAAACTATAACTTTATTGAATACTTGTACATACGCAGAATATGAAACAGAAATAGCAACCTATGGACAATGTGCTAAGTTTGCTGTTGATACTGATAATTTGATATTTAGAGTTCCATTAATTAAAGACACAGAAACAGATGTATCTAATAATATTGATTATGATAATGGAACTGAAATTACAAGTTGTCCACTGGAAACAACACCATTCACTGCAACATCTGATGGTGTTTTAGTCCTTACATTATGGCAAAACGGAAATGCTACATCTTATTGTTATATAAACGGGATTCAACGTACTTTATATCATGATGGCGAGGCAACAAATGTTCCCGAAACTTATTATATACCTTTAAGCAAAGATGATGTTTTGTATTGGAGTTCAAGTAGAACATTATATAACTCCTATTTCTATCCATACAAAGAAGAAACAACTGACAAACCATTTAAATCTTTTGTTGTTGTAGCTAACGGTCAAACAAACCAAAGTTTAATGGACTGGAGTGCGTGGGCTAGTAGTTTACAAGGTAGGCTTGATACAAGCGTTACAAATATAACTGGTGATGGTAAAGCAAATATAACAGATATGCTTAGTCCAGATTATTCTGCTGGTGTTGAAAAAGTGTGGGGTGAAACTTATACTGCAGAAGTAAGTGGATGGTTGTATTATGCTATACGTATTGCAATAACGGCATCAACTACTATTGATGATTATACTTGTTTATGGATTGATGAAGTACCAGTTGGTGTTGGTGGTGGTCAAAAAAGCACTTCAAGTTCTGCAAATAGCGGATTAGTTAAAATTGGTAAAGGTTCAACGTATAGAACAGCCACACCAAGTAGTACTAGTTACGATGCACAATGTATAAGATTTTATCCAGATAAAGGAGTTAACTAATGATTAAATATGCAAAAGTAGTAAACAAACAAACTGGACTTGTTGAAGCTGGAATGGGGAATAATACTCAATTTTATCAATCAATAGGAATGGTTCAACTAGATGTTCAACAATCTGATGTTGATAATAAATGGTATTTAACAGAAAAATGCCCTATGAAATCAGAAGAAGAAAAAGAGAAAGAAGAACAAGAACGTATTGCAATGCTATCTCTAACTTCTGCAGATGTTGAACGTGGTATTTATAAAGCAACTGGAATGGATTTTGATGACATTATTGCAAAGGTTCAAAGTCTTTGCGATTCTTCGACTGAGCCTCAGAATGACAAAGGTGTCATTCTGAACGATAGCGAAGTATCACAAGGGCTGAATATTGACATAAAAGCCTTAAAGATAGAGTTAAAAGCAAACAACTTCTATCGTGGAAATGCTTATGTTGACTCAATAGGAACGTTATTGGGTTTTACTAAAGAACAGTTAGACGAGTTCTTCAAAACTGGTGATTATACAAAACTTTTGAAAGTTGAAGATTAATTATGAAAGAAAAAATAATAAGTGTTTCTTTTTCCCAAATACCTAATGTCCGAGTAAGGGTTATAGATGCAGATGATATCCTAGAATTAAAAAAGAACAAGAAAAAATATCCTTTTGAACTTCAAAATTCTGTTGATGTTTTAATTGTAACTACTAAACGAAATTTTTCCTTTACTATTTATAACGGATACACTTGGAACGGGGCTGATATACCCCGTTTCTTTTGGAGAATTATTGGGTCTAGAACTGATAACGATTTTTTGATTGCTTCTATGTTACATGATTATTTACTTGAATTTAAATCATATGTAATTAGTGAAATCTTGAAAAATCAAATTAAGAAAAAAGAGTATAGAAGGTTAACATCTTTGATTTTTAGGCACATTATAAAAGAACAAGGTACAAATACAATTAAAGCGAATGTTATGTCTTGGTGTGTAGATGTTTTTCAGATGTTTAATTGGAAGGCTTGGAAAAGTTGCTGATGAATGAATTTTATTTGTTATTGGTGATAAATATTATTTCTGCAAGTATTGCAATTGGAAGTTATACCAAAACTCTAAAATATATTGAAGATCATATAAAACGCCTAGAAGATAAGCAAGATAAACACAACTGTCTGATTGAAAGAATGGTTGCTGTTGAACAATCAACAAAATCCGCACATCATCGTATAGATGAATTACTTTCTTAATGGATTATTCTATAAACTATGTTAATGATTTCTTCAGGTTGTGAACTTATTTGTGTTTGTATTTCTTTTATTTTTTCTTCTTTTGTTTTTAAGTGTTTATAATCAAAGAATATATTTAGATCATAATTGAGACTAGAAGCAATTTTTTCTATTGTTGGAAATGCAGGGTAATGCCTACCACTTTCTATTGCACTTAAAGAACAAGTTTCAATGTCTATCATTTCTGCAAGTTTCTCTTGTGTTAAATTTCTGTTTTTTCTTAACTCTTTTATTCTTTTACCTAGTAATTTTTTATTATCCATTAAAACATCCTTAACAACTATACTAAGCAATAAAACAAAGAAATATAAGTGTCTGTTGGATATGTTTTTGGATAAAAGTAAGTGTAACACACATACTAATATATTTACAAAGCTGTGTTTTTATGTATAATATGTGTTATACACATAGTTTTGAAAGGAATAGTATATGTTAGATTTTTTTTTTAAACATGGTATTAGTAAAGAAGACATTCCTTCACCTCCTTATGATTATGATTTTTTATTGAATTTAACTCCTGAGAAATATCCTTTATATCTGGAAAAAATTTTTTATTATCAAATGGGGAAAAAGCTTAATTTGTCTCATCCAAAAACATTTAATGAAAAAATACAATGGCTTAAGTTATATGATAATATTCCATTAAAAAGAAATTTAACCGACAAAATATTGGTTAGAGATTGGATTCGAAAACAAATTGGTGAAGAATATTTAAAACCTATTCTGTTAGTATGCAAAACATTTGACGAGATAGATTTTTCTTCTTTACCTAATAAATTTATCATTAAGACAAATCATGGTAGTAAGTGGAATTATAAAATCAAAAATAAAGAACAGTTTTTATCTGAAAAAAGATTGGTTCAAATGGTTAGAGATAATTTTAATTCTTGGCTTAATGTCAGTTTTTTCCCTTGGGTGGGCTTTGAAATGCAATATAAAGGTATTGAGCCTAAAATACTTATTGAAGAATTATTAATAGACGATGAACCTTTAATAGAATATGAAATATATTGTTTTAATGGACAACCACAACTTTATCAAAAAGTTATATACTCACATCCTGTGGAATGCTGTGTATATGAAAAAGATTTTTCCATAAGTGATATTTGCTTTAATACTGGATACAGAAAAAATACTGAAGTTGCAGATAGTATTCTTAAAGAAGCTGTAGAACTGTCTAGAACTTTGGCAAAAGATTTTAAGTTAGTTCGTGTTGATTGGTTGCGACATGATAACAAATTGTATTTTAACGAAATGACTTTTACTCCTTTTTCTGGTTTCTTTAAGTTCTCAGATGAAAGTCATAATCTTCGTTTGGGAAAAATGTTGGATTTAAAAAAATAGGAGGTATTAACATGGAACAAGATGAAATATTTTCTCAAAAAGAACTCTTAGATTCATACAGTGACATCATAGAAGGTGATTCTTATTTGGTTGCGTCGGATTGTAAAGGCGCCGCCCCAGTATGTAGAAAATATGTGGCTGGACAGTGTGTCCAGTGGGATATGTGTAACTAAAAAAGAGCTCTCAATTGAGAGCTCTTTTTTTTTATGTTTATTCTCTTTATACGTCTGGTAAATCACCTTTAACATCAGCTGTTTCTGTTGTTTCTAATCCAAATTCTTTACAAAGAGATTTTATTGCATCGTTAGCATTTTTCTTTTCAACAAGACAACTAATTTTGATTTCACTAGTAGATATCATTTTAATGTTTATATTCTTTTCTGCTAAAGAACGGAACATGTCAGCAGCAATACCAGGACGGTCAACCATACCAGCACCAACGATTGAAACTTTAGCTATATCATCATCTGTTAAAATTTCAGCAGCTTGTATAGTTTCTTTTTCGGATTTTAAAATGTTCATTGCATCTTCTAAATCATCAGCAGCGATAGTAAACGCAATAGAGTTTGTTCCATTATTTGCTAATGATTGGATAATCATATCAACGCTTATATTATTTTTTGCTAATGCACCAAACAATTTAGCAGCAGTACCAGGAATATCTGGAAGGTTTGATAGTAAAATTCTAACTTGTGAAGAATCAGCAGCAACGCCTGCGACTGGTTTATATATTTCCATGTTTTCAACTCCTATAATTAAAGTACCCATATTTTCTAATTTGAATGAACTTCTAACACGCAATGGAACGCTAAATTGTTTTGCTGTTTCAACAGCACGTGGATGAAGAACATTTGCACCTAGACTTGCTAGTTCTAACATTTCTTCGTATGAAATAATATCTGTTCTTTGAATGTTTGGAACAATTCTTGGATCTGTTGCATAAACACCTTCAACGTCTGTATAAATATCACATCTATCAGCTTTTAAAGCAGCAGCAATAGCAACTGCTGACGTATCTGAACCGCCACGACCAAGTGTTGTAATTTCTCCATCTGGTGTAACGCCTTGAAAACCAGCAACTACGATAATATTCCCGTCTTTTAATTTTTGTTGTAGTTTTTCTGTTTTTATATCAACAATTCTTGCCTTAGAGTGAATACATTCAGTAACAATACCTACTTGTTGACCGTTCATACTAATTGCTTTGTGTCCTTGTGATTGAATAGCCATAGCTAATAAAGCAATAGAAACTTGTTCACCAGTAGATAATAACATATCCATTTCTCTGGAGTTTGGTGTATTTGTTACTTCTTTTGCTAGTTTGATTAAATGGTCTGTAGTGTGTCCCATTGCTGATACTACAACTACTACGTCATTACCATTTAACTTTTCTCTGATAACGGCTTTTGCAACGTTATGGATTTTTTGTGGATCGGCTACAGATGTGCCCCCAAATTTTTGTACAATGATTCCCACTTTGTTATCCTTTATTAATGTTCAGTGCTTTTTCAATATATTCGCTTATTTCATTTTTGTCAAAAGTATTGTTGTTTGTTGTATTAACTTTTTCCAAATATAAATTTAGCATGTTTTCATTATAGTTTGTAGGGTTTTCTTCTACAAGTATTTTATATGCAAGATACGATAAATATACTACTATTCTTGATGTTTTTTCTTCTTCTTCCATTGGAAGTAGTATGTTTAGGGCTTCTTGAGGTTTCTTAATATTTATTAAAGCATTTGCTTTTATTAATTTTGCTTCTTTATTCTCTTTGTTTTTTTCTAACAATAAATCGGCTTTTTCAATTGCATCACTACATATTCCGGCTTTTAAATCAGTTAGTGCATATATTGTAATAACTTTTTCTGAATTTCTGTTTATTTGGTAAGCATTTCTTATTTTTCTTAGTGCTTCTTTTACATTATTCATATCAAGGAGACATACAGTATAGTTTATAAGTGCCTCAATATGATTTGGATAATATTCAATTGTTTTTTCGTAGTATTCTATACCTTTTTTAAATCTGTTTGTTTTGTAGTAACAGTTTGCTATGTAAAAGTACAAATATGCTTTTTCTGTTGATAATTCAATTGATTTGAAAAAAGTTTGAATTGCTAATTGATAATCTTTTCTTTCATAATAAATTATCCCTAAATCAGCTGTTGCAGAGGGGTTCATAGGGTCTGCTTGAAGTGCTAGATTGTACAATTCTTCAGCTTTTTCAAAATTTCCTTCTTTATAATAGCAAGAACCAAGCCTATATAACGCATTAGAATCATTTTCTTTTTTATCGAGTGCTTTTAGAATTTGCTCTTTTGCTTCTTCTATTTTATTAATTCTTAAAAGAGAAATTCCCCAAGAAAGGAAAAATTCAAAATCATCTATGCCTGCTTCAAATCCTTTATTATAAATTGCAAGAACCTCATCATTTTTGTTCATATTAATGTAGTTTTGAGCTAGTAATATATATATAGAAGGATTTTTATTGTCTTCATTTAAAGCCCTTTGGGCATATTCTAGAACAGCTAAGTAGTTTTTCTCTTTCTTGTAGCAAAGTGCTATGTAATAATTCAAATTCTTATAGTTTGGATTTAATTCTTCAAGTTGTTTAAACTCATTAAATGCTTCTTGTATTTTTTCTGTTTCAAACAACATTACACCTAGTATAAACAATGTGTGGGTATTTACTGGGTTTAAGAATTTTGATTTTTTTAGCATTTCTATTGCTTTTGGTTTCTTTTGCATTTTTGCATATAGAATACCGTAATTTAAGTAAGTTTCTGCATCAGAAGGTGCTATTTTTAAAGATTTCTTTAGTGAATCTTCTGCTAATTCAAAACGCTCTTCAGCAACATAAATACTACTTAAAATAGAATAAGCATAAGCATTTTGAGAGTCTCTTTTTATTGCTTCAAGTAAAACTTTTTCAGCTTTTTCATATTCTTTTAATTTAGCATATATAATACCCAAGCTAATACAAGGCTTAGGGCTTTGGTTCGACATCATTATTGCTGTTTCCAGTTTTTCGATTGCCTTATCATAATCTTTTAAATTTGCAAAATGCATGCCCCAATTTGTATAGGCAATAGAAGGTATTTCAATATTATTTGAATTTCTAAGATATTGATTTGTATATTCATCGAATTGAAGAATTTTTTTATAAATTTGTAATAAGAATTTTTTCATAGGATGCAATCCATAATCTCTCTAAAAGCTCCATACCCACCATTTTTTGTTGAGACGTATATATTTTCCACTTCTTTGACTGATATATGTGCATCTTGTACAGTTGCGGGATATGCTACTGTTTTTAAACATTCAATATCATTTATATCGTCACCAATATATATAATATTCTGTGGAAATAAATTGTACTTTTCCATTAATGATTTTAAAACATTAATTTTTTTTCTTTCATTTTGAAATGTATCTATCATCGGAAATTTTGACTTCATAATATCAATTGCAGCGGAAGTTTCGCCAGAAATAATTGCAAATTTGATATCTTGCTTAATTATATTAGCAATTGCCATGATATCTTTGTAATCAACATTTTTAGACGTAGTCCCGTCTGAATAAACTGTTAATTTACCGTCTGTAAACACTCCGTCAAAATCACTTACGACCATTTTTATTTGTTCTTTTGGAAAAATTTTTTTATACATAATAATATATCTACTTATTTAAAAACCTTTGAAAATTATATCATAGTAAGATTTTTATTTCTTTAAGTAAAGTTACAAAAATATAAAAAAACCACTTGATTAATTGTTATGCTTATGTTTTTATAAGAGAGAACTGGAGGTCATCCTCTTTTAAGACTAAAGGTTCAACGGCTGCAAGGGGCAGTGGAAGGGATAAAAGGCTGAACTTTAATATATAAGTAAGTGTCTCTAAAACTTTATCATTACCCCATAAAAAAGAAGATAGCAGTAATAAACAAAAACGGAGAGTAAACCAAATGGTTAAAATTAGATTAAAAAGATTAGGATATAAAAAGAACCCAGTATACAGAATAGTAGTTTTAAACTCTACAACAAAGAGACAAGCTGCTCCTATTCAACAACTTGGTTTCTATAATCCTAAAACTAAAGAAATGAAATTAGATAAAGCTTCTGCTTTAGATTGGATTTCTAAAGGTGCACAACCAACTCAAACAGTTCAATATTTAATAAACAACTGTAAAGAAGATGGCACTTTAAACTATGTTAAAAAAGAAACAGAAAAACTTTCTAAAAAAGCACAAGCTAAATTAAAAGCTGAGCAAGAAGCTGCTGCAGCTGCTGCTTCAGAAGAAGCATAATAAAATTTTTTACAGGGAAAGAGAACACTTATTTACCGCTTTAACAAAAGCGGTTTTTTTTATGTTATAAAATATTTATGAGTATTTGTGAAATTGTAATTTTATCAGTAGCTTTAGCATTAGATGCTTTAATTGTTAGTTTCTCTTATGGTTTGATTATCAATGCAAATCGTACTCGTAATGCGTTACTTTTAGGTAGTGCATTTGGCTTTTTTCAGTTTTTAATGCCGGTTTTGGGGTGGTTTTTTACAGGGAGTGTTTATTCATATTTAGAACGTTTTTCAAAATGGATAGTATTTGCAGTATTTTTTGCTTTGGGTTGTAAGTTTTTAAAAGAAGCTTTTGAAAAGAAAGAAGAAGTAAAAATTTGTTGTATTGGGTTAATGTGTGTATTGGGTCTTGCAATTGCAACAAGTATTGATGCTTTTGGTGCGGGTGTTTCTATTAGATTATTAAATGTAAATATTTTTATACCAGCATTGATGATTGGTGCAATTACATTTATTTTATCGGTATTAGGATTTGCGATTGCTAATTCTTTAAAAAAATTTCCAGCTAAATATATTGAAATTGGTGGGGGATTACTTCTCTTCTATTTGGCTATAAAAGCTTTGTTTTGATGTTATTAAATTAACTAAAAATTGTGGTATTGATATTCTCAGTTGGTCTGTTTTTAGCAGGAAAATTAATCACGAATAATTTTAACTGAGGTTCTTGATTGAATATTGGGTGGTATGTAAAAATTCCTTACAACTCTATTTTGTGGATGTATATGTTGTGGCATGTATGAATGAGTGTATTCTCTATTAATATTATTAGACATCCAATGTCTGTTGTGTATTGGGTGGTTAAAATGATTATTATGATGTGAATTATGGTATGGGCAATAATTATTTTGAGTATCTAAAAAATTATTAAATACCCTATTTCCCCAATTTGATAAATTATTATTTCCATATGAGTCATAATAAGAACCATTATTATAAGTAGTACTAGATAATGAAGGGGTAAATCCTGTCATTGTACCAATATCACCTATATTATCAAAGAATTTTCGAATAGCGCTTTTTTTCTTTATTGAAGAACTAGGGTAATATGGTTTTTGAATTGCTGTGGTTCTTGAATTATTAGAAATTCTATACAACAAATCTAATCTTTCATCAATACTTCCCTTTTGTTCCATTCCTAAAAAATCTGTTTCTAATTTACTTAGTCTCTGAGCTAAACTTTCATTTTGAAATGTAGCACCATATTTTTGATATTCTAATTCACTTAAAATCTCTTCAGAATAACAGAACCCAATTAATTGAATACAAAAATAAAATAATCCTAAATACAAAAATTTTATAAACATCAACTGTTCTCCTAAATATATTTAGAAAGAAATTTAGAATATTTATAATCACCAACAAGATATATTAAAGAATAATTAATCTAAGTTCTTTAAAATAAAAAGAGTTTCATTAACATTCACCAATAATTTTTCTAATTTTTCATCCAAATTCTCTTTAGTATAAATATTATTTGATGAAGTATATGGTAAATATTTTTGAGCTGCTAAACCTTGTGTTCTGAAAGTAGCAACTTCTCTTGCTTCATTTGAAACTACTTGCAATCTATTGTAAGAAAGATAATTTCCTTCTGGTTTATCCTTATACTCAACTTTTATATATTCAACATTATCAATTAAATTACTAACTATAGCGTTAAAAACTTGTATGCTCTGCTCATTATTTATACATTTACGTAATTTTTCTAAAATGATAATTACGGAATTGACATCTTTTAAATACTTAGTTGTTTTATCTTTTTTTACAATAATATCAACATAAGTATCATTTTCTCTAGGAATTGGTTTTAAACTTTGAGCATTTTCATTATCTAGTTGTTCAACAGAATATGGGGCAGACGCTCGTTCACTCTTATCTTGTTTCTTCATATAAGAAAATTCTGCTTCAATATCTGGAAGCGTTCCAACATATCCAGCCCCAGTTGTTGTTATTACTATCATCAATAAAGCAATTATAGTTAAGCTCTTCTTCATAATTTAATTATACTTATATTTTTAACAAAGTGAATAGAAAGAAGTAAATCTTTAGCAACATAAATTGATTTTTTGCCGATTAAATAAGATAATTAATTATATCAAGAGGGAGGATAGTGCCATTAATATTAAGTCTATTTTAACCGGAATGATAATAACAGCGAGTTTAACATCTTCTGTTTTTGCTATGACACCAGAAGCAAACAGATTTTATCACAAAGCTTGTTCTCTATCAGATAAACAACAATATACAGAAGCTGTGGACTATCTAAATAAAGCCATTCAGCTTTCACCAGAAGATGCTCTTTTGTATACAAAATTAGCAGGAACATATTCTGAACTAGGGAAGTGGGAAGAAGCTATTGAAGCATATAAAAAAGCAGTTAAATTAAGACCTAATGACGCATTTATTTATATAAGTCTTGGTAATATTTATGAGCAAATGCAAAACTACAAAGAAGCTTTTGCGGCGTATAACCAAGCTATTAAAATATTCCCAGAATACAAATATAACTATTTAAATCTTGCAAGCGTTAAAACACATTTAAATGAAGATGAAGAAGCTATAAAATACTATCAAATGTTTCTTTCATATTATCCAGATGCACTTGATGCAAGAGAAAATATGGCTTCTATATATTTAAGAATGAATAAACCTCAAGCAGCTGTTGAAATATACAATGATATTTATTTAAAAGACCCAAGTACATTCAAAGATTATTCAAATTATGGTTTAGCATTGTATAGAATTTCTGATTTTGAAAATGCTCAAAATATTTTATTAAAAGCAATTGAAAAAGATTCAAATGATTATGTTGCAAGGGCAAATTTAGCATATGTTTATCTTGCACAATCAAAAACTGATATGGCAATGGAAGAGTTTAAAAAAGTTACTGATTTAAATCCAGAAATGACTGCTATTAGATTTGACTATGCAAACTTATTAGCTGATAAACAACAATTTGATGAAGCTCTTATTCAATATGAAGAATACCTTAAATCAAATAAAGATAACCCTATTGCATATTTAAATGCCGGAATTATCTGTGCAAAAAAAGGTGATTATGAAAACGCAATTAAAACTTTAGAAGCTGGTAAAATTGCTGCACCTAAAGATGTTGAAATTCAAAAGGAACTTGCAAAGGTTTATCACTTAAATAAACAATATGAAGAGGCTATAAAAGTATATGATTCACTGATTGCAATGAATCCAGAAAACTTCGATTTGATGTTAAACAAGGGGATTGCTCTTCACGCTCAAAAAAATTATTCAGAAGCAATTAGTTTATATAAAAATGTTCTGTTAAAAGATAAAGAGAATAAACTAGCTAAAGAATATATTTTAAAAGCATATCTTGCACAAGGTGATGCTCAATACAATGAAGCAAACTATAGAAAAGCTATTAATAGCTATGAATCAGCACTTAATTATAATTCAGAAGACCCTATGCTTTACCTAAATATTGCAAATGCGTATGAAAAATTAGGTTCTAAATCAAAAGTAATAGAATATTATGAAAAGGCAATGGCAATTGCACCGGATAATAGTGAAGTTTTATCTTCTTATGCAAAAACGTTAACAAAATACGATAAGACAGAAGATGCAAAGTTAGTGTATGAAAAAGCACTAGAAACAAATGAAACTTCTGCGGATGAAAAATATGAATATTTTATTGATATTGCAGATAATTACTATAAAAATAAAAACTATATGATGGCTCTTGCTGAATATAAAAAAGCTCTTGAAGTTAAACCAAAAGATGAAATTGTTAATATCAAAATAGGAAATACCTATAAGGGACTCTCTAATTTAACGATGGCAATAGAATACTATAATAAAGCAGTTGAAATAAATGAAGAAAATCCAGATGCTTATTTTAATAGAGGTCTTTGCCTTGCTGAATTAAACGACCTAGAAAAAGCGAAACAAGACTTTTTAAAAGTAACTGAACTTAGATTAGACTACGCATATGCATATTATGCGCTTGGTCTTTCTTTTGAAAAGGAAAATAATTTGGTTGATGCAATCAAAAATTATGAACTATTTACTAATTATTCAGAAGATAAAAATCTAAGAAATAATATTCAAAACAAAATTAACAACCTAAAGAAAAAACTTCCTCAAGAAGAAAAAAAAGTGGAAGAACCTAAGGTTGAAGAAACAGTAAAAGAAGAGATAAAATCTTCAAACACAGAAAATAAAGAAGTACCTATACTAGAATGAAAAAACTATTAATAATATTATTGATACTTCCATTATTTTTGTTATGTGGTTTCTTTAAGAGAGAGCAGAAGCCTTATTTGGTTTTATCTTCAGGTAGCATAAATACTCAGCAGACACAAAGAATAGAACGTAATTTTGCTTCTGGACAAAGAATTAATTACGCACTAATTGCGCCTAGTGGGTTTAAAAAATATGGGGTAAGGCTTCAACTATCAAAACAGGATGATAAAACAACAAACTGGGGCTTTTCTATTGTTAAAACTCAAGATTTATATCTAATTAAAGGTGAAACATCATATAGAGACTATATTTATTTGAAAAACACAGGTAAATATATTCTTCAATTTTTTTATTTAAGCAATAAAGATTACCCATTTGCTCATATAGAATTTAGAGTCCAATAAATGTTAAAATATCTAAAATTTATTATTCAATACTTTAGTTCAGCAAAATTTATAAAAAAGGGTAAATGCAACAAATGTGGTAATTGTTGTAGAAACATTCTTTTATATGTTGATGAAGCTCCAATAACAACATCAGAACAATTTGAAAAAGTAAAAGAATGGGAAAAACATTATCATAGTTTCTATATTTCTGGAAAGTCAGAAAATGGCTCTCTACTATTTACGTGTAAAGAATTAGATGAAAACAATAGGTGCAAGGTTTATTTCTTTAGAGGGCTTGGCTGTAGACAATATCCTAAAAAAGATACAAAATTTTTGATAAATGGAGGCAAACCACTCGACGGATGTGGATATTACTACGAAGCAAATAAACCTTTTAAATCTTTCTTAAAATAATGCTTCTTTTTATGCTAGTATTAGCAAAAAGGATTAATTATGAAAGGTATTATTTTCGATTTTAACGGAACATTATTTTTTGATTCACATATGCATTATGAAGCGTGGAGAATATATTCTAAACAATTAAGAGGCTACTCTTTTACAGATGATGAAATGCGTGAAAAAATGTTCGGAAGGACTAATGCAGATATTATAGAATATGCAATTGGGAAAAAGCCAACAGAAGAATTAGTTGAAAAACTAGCAAAAGAAAAAGAAGCAATGTACCGAGAAATGTGCCTAAAGGATAGAGAAAACTTTGTTTTATCTCCAGGCGCAGAAGATTTTTTGAACTATTTGAAAGAAAATAATATACCAATGACAATAGCAACAATGTCTGAATGGGATAATGTAGAGTTTTATATAAAGGAATTTAACCTAGCAAAATGGTTTGATTTAGATAAAATTGTATATTCTAACGGTAAAATTCCGGGAAAACCAGCCCCAGATATATATCAAATAGCAGCTAAAAATCTTAATTTATCACCTAAAGATTGTGTTGTTATTGAAGATGCAGTATCAGGAATTAACTCGGCACACGCAGCCGAAATAGGAAAAATCATAGCAATAGCATCTATTGAAGAAGATTCTTTATATTCAGCAATTCCTTGCGTAAGCCAGATAATACATCACTTTTCGGAAATTGACAAAAATATTTTTAATCCTATTTGTTAAGTTTTGTAACAGAATTAACCCATCTGGGCAATTATGTATCTTGTATATACTTTATATATACATAGGTGCGAAAAATATAGAAAGTGAATGTGTATGGGTTTATCAATTAATAACAATTATGATTATTTAAAATTTTTACAAGCTATGCAAAGTGGCCAAATTTCTGCTGCTGATGTATTAAAAAATAAAGGTAATGAATCATTTTTAACTTTATCTAACGATAGCGATTCATTCGAATTTTCATCAAGCTTAGAAGAAATGATGGAAGAAATTTCTGCATATGAAAATGAATTGGGAATTAATGCTTCTGAAGAGAATGCTGAAATCCCAGAAGAGGTTATGGAATCATTTCAAGAAATTATCGCTGAAGAAATAGAAGAAGTTCAAGAAGAAATCGCAGCAGATGAAGCTACTGAAGCAAATAAAGGTGCTGAAAATCCAGCTGCTACTGAAGAAGCTGAAGATGCTAAAGCAGCACAAGAAGTTGCTGAAGAAGCTGCAGAAGTTTCAGATACAGAAGCTGCTAGCGCTGCATCATCTACAGATGCTACAACTTTAGCTGATGGTGAAGAATCTTCTAAAATTAAAGAAGAAATTGAAGAATTAGAAGATAGCAAAGATAAAAACTATAAAGAAATGGAAAAAATCGAAGCTGAGATTGAAGATTTAACAGCTAGAGCAGAAGAAAATATTATGAAAGCAGCAGCTGCTCAAGAGAAAAAAGTAGAAGAACATGAAGAAGAAACTCAAAAAGCTGTTGAAGAAAACATCAATGCATACGTTGAAGCTAACAAAGAAGGCGGAAAAGGTATGACAAGATCAGAACTTCAAGGAAATATCAAAGGTGCTTTATCAAATGTTCCTGAAGTTGGCGATGCAGTATCTGCAGCAATCGCAGCAAACGATCAACTTACAGCAATCGACTCTAAATTAGGTGACTTAAACGAATTAATCGCTGATACTCAAGATATCGAATCTAAAATTGATGCAAAAACTCAACAATATGATGCTTGTAAAAAAGCTGAAGAAACAGCAGCTGAAGAATCTAAATCTTGTGACCCAATTGGTTTTACAATGGGTGAAGGCGAAGACCAAGTAAAATATGACTTTATCGTAGATGATGGTGCATTTGACTCAACTAGCGACTTCTTAGGTGCTGAAGACCAATGGTCTGAAATGCAAGCACTAGATACAGATGGTGACCAAATCGTAACTGCAGCTGAATTAGAAGCTGGTAACATAAAAGCAGTTAAAACAGATGCTGATGGCAATCAAGAAGTTGTATCAATTGCTGAAGAATTAGGCGAAGACTTCTCAATCGATTTAGCTTCTTACCAAGAAGGTGGCTCTCACTCAGCAGTACAAACTGGTACAGACCACGATAACGATGGCACAGTTGACCAAGAATTATTAGGTACATTCTCTATGAACGTAAATGGTCAATCAGTTCAAGGTTATAATACATTAGATGATACTGAATGGTTAGAAGAAAACTATGGTTTATCAGCAGCATCAACTTCTGCAGAAGAAGCAACAGAAAATGCAAATGCATACTCTATGGAATTAACAACTCACGTAAACTTCTTCCAAACATATACTCAAAAAGTTGAAGACTTAAAAGAACAATTAAAAGAAGCTTGGGTTGGCATTGGTCAAACTGAAGAAACATTAAGAGCATTAAACGGTGAAGCAGTTGAACAAGCTGATTCAGAAGCTAAAGAAGTAGATGAAACAAAAGCAGAAGAAGCAGTAGAAACTGAAACAACTGAAAAAGAAGAAACTTCAGAAGAAGTAGCAGAAAATGGAAATGCAGCAGCATCTGAAGAAGCAACTACAGTTACAAACAAAGAAGCTACAGATATTGAAGCAGTAACTCCAGAAGAATTAGAAGAAAAAGAATTAGAATTAGAAGAAAACTTCTTTATGGCAGCATAATAAAATAAATTTTACACAAACCCCGAAACACAAAAATAACCCTCTATTAATAGAGGGTTATTTTTATCAGAAACTAAATTATATTAACTTTAAATTCTGGATTTCTATTTAGCCTTTTTTCAACTTCTTCAAATGATATAAATCCACCTTGAGCACTAAAGTGTTCAACAACAGAAGCTGCAACTACTGAAGCATATTTTAGTGATTTTTCAACATCTCCTTCTGTTTTAATAAGAGAAGCAACAAAAGTAGAAGCAAAAGCATCACCAGCACCCAATGTACTAACTACATTAGCTGGGAATTCCCCGCAGTGATAATATTTCTTTGAATCATAAGCATATGCACCATTTTTGCCGTCAGTAATAATTGTAATTCTTCCTTCGCCCATATTTAATTCATTAAGCATTTTTATAATATCTGGGTGAATTACTTCATCAGAGAATTTTTCTGTTTTAGTGTCTGGTCTTTCGTGAATACCTGTAAGCATTGTTGCTTCATCTTTGTTCAAAATTACAACTTCAGCTGTTTTTAAAATCTTGTATAAATACTCTTTACCTTGTTTTATACTACTAGAGCCCACATTGATAGCCAAATTTACATTATTTTCTTCTGCAAATTCAGCAACTTTATCTAATACTTTTGTAGAATTACCATTCAAAGGTGCTAAATATAACCATTTAGAATTTTTAATTGCTTCAAAATTAATATCTTTTTCAACTAGGTTTGCATTTGCACCTCTATGTGCAAGAACTGTTCTATCTCCTTGGAAGCTAATTAGAATAATAGAAAATCCAGTTTTATAATCTTTGCTTTTTACTACATTAGATAAATCTACTCCATAGTTTTCAAGGGTCGCAACAACTTTTTGTCCTTGAACTTCATCACCAATTTTAACAATAGTTGAAGCATTTAATCCTAAAGTAGCAAAATTACTTGCTGCATTTACAGCACCACCGCCTGTTTGGAAATCAAAATTATCAATTTCAATTTTTGCACCATAAGGATAAGCCATAAATTCTCTTTTTGTATCAGTAGTACAAACAGATAAAATATTAGCTGCATCTGTTTCTATAAACGCATCCAAAGTTGCACTACCCATTGTTATAACATCAAACATACTTAATTCCTTTTTTATCTTTATTTTTCCTTAATTATACAACTAATTTGCCCTTGGGTGAGCAATATTATATGATTGCTTCAATCTTTCTGTTGAAACGTGTGTGTAAATTTGTGTATTACTAATACTACTATGACCTAGTAGTTCTTGAACAATTCTTAAATCTGCCCCATTTTCTAATAATTTAGTAGCAAAACTATGTCTAAAAACGTGTGGGGTAACGTGTTTTGGTAATTCAATCTTATCTACTACTTCTTTTATTGCTCTTCTTACGCTTTGTGGTTGAAGTCTATATCCTGTTTTGTTTATAAAAACAGGAGAAACATCTGTTGTTTTTTCATCATTAAATATTAAATATCGAACAGTTTTTATATATGTTTCTAAAAACTTTTTTGCACGCTCAGAAACAAGCACAATTCTTTCTTTTGCACCTTTTCCGTATACTTTTATTTCATTTTCATCCAGATTTAAATGTTCAAAGTTTAAGCTACTTAATTCAGAAATACGCATTCCAGTAGCATAAAGTAACTCTAATATAGTTCTATTTCTATAACCGGCAGGTGAGTCAATTTTAATGCTAAGTAAAATTTTATCTATTTCATCCTCCGTTAAAAACGCTGGCAATGATTTACCTCGTTTGGGAGAATGAACACCCATTGCTGGATTTGTTTCAATTACTTTTTCTCTGTATAAAAATCTATAAAAAGTTCTTAAAGAAGCTATTTTTCTTGCTGTTGTTGTTTTTGAATATGTAAATTGTTGAATATACATTAAATATTCACGAATAAGAGGATAAGTAACATCTAGAATACTTCTATCATCCAACCATACAAGAAAACTTAATACATCAGAAGTATAAGCTAGAACTGTATGCTTTGAAAAATTACGTTCCACTTCAATATACAATTTAAATTCTTGTAAATATCGTTTTGAAATCTCATTCATTGTTCTAAAATTGTAAAAAATTTTAATAAAAAAATCAACTAATGCGCTATTTTTAGCTATATTAAGAAATATTAAATTTGTTGAAAGCATGGCAAACGCTATGATTACATGGTTTTGGGATATTGGCTGTAGCCAACAATTTGTGTAGTGAACAATTTGTTGTACTATTAACAATATTTTATTATAATATTTTTAGTGTTTGATTTGTTCTAAAAAGGGAGACATTTTAACAGTTTACAATGGATAAAATTCTTGAAAATTTTGAGAAAATCAAAACACAAATCGCACCTTATACACCTACAATAGTTGCAGTAACTAAATATTTCGATGAAAACCAAGTCATTAAATATTACAATATGGGATTTAGGGATTTTGGAGAAAATAGAGTAAAAGATGCACTTGAAAAAATGGAAAAACTTCCAAATGAAATTTTGAACAACAGTCGTTTTCACTTGATTGGACATTTACAAACAAATAAAGTTAAACACGCTGTTGGCAAGTTCGATTTAATACACTCGGTAGATACAATTAAACTTGCAAAGGCAATTTCAGAAGAAGCTAAAAAACAAGGTATTGTTCAAAAAATCTTATTGCAAATCAATAATGCAAAGGAAGAACAAAAAGCTGGTTTTTATCCAGAAAAAATCAATGAAGCATTTAAAGAAATAATGAATTTGGACTCAATCGAGATATGTGGCGTTATGAATATGGCACCAATTGATAGCTCTGATGAAAAATTGCACGAATTATTTAGTAATATCAAACAAATAAACGATGTTTTACAATCAGAATTCAGAGTAGAATTAAAACAAATATCAATGGGTATGAGTAGGGACTTTAGAATAGCACTTGAAGAAGGTGCAACCATTATAAGACTAGGAAGAATACTATTTGAATAATACTTAGGAGGAAGAAAATTGGCAGTTGCAGACATTTCAAAAAAAATCATTGATTTTTTAACATCAGGTTTTGAGAACAGAGAAGACAGTATTTACGAAGAAATGATGGATGAATCTTGTGAATATCCTACAGAGGATAATGTGGCATTAAAACCATCATATTCAAACGAAACAAGACAAAAAGTTGTTCCAATTAACAACTTTAAAGGATATGAAGTAATGGTTTGCGAACCACGTTCATATGAAGATTCAATCTCAATCGTTAAACATTTAAAAGAAAGAAAAACTATTGTTTTAAATTTACATTTATTAGATAAAGAACAAGCTTTAAGAATTGTAGACTTCCTATGTGGTGCTACTCATGCATTAGAAGGTAGCCAACAAAAAATTGGTGAATCTGTATTTATATTCACTCCTAAGAATGTTTCGTTGTCTGCAGAAACACAAAAAAGCAAGTTATTCAGAGATGCTTTATGGAACCAACCAGAAGCATAAGTTTTGGGGATTAGTTAAAGAAAGAGAACGAAATAATCGTTCTCTTTTTTTGTAGTGAAATAAAAATAAACTATCTGCTGTGTGGTGGAGTTTTTAAAGTAGAGTATAATATAAAATGTCATACTGAGGAGCAAAGTGAGCTCAGTATCTAGCCAACTTTAATATTAGGCATAATACTGGAATAGATTGCAAAACTACGATTTACATCTTATTTTTTTAATCTTTCAAGATGATAGTGAAAAGGTTGTTCTTATTTTAAATTTAATTGAGTATAAACAGATAAGCTATTTATTATCAATGACATATTCATCATAATTTAACTTTATATTCTTTTCAGAATCATCCAGCTTAACTTTATTTAAAATATTTGTTCTTTTTTTACGGTATAACATATCAATAAAAGCTTCTATACGAGTAACAAAACCAGCTTCACCAGTATGTTCATCAATTGATAAATGAAGAATTGGTTTGTTCATTCTTCTAGAATATCTTGCTATTCTTTCAAGCATCATAGAATCTGGACCACAACCAAATGCGTTAATTGTAATAATACCGTCAATCTTTCTATCTTGAATATAATGAGCTGCAGCGCCAGTAATTTCATATTCATTAGCCCAATATAATCTTGATTTCATAGAATTTAGACCTTCTTGCATTTGTTCAATAGTCAATTGGTCAGATGTATATGCTTTAACATCTAATTTTTCTAGTTTATCAAAAATTTTCATACTCACACGTTCATCATACAAATTATAGCCGTGCGCAATTAACGCAATATTAATCGGATATGATTTTTGATTTTCAGCAATAACGACTTTATTTTCTAAAGCATATCTTAATGCTTTTTTATATGGAACACCGCTTCTAGACATAACGTGGTAATTATTATAAACTTTCCACGCAGCTTTAGAAGCTTTTTTTATTCTTTCCATGTCTGTAATGCCAAAAGGTTTTACAGCTTCAGCTAAAAACTCATACAAACCTTGATTTTTTTCTGATTTATCAAGAGTAGTTTCTATTAACGTAAAATCACGTTTAATAACATTTCTGATTAAATCAGGAAGACCTCTAATTTTTGAGCAATTATAAATTTTCGGTGCAATAGATTGGATTGAGGGAACAAATACTTTATCAATACCTTTATCTAACAAATTTAAAACGTGCCCAACATATACTTTAACAGGTAAGCAAGTTTCTGGAACTACCAAAGAAGAACCTTCTGACATTGTTTGTTTTGTAGTTATATCAGAAAGAACTATCTCAATTCCTAAATCTGTAAAAAAGCCATACCAAAATGGATAGAAATTGTAGTATGATAGTGCTCTTGGTATTCCGATTTTCATTTATATCCCTTTATATTGTTAATTAATTATTAATGTCTTGACTGAATTATAACACGAACAAATTATTTTTTGACTAAGGAGAATACCCAGTCAGAGAATGGCAGTTTTTTAACCATTTTAACAAATTTTTTCTTTGTATTTATTTGGCAAATTGCAATACCTAAAGCTACCAGAATACAAGCACCAAATTGTTTTAAATTAAATGTTTCTCCTAAGAAAAACCAACCAAAAAACACTGCTGCCACTGGTAACATAAACAAGAATGGAGAAAATTTACTTGCTGGCAAAGTACATATTGCAAAATTATAAAGTGCATATGCAATTACTGTAAGTAAACCAAGATAAATAACAAGGAACAAACTTGTGTTCACAACAACATCAAAAGTTCCACCTTGGATAATATTTAACAAAGTAAAAAATATTAATCCAGCAAAAATTGAAATACCTGCTAAAAAGAAAGGAGGATATTTTTCCATTAAATACTTTGTTGTTATTACGCAAGTATCTGTTAGAATAATTGCAATTAGCTCTAAAAAATTACCCAATAGTGGATTTGGTGCAAGTTCTGACGTATCAGAGGAAATACTTAAAAGAACTGAACCGATTATAGAAATAAATAACCCTAAATAGACTATTCTTACAAATTTTTCTTTAAGTATTATTCTCGCTGCGATAACAAGCAATACAGGTTCTAATGAGCTTACAATGCCGGCTTGACCGGAAGTAGTAAATTTAAGTGCATTTGTTTCAAATAAAAAATATAAACAAGGTTCACAAAGAACCATTAAAAGCAATAACTTAATATCTTTTAAATCAATTCTAATATTCTTATATACAGTAAATAAGAACGGTAAAAAGAACAATGCAGAAACAAACATTCTGAAAGCCATTAATTGAGGAGTAGAATAATAATTTAAACAGATTTTTGTCGCAGTAAGAGTTGTACCATACAAAAGTACCGCAATAGTTACAGATAAATATGCAAATAATTCGTTCTGATTCTTATACTTGGACAAAAAATCTTTCATTTCATAAAGGTTCCTCAATTCCAATATAGACAATAGTTAAATGATTAAATAAAAGCATAAGAAAATCAAATAATAGAAGGGTATTATTAACAAAAATACATTAATTTTCTTTATGTTTTCTTAAGAAATATTTTGATTTTTTTATATTTTGTAATATAATGTAAACAAAGGTAATATTTATTAATGTTAAGGGGTCTTAAAAATGACTGAGAATAATGAATTACAAGCCGAACAAGATTCGCATCAAAAGATATTAGTGGCAGATGATGAAGCTAGTATCAGAAGAATCTTAGAAGCTCGTTTGAGTATGATTGGATACGACATTGTAACTGCAACTGATGGCGAAGAAGCTATTGCTGCATTTAATAAACATAATCCAGACTTAATTGTTTTAGACGTTATGATGCCTAAAATCGATGGATATGGCGTTACTAGAGAAATTAGAAGAACATCTGATGTCCCTATTATTATCCTTACTGCTTTAGGTGATGTTTCTGAAAGAATTACAGGTCTTGAGCTTGGTGCTGATGACTACGTTATTAAACCTTTCAGCCCAAAAGAATTAGAAGCAAGAGTTAAAGCTGTTCTTAGAAGAACAAATACTAAAGAAGTTGCTGCACCTACTAGCAAAATTGCTAAAAATGTTATCACTACTGGTAACATCAGAATAGACACAGCAAGAAGACAAGTATTTAGAAAAAATGAACGTATTAGACTTACAGGCATGGAATTTAGCTTACTTGAGTTATTAGTTAACAATTCTGGTCAAGCATATTCTAGAAACGAAATTCTTCAACACGTTTGGTCTTACCCACCAGATCACAGAATTGATACTCGTGTAGTTGACGTTCACATTTCTAGATTGCGTTCTAAACTTGAAACTGACCCAGCTAACCCAGAATTAATTCTAACAGCTCGTGGTATCGGTTATATGTTCCAAAGAATTTCATAGTTAAGAAAGAAATAGATAAATAAAAAAGACTCCATTTAGGAGTCTTTTTTTATGGGATATTTTTTAACAACTCATTAATATCAATTTGTAGAGTTTTTGCTATATCATAAACGAGAAACACAGATGGTGTTTGTAAGCCTCTTTCTAAAAGGCTAATTGTACTTTCGCTTACATTGACTTTTTCAGCAAGTTGAGATTGGGTATAGTTTTTTCTATATCGTTCTGCTTTTATATTCCTTGCTAATATTTTGTTTCTGTTATCTTTCATATCACAATTATAAATTCTTGACAAAACTTATTTAAGCGACTAAACTACTAACAGCTAGTAGTTTACTACTAGCTGTTAGTAGTTTTAAATAGTTATGAGGTTTATATGAAAAGAGGATTCACTTTAGCAGAGGTATTAATTACTTTAGTAATTATAGGTATCGTGGCGGCAATTACTGTTCCGTCAATGATACAAACAACACAAAAACAAGAATTTGTAACTGCATTAAAAAAGGCAAATTCAACTCTCAAACAATCAATGAAACTTATGGAAATAAATAATGGTTATGCACCTGGTGATTATTCATACCTGAAAGAAAATAATAATTTTATAGAAGAATTTGCAAAAGTAACTAGTTTTATGAGAACGTGTGATAGTTTAAGAGATTGCTTTGGGCGAGATGAATTTCATAGATATACATTCCTTAATGGGGTTGATACACAAAATGCCTTTAATGATGGAAAAGTAGTAATAACAACTGATGGTATTTCTTACGTATACGCAGGAGAAAAATTCAGAAATTTTGGACTATCAGAAGAGGATTACAATAACCAAATTGGTGCAATTGTTGTTGATGTAAATGGAGCAGAGAAAAAACCAAATAAATCCGGAATGGATGTATTTTTGTTTTTCTTAGTAGACGGAAAAGGAATAGTTCCAGCAGGTAGTTTTGATGATAAAGATTGCAATAGAAAAGAGCTTGGTGGTGAATGTGCTGCAAAAGTTTTAAAAGAGGGTAAAATTAATTATTAGTAGCTTACTTTTGTTAATATAATTAATAATTTGAGCAATTCTTTTTTGATGTTTATTAAACAAAAAAAGAGCCTTTTTTCAAGGCTCTTTTTTATATCTGAATTTTATAATTATGACTCAAATACGTAGCAAAGAAGAGATGCTTCTCTAGCTTTTTTAACTGCTTTAGCTAACATTCTTTGGTGTTCTGCGCAAGTACCAGTAATTCTTCTTGGAAGAATTTTACCAGCTTCAGTTAAGTATTTTCTTAATTTTTGAGCATCTTTATAATCGATAGCTTCAACTTTGTCTGCACAGAAACTGCAGTTTTTACGTTTCTTTTTGTCTAATTGTTCTTTTGCCATTGTTTTAATTTCCTTTTCTACTATTTCTAAAACGGAATCTCTTCTTCACCGATTAATACATCGTCCATCTCAACTTCAGCGAATTTTACTACTTCGTCAGATTTTGAAGAAGAAGATGATGATACAGATGCTGAGCCTGATAGAACTTCAAAGCTTGATAAATCAAGTTCCATAACTTTTTTATCAGAGCCATCTTCACCTTGAATGCTTGTAATTTGAAGTCTACCGTCTACAACAATCTTATCACCTTTAGAAACGGCTTGCTCAATAGCTTCAGCATTATTGCCACGAGCAACGATTCTAATTAATGATTGTTCTTTTTCGTCAATATTTAGAGTAAATGTTGTTACAGGGATGTTGTTACCTGTAAATCTTTTTTCAGGGTTTCTGTATACTGTTCCTGATAATACTGCTTTTGCTATTGACATTGTTTTCTCCGATTACTGTTGACTACGCTTTAACTGTTGCTGTTGTTTCAAGAAGCATAATTCTTAAAACATTTTCGTTTAATCTTAATTGTCTGTTAAATTTAGCAACTTGA
>JAFTSM010000013.1 GCA_017467305.1 Candidatus Gastranaerophilales bacterium
ATGGCGCACCATATATAATATCAGCAACATTATAGATGTCAGATATTTCCCAATTACTTGGCATTACCCTATTAAATGGTTCAAAATCGACAAACCAAGATTTAAAAATTGCTTGTGCTTGTTGTTCTAAATTATTGTTTAATCTCTCTTTTATTCTGATAGATTCTGTAATTTGGTTATATTGTTCTACAATTTTCTTTTGTTTTTCTATACTAGGAATAAATAATTCAACTGCACAAAATTCATTCCATCCTAAACCGCCACGCACGCTACTATCGGTTTTAAACCATAATAATCTATCAGTTTCTGGACGTTTAAAATATAACATTAAATATTCCGGTAAAATAATATTTTTATCGATTATTTCAAAAACAAAATATGCAGGTGATACCAAAATTTCATCTCTATCAAGCAATAAAGCTGTTGGCATTCTTTCATCTCTACCCAAATGCATTGGATTACAAGCAAATTGTTCTTTTTTTACAATTTGATAATTTGACATATCTGTACCGATTGTATTAGCAACAGACGGCATAAATTCTTTTTCGATATTTATACCCAAAAGAGGCAAATCTTTTAATTGTTTGTTCTTGTTGCCTTCGACTTTACGAATTAAATCACCTAGTTTATATTTTTTCATACTATGCCACCTCCTTGAAAGAGAAGGTTTTACATAGCGTTTTTGAAATTTTTAAATTATTGTTTATCCAATAAACTTGCGATGAGCAAGTTTAACATTGCTTTGTTTTACCATTGCATATTGCATAGTTGTATCAATTCTTTCGTGACCTAATAATTTTTGCAGTTGTTCAATCGGCATCCCTTTATCTATCGCCATAGTCGCTAAAGTTCTTCTGAATTTATGTGGGTGTACTTTGGGTATATTTAATCTTTTGCCGAGTTCTCGAAGTCTAACTTCAACACCACTAATTTGCAGTCGATTAAATGGGTATTTTAAAGAAACAAAAAGAGCAGGGTTTAAATCCGTCCTGCTCTCTAGATAATTTTTTAAATGAATCTTTGTTCGTGCATCAAAGTAAACAATCCGTTCCTTATCCCCTTTTCCAAACACAACACACTCTCGTTCATTAAAATTGACATCTTCTATGTTCAACAAAACTAATTCGCCAACTCTCATACCTGTAGAAGCTAAAATATCAATCATTGCAAGGTCGCGCAGTTCTTCGCAATTATCACGCATTAACTCTAATGATTCATCCGAATAAGTTTCTTTTATATTTGTGCCAGTTTTAACTTTATGAATTCTTCTGACAGGACTTTTTATAATGTAATCTTCATCTTCAAGCCAAGCAAAAAAACTAGATAAAATTCGTCTAATATTATCAATAGTAACTCTGCTAGATTGCTTTTCTTCTTGGTGTTTCATTAAATATTCTCTTAAGTTATCAGTTGTAATGTGTTTAATAGGTTTATTTATACCAATTAACATATTTTGAATAGTGGCAAAATAATATTGAAGAGTTTTTTCCGAGCAACCTTCAATTCTTTTCGCTGCTAAAAAAAGCTCTACAAATTCATCATTTGAGAAACTTTCCGGAACATCTTCTTTTGCAGGGGTAACATCAAAATCTTGCAAGACAATTTTTAGAACCTTTTGTAATTGTTCTAATTCACAATTGTTTAAATGCTGTAGCATTCGTTGAGTAATTTCTGTAATTAAATAATTTTTCATAATTGTATTCTCCTTTCATATAGAAAGAAAAAGAGTCAATTATAATATTTTCAACACGCAAATTTTTAATTTTAACATCATTGAATGTCAAATTAGGACATAGTGAAGATAATAGGGCTCAATCTTTACAAACACGCAGTATAAGCATGTTTGTGATATGATATTTTTAAGCAATTTATATGTGCGAGGGTAGTATGGCAGTAGCAAAAAAGACTAAAAGTATGGAAGAAGCATTGTGGGAATCCGCAAATAAGCTTCGTGGTAGTGTTGAACCAGCAGAATATAAACATATCGTATTAAGTTTGATATTTTTAAAATTTGCTTACGATAAATTTTTAATTCGCAGAGAAGAACTTATTGCAGGCGGCGAAGAACAATATATCGAAATGGAAGCATTTTATAGAATGGAAAATGTTTTTTACTTGCCTGAAGAATCAAGATGGTCATACATTATGGAAAATTCAAAACAGCCTGATATTTCCATTAAGATTGATACTGCATTGTCTACCATAGAAAAAGTCAACGAAGCTCTAAAAGGTGCATTGCCTGATAACTATTTCTCAAGAATTGATTTAGATACAAGTAAATTGTCAGCTTTATTAGATGAAATCAATAAAATAGATACTCAAAAAGATAAAGATAACGATATTATTGGACGTGTTTATGAATATTTTTTGGGCAAGTTTGCGTTGGCTGAAGGCAAGGGAAAAGGGGAATTCTATACTCCGAAGTGTATCGTAAATTTAATTGCAGAAATGATTGAACCATATTCAGGAAAAATTTATGATCCATGTTGTGGTTCAGGTGGTATGTTTGTTCAATCTTTAAAATTTGTTGAAAGTCATAATGGTAATCAAAAAGATATTTCTGTTTATGGTCAAGAAGGTACAACAACAACATTTAAACTAGCAAAAATGAATTTGGCTATAAGGGGTATAAGTGCCAATTTGGGTGCAAAGGCTGATGATACATTCTTCAACGACCAACATAAAGATTTAAAAGCAGACTTTGTTATGGCAAATCCTCCATTTAACCAAAACTCTTGGAGAAAAGATAACGAGCTAGTTAAAGATTATCGTTGGAACGGTTACGAAGTACCTCCAACAGGTAATGCAAACTATGGTTGGATTTTGCACATATTATCTAAATTATCTCAAAATGGTGTTGCAGGGTTCTTACTTGCAAATGGTTCTCAAACCGGTGACGGCACAGAATATGCAATTAGGAAACAACTAGTTGAAAATAACTTGGTTGAAGCAATTATTGTTTTACCAAGAAATATGTTTTATACAACAGATATTAGTGTAACTTTATGGATTTTGAATAAAAACAAAAATGCTAGAATTGTTGAACATAACGGAACGACTAAAAAGTATCGTAGCAGAAATGAAGTTCTATTTATGGATTTAAGAACAATGGGTATTCCTTATGAAAAGAAATATACTCAATTGTCAGAAGAAGAAATCAAAAAAATTGCAAACACATATCATACTTGGCAACAAAATCTTGATGAATATGAAAATATACCTGAATATTGTTATTCAGCATCAAAAGAAGATATTATTGCAAATGACTACGCATTATCTCCAAGTAGATATATTGAATTCGTAAACAAAGATGAAAATGTAAATTATGAAGAAAAAATGCAGGAACTACAACAAGAATTTTCTGAACTAATTAAACAAGACAGAGAAGCGCAAGAAAACCTATTGAATATATTTAAGGATTTAGGTTATGAAATCAAATTATAGAAAATTAGGTGAATATATAAGAGAAATTAACATTAGAAATTCAGAATTAATTGACGCTGAATTGCTTGGTGTGAGTGTTTCTAAAGAATTTATGCCATCAATAGCAAATACAGTAGGAACTGATTTCTCTAAATATAAAATTGTAAAAAGACATCAATTTACTTATATTCCAGACACATCAAGACGTGGCGATAAAATAGGAATTGCATTATTAGAGTATAAAAATATTGCTCTAGTTTCACAAGCATATACTGTTTTTGAAATTATTGATACTGATGAATTATTGCCTGAATATTTGATGATGTGGTTTAGAAGACCTGAATTTGATAGATATGCAAGATTTAAATCTGAAGGTAGTGTTAGAGAAATTTTTAGTTGGAATGAAATGTGTAATGTTGAGCTACCAATCCCAACAATAGAAAAACAAAGAAAAATTGTCGAACAATACAACCAAATCAACAAAGCAATTCAAATTAAAGAGTCGATAAACAATAATTTAGAACAACAAGCACAAGCAATTTTTAAATCTTGGTTTGTCGATTTTGAACCATTTAATA
>JAFTSM010000014.1 GCA_017467305.1 Candidatus Gastranaerophilales bacterium
ATTTTATTTTATTCAACTCTTTTCAAAACTAAATAATATTTGATTTCGATACCATTGTTTTCACGTAGTAGAAAACACCGGTTGAGAAATTAAATATTTTTAGTTTTGTTTTTATAGTACTCATAACATTATTTATGTAATAACTAAAACTCTGTTGTCTTAGTTGGATTTTTAAATTTAGTGATATTTGATTGGAACAATAATTCAACAGTACCAACAGAACCGTTTCTGTGTTTTGCAATAATTACTTCTGCTTTTCCCTTATTTTCAACATCATCACGGTTGTAGTATTCATCACGATAAATAAACATAATAATATCTGCGTCTTGCTCAATTGCACCTGATTCCCTCAAATCTGACATCATCGGTCTTTTATCTGGACGTGATTCAACAGCACGTGATAATTGAGATAATGCAATAATAGGTACATCTAATTCTTTTGCCAATCCCTTCAAGGAACGTGAAATTTGTGAAATTTGTTGGTTTCTATCATTAGGGTTTCCTCCCCCTTCCATTAATTGTAAGTAGTCGATTACAATTAAGCCCAACTCTTTTTCTTCCATCATTAATCTTCTACATTTTGCTTTAACATCTGTAGCAGTGGCACCAGCAGCATCATCAATATAAATTTTTGCTTCTGATAATCTTGTCATACCCTCAACAAGTTTTTCCCAGTCTTTTGGTTGCAAATTACCAGTCTTTACTCTTTGAGAATCAACTTCAGCCTCAGCACATAACATACGACTTACTAGCTGTTGCTTAGGCATTTCTAACGAGAATATTGCTACTGCTTTTTTACCCTTTAAAGCAACATTTTGTGCTAAATTCAGTGCAAAAGCTGTTTTACCCATTGCTGGACGAGCTGCTAAAATAATTAAGTCTGATTTATGTAAGCCAGATGTAATATTATCTAAATCATAAAAACCAGTTGTAACACCAACTAATTCATCCTTATTATTAAACCTTTTTTCAATCATTTCATAGCTAGATACAACTAAATCTTGGATACAAACAAGGTCAGTAGTATCTTTTTGAGCAGCAATATTAAAAATCATTTTTTGTGCATTATCAAGAACTATATCTGTATCTTCATTTTCATATGCTGTAGCAACAATTTCTGAACCAGCATTTATTAATGCACGCTTTATCTCTTTTTCTCTAATAATTTTTGCGTAATATTCGATGTTTGCGGTAGTAACAACATTCATCGCCAAGTCATTTATATACGCACGACCACCAGCATTTTCTAGCTCTTCTCCATCTCTTAAATATTCTGAAATAGTTACAATATCAATTGGTTCATTTTTTCTGAACATATCTAATGCAGCAGCATAAATAATTCTATGAGCTGGTTTATAAAAACTTTCTGGCTTTAAAGTTTCAACAATACGCCCTAAAGATAATGGATTAACTAAAACAGCACCAAGTACCGCTTCTTCAGCCTCTACGCTTTGAGGCATTAATTTAAGCATGCCAGCATCTTGTTGTCTTGTTACAACTTTATTCGCCATATTCTATCCCATCCCTTTTGTTTTTATTTATTGTTGTTCAACTTGTGCTTGAACATTTTTTGATTTTTCTTTTTGTTGTGTTAAATAATCTTGACCATTTCTTACAATTCTATGGATTTGCTCAATATCACGTTCTAAATCGTTAAGAACTTTTTCTGCGTATGCTTGAGCACCTTCACGAGTTTGCATTGCTTCTTTGTATGCAGTTTTTCTTAATTCTTCAACTTCTGCAATAGCATTGTTTTTCATTTCTTCACAATGAACTCTTAATTTTTCATGAATTTGAGCTGCTTGCTCACGAGCCAATCTAATAACTTCTGATTCGCTTAAAATTTTTGCTGCAGTATTTTGTGCTTCTGAAATAATTCTATCAGCCCTACTTTGAGCTTCCATATAAATATCGTCACGTCTTTTTATAATAGTTTCAGCCGCCTTTATTTCATCTGGAAGAATCGCATTAATCTTACCTAAAATATCTTGTATATCATCAGTATTTACAAACAAACAGTAATTACCAACGTGGAATTTATTATCCAACATTTCTTGAGCTTCTTCTATTAAATGACTAACTCTTAACTCTGTCATGATTTTAACCTTTCGTATATTTTTGTTCTAAATATTTTGCTACAGGCTCTGGTACAAATTTAGATACATCACCTTTCATTAAAGCGACTTCTCTTACAGTTCCTGATGATATAAAATTATATTTTGGCTTTGTTATAAGGAATACCGTGTGAATATCCTTGCATAAAGCACTATTCGCTTGAGATAATTGCATTTCATATTCAAAATCTGAAACAGCTCTTAAACCTCTTATTATTACATTAGCATTTTTTTTCTTTGCGTACTCGATTGTTAAGCCATCAAAACTATCAATTTCTACGTTTGGAATATCTTTGCATGCTTCTTTTATCAACGTTAATTTATCTTCTAATGGTAAAAAGCTTTTTTTATTCACGTTTACAGAAACAACAAGTATAACTTTATCAAAAATATCAGCAGCACGTTTTAGAACATCTAAATGTCCTTTTGTTATTGGATCAAAGCTCCCAGGATATATTGCTACTTTCAATTTATTACCCCTTGTAGAAACATGTACAATACAATTGTACTTCAATCATGGGGTTTGAATTATTCACAGTAAACAAATGTTTATGATTTTTAACAAAAATTATTGATGTGGCTCATATTTTTTAAATTCACCATTGAGATATAAATGAACACAATTTTTTCCGTTTTCTTTTGAAACATATAGAGCTTTATCCGCCCAATCAATAAGTTCTTTTATATCTTCAGATGCATTTGGGAATTCTGCAATACCAATACTAACTGTAGGTCTTACAACAGTTTGTTCATCAACTTTAACTTCTATTTGGCTAATTCTATACCTTAAACGTTCTGCAATTATAGTTGCATTAGTAGCTGCAGTTTCTGGAAGAATAATTGTAAATTCTTCACCACCATAACGTGCAGGAATATCAACATGTCTAATAGTCTTTTGGATAGTTGCTGCAATCTCTTTAAGCACAATATCTCCAACTAAATGGCCATAAGTATCGTTTACTTGTTTAAAGTTATCAATATCCATCATTATTAAAGATAATACGTGATTATATCTTTGAACTCTTTTAATTTCTGCTTCCAATAAATAGTAGAAATGTCTGTGGATATACAGTTTTGTCAAACCGTCTTTTGTTGCAAGTTCATATAATTGAGCATTATCTACAGCAATTGCTGCTTGGTTTGCCAATGCTTCAACAAATTCTAAATCTTTTTTATTAAACAATTTTCCGTTTTTCTTATTTGTAATATTGATAATACCAATACATTCACCTTTAGCAATTAAAGGAACACAAATAAGCGAAGAAACATTGTTATCATTTGCTAGTTGACTAAATCTAGGGTCTTGACCACCTAAGTTAGTAATTATTGATTTCTTTTCGGTGAATACTTTACCAGCAATACCGCTATCTGGCTTCATTTTTGAACATTCTACAAGACCATTATTGATGTCTTCTTCATGCTTTTTATCTTTTAAACCATATACAACTTTTACTTGCAATGTGTTATCTTGTGCATCATAAAGCATCAATGAACCTTTTTCTGCATTTACAGTTTCAATAGCTTTATCCAAAATAACACCAATTAATCGTTTTAAATCATCAATAAAGTTAACTGCTTGAGAGATATTATAAAGAATAGAAAGATTATATAGAGTCTTATTTAACTCAATAATTTTTGCTTCCTGTTCTTTTGTTTGAACAAATTTTCTCAAAATAGGATCAATACAACTAAACACTTGATTGATGTATTTAATATCTTCTTCTGTAAAATCAGAATCATCTTCTTTTTTACTTATTGAACAAACGCAAAATGGAACAGTATCATTATAAAATACTTGTAAATATTCTGTTTGAAGTTCATATAACTTATGAGTATTCCAAAATGCTTTATAAATAATTCCTTCTTGATTTGTGACTTTTATGAGCCCTTCTGTCTCCATTTGTAAAAATGGCGCATTTTCTGCATCAAATTCAAATTCCAAATCAGAGTTTGAAACAATATTTTTAGTTTGAAAAATACCATTATTTAGTAAGAAAAACCTAATGCTCTTTAAACTTAGAGATTCTTTCACTAAAAAAGCAACTTTAGATAACAAATCCTCGACAGAACGTGATTGATTTGCAACCATATTCAAATCAAAAAGGTTATGTAACTCAAGTACATTCTTTTGTAAACTATGAACTTTATCTACTAATTCTTGGCTCATAATTTGTATTATACACTAAAACTCGATATTTTAAACATTAATTAATTACTACGTTTAGATGTTTTTTTATTTTCAACAACAGAAAGAATTGAAGAAGAAACCAACATTACTGGAAGAAAAAAGCCTAAGAGATTACGCGCCAATGATTTACGCACAGGCACTTTTTGAAATATAATATCATACGCTGCCCAACCACCAGAAACTGCTAAAAGTAAAGGCGTTGATTCAATGGAATTTTTAACAAAGCTATCAACATAAGGAGCCATTTTGCTTGATTTTATAGTATCAGACAACTTTGACTCTTTATTTTGCGAAAAAGAAACCCTATTGTTTGCCATTGAGACACTTTGTATCATGACGACACCTTACCCTCTTTGAAATTTCCCTACTATCATTATATCGTTTTTTAGTAGCTTCGTCGAGGTTATTGTTAAGTTATTGCAATCATTTATGTCACTTCTATCACAACCTTGTACAAAATTGATACCAGTATTATCAGCAAGAATTTTAGGTGCAACAAATTGATATAATTTATCAACAAGATTTTCTTGAATAAAAGCATTATTAAGTGTTCCACCAGCTTCTATAAGAACGCTCATAATTCCATTTTCATAAAGTTTTTCTAGTGCTTTTTTTATATCAATATGTCCATTTTTAAGTGGGCATTTTATAAATTCGATATTTTGTTTGTATTCTTTTAGTTTACATTCTTCAATATATTCAGATACTATAACAATAACTCTTGTACCGTCATCGTCATAAATTTTACTGTCATTATATGTTTTTAAATTTGTATCTAGAACTATCCTAATTGGATTTCTACCATTATCCATTCTACAAGTCATAGATGGATTATCTTTTATCACAGTTTCAGAGCTTGTTAAAATAGCGTCATACTTATTTCTAAGTTTTTGAACTTCTAAGCGTGAAACTTCATCAGTTATCCATTTTGAAGAACCAGTTTTTGTGGCTATTTTCCCATCTAGTGTTGTTGCTGTTTTTATTGCAACAAAAGAACGTTTATGAATTTGATTTATCATAAAAACTTCATTCAATTCATAACATTCATCTTTAAGAACGCCAGTTATAACTTCAATACCAGCATCTTTTAGTTTTTTAATACCACCACCAGCTACTTTAGGGTTTGGGTCAACATTCCCTAAAACAACTCTTTTTATACCTTTTTCAATGATTAAATCAGCACAAGGTGGAGTTTTTCCATAATGTGAACAAGGTTCTAAGTTTACAATTATATTTTTTCCTTTTAAGTCACCATTATAAGAAAGAATTGCATTGCGTTCTGCATGGTTTTCACCATATTTTTCGTGTCTGCCTTGAGAAATAATATTGAAATCATCATCAAATATAATTGCACCAACTAAAGGGTTTGGCGAAGTATGTCCCTCACTTTTTTTAGCTAGTTCTATGCACTTACGCATTAATTCTTTATACATTATTTAACCTTGTTATAAAAACCGTCTGTAATAATTTGAGAATATTTACCTTTTTCATTTACAGAAATTATGATTAAGTTTTTACCACCTTCAAGTTCCGCAACACCAACAATACCTTCAACGTCTTTTATTGGAAGATTAGAAACCACACCAACAACTTTAACATAAGGTACCTTTTGTTTTAGAGCATCAAGTTCACCAGCTTTTTTAACTTATATTTTTTCAAATTTAACTAATTTATATTTGTATTTATCAACAAGTGTATTAATTTTTTCTTCAATTTTTTCACTTGTAATATCTTCTTTAGTCAAAAAAGCTTCATTTTTAGGCTCAATCATAATCATTTTTTGACTTGTTGAATTATGTTCTGCAACAATCATTCTATTTTTTAATAGTTTTAAGTCTTTATTGATTGAATATTCTTCTTTATTTATTTCAGAAAAGTCAACAACATCTTTTGTTTTATCAACCATTTTTTCTTGTCTTACTTCTTCATTTCCTCTATATTCTTCAATTTTTTCTTTTATAAAATCTATTACACCTAAATGTAACAATCCAAAGAATACTAAAACAGCAATGATAGTCTTTATAATTAAACTAAGACAACCTTTCATTAAGACTCCTTTACCAAAGTTGAAATATACCCTAATTTGTAATACATTAAGTATAGCTATGATAAATGAAGAAATCAAGAATACTAACAGTAGTGATGTAGATTATGAACTAGTAACACCTATGTTCAAACAGTTCCTTGATATTAAAAGAAAATATAAGGAAGTTGTTCTTTTATACAGAATGGGTGATTTTTATGAGGGCTTTTTTGAGGATGCAATTACATTTTCAAAAGTTCTTGGTTTAACTTTGACATATAAAAATGGTGGCGAAATTGGAAAAGTCCCTATGGCTGGTATCCCAGTAAAAAGCTTAAATATGTACATTCCAAAGCTTTTAAATGAAAATATTAAAGTAGCTATTTGTGAACAATTAGAAGACCCTAAAGATTGTAAGGGTTTAGTAAAACGTGACATCATTAAAACAATTACTGCTGGCACAATTACTGAAATGAATTTGCTTGAACCAACAGGCAATAACTTCTTAGCTGCTTTGATTAATGTTAATAATGTTTATGGATTGGCTTATACCGATATCTCTACTGGTGAATTTAGAGTAACAAAAGGTTCATTTGAAGAAATTGTTTCTGAACTTGCAAGAATTAAACCAGCAGAAGTATTAGGGCCAATCAAAAAAGAAAAAGTTTTACCATTCCAAATAGTTCCAGAAGAAAAAATAGATTTACCAGAAGAAATTTTATCATTATACCCTTGTACAAAAATTTCAGCTTCATCATATAGTGAAGAAAAGGCAATCAACAACGTAAAAGAATTATTCAATGTAACTTCACTAGAAGCATTTGGATTTGATGAATACAAACCGGCATTTTTATCTGCTGGTGCAATTATTGATTATATTATTGAAACTCAAAAGGGTATTCTACCTAAGTTTGATGTTATAAAACCATATTCACTTTCTGAATATGTTTCAATTGACGCAAGTACAAGAAGAAACTTAGAACTACTTCAAACATCAAGAGATAAATCAAAATATGGTAGTTTATATTGGGCACTTGATAGAGTAAAAACCCCAATGGGTTCAAGATTATTAAAAACTTGGATTACTCAACCAATAAAAAATATTGCTGAATTAAAAGAAAGACAAAATGCTGTTGAAGAGTTTATAAATAGAACTCCTCAAAGATTAAATCTTTCAAACTTAATGGATAAAATTTGTGATATTGAGCGTTTAGCTGTAAAGATTAGTAGTGGTAGTGTTAACCCACGTGATTTTATTGCGTTAAAAGATACTTTTGCACTATTCCCTAACTTTGAAAATATTTTTAAATCATTCAATAGTAATTATTTGAATAGTTTTACCAATAATGTAAATGATTTAGTTGAATTTGCTTCAATAATTAATAGAACAATCTCTGAAAATGCAACAGTAAACATTAAAGACGGTGGTTTTATTAATGACAATGTAAATAGCGATTTAGACTACTATAGAAGCCTATTAACTGGTGGTGAAGAGTGGCTTAGAAACTTTGAAAATGAGCAAAAAGAAATTACTGGTATTAAAAATTTAAGAGTTAGCTATAATAGAAACTTTGGTTATTTTATTGAAGTTACAAAGTCTAATCTTTCTCAAATTCCAATGAACTACATAAGAAAACAAACTCTTACAAATGCTGAAAGATATATGACAGAAGAACTTAAAAAACACGAAAATGATGTTCTTTCTGCTCAATTTAAATCGATAGAGTTAGAACAAAAAATATATGCTGATTTAGTTGAGTATTCAAAATCATTTGTTGACGTAATAAAAGAAGTAGCTCATTTTTTAGCAAGAGTAGATGTTCTTTTATCGTTTGCAACAGTAGCAATAGAAGCAAATTATACAAAACCAGAAATTGTTAATACTGATGAATTGTACATTAAAGACGGTAGACATCCAGTTGTAGAAAAAATTCTACCAATGGGACAATACGTACCAAACGATTTAAAATTAATTGCAGATATCCATAATTATGAAGATACTCAATTTATGATTTTAACTGGACCTAATATGGCTGGAAAATCTACATATATGAGGCAAAATGCTTTAATAGTTTTAATGGCACAAATAGGGTCATTTGTTCCAGCAACTTATGCAAGGATTGGTATTGTTGATAAAATTTTCACTCGTGTTGGTGCTGTGGATGATTTATCGCTTGGTCAATCTACATTTATGGTTGAAATGAATGAAACGGCATATATCCTAAATAGCGCTACAGAAAAAAGTTTAATTTTACTTGATGAAATTGGTCGTGGTACTTCAACTTATGACGGCGTTGCAATTGCTTGGTCAGTTGCTGAATATATAGCAACTAAAATTAAAGCAAGAACAATCTTTGCAACACACTATCACGAATTAAATGTAATGCCAAACTCAATAGAACAAATTAAAAACTATAGAATTACTCTTTCAGAAGAAAATGGAGAAATTCAATTCCTAAGAAAAGTTATTCCAGGTAGTGCTAGTAAGAGCTATGGTATTCAAGTTGCTAAAATGGCGGGGCTTCCAGATAGTGTTGTTTCTAAAGCTCAAAACCTAATGACTAGGATGCAGAAAGATTATACAAAAGATTTATCAAAGAAAAAATCTAAACAAACACTGCCAGATGTTCCTCAATTAACATTATCTTTTGACTAAGGAGAGAATATGGTTAATTTTTTCAAAAGTGATAAGGGACTTATTTTTCTTTTAGTTCTTTTATTCTTTGGGATTTTGCCAGTCTTTTATCTCCACCAAGGAACATTTTTAATAGATACTGGTAGGGAATTATACATTTCTCAACAAGTTGCACAAGGTGGCGTTTTATATAAAGACATTTTAAACATCTATGGTCCTTTTGCTTATCAATTAATGGCTTTGTTATTTAATTTATTTGGTCAAAGTATTACAGTTGCCTATAATTCTGGCATTATAAATTCTTTTGTAATTGTAATTACTTTATTTTTATTATCAAGAGAATTTTTGAATAAAGGTTTATCCTTTTTAATTTCAACTCTTTCAATTTTTTCTTTAGTTTTTACAACTCACTTATTCAATACAAATATCCCATATTCTTATGGAATGGCATTTGCATTATCTTCATTGTTATTATCAATGTTGTTTTTGATTAAATTTTCAAAAACAGAAAAAACTCAATTTGCCTATTTATCAAGCTTTTTTGCTGGTTTAAGTGTAGTAAATAAATATGAGTTCTTTTTATATCCAATAGTTTTACTATTTGCGTTTTCTAAACCTTTAAACTTAAAACAAAAATTATCTGCATTTACTTCATTTTTAATTATACCTATTTTTTGTTTTTCAAATTTGTTTTTGAATGGTTTAACTCTTGTGGATATACAAAATGCAATAAAAACAATGATTGCCTTTGCAACTTCTAATAATATGAAGATTTTTTATTCTACTTATGGAAACATTTTTGAACCAACAGCATTTAAAAGAGTTTTAGAGACAAATCTATTTGTTTCTATTCTAGGCTTTATTCCACTTACAAATTTAATTTTCTTTATATCTAAAACTAAAAAAATATATAAAGATAAAGCAAAGTTTTTCTTCTGCACTGCTACAATTATTGCAAGTATCAAATTCTTATTATTTATGAATGTAAAACACATGGGAACGTTTATTTTCCCGCTATGTTTAATTATGTTCTTTGTTTTAATTCAAAATACAAAAATCAAGGAACAAATTAAGTATTTCTTTTTAGCATTTTTAATTTTAGTTTTTGCTTCTCACGATATTAATTCTGTAAACAAGAGAAATTATTTATTAGAAACATCAAAAGGCAATGTTTATACTGTCTTACAAGCTGGCATACCTATATATAATGTAGCTGAATATATAAACAAAAACACTAAAAAAGAAGATAAGGTTTTGGTTGTACCAGAAGGTGCAATAATTAACTTCTTAACTGATAGAAAAACAGATAATTTATACCATAACCTTGACCCATTATATTATTTAGGTGCATTTGGTGAAGATGATGTAATGAATAATTTTACTAAAAATCCTATGGATTATATTGTTGTTTTCCCAATAGATATGACTGAATTTGGAAGTAAATATTTTTGTGATTATGCAATTCATTTTTGTGAGATGATTAATTCAGACTATAATTTAGTTGAAGAAATAGATGAAGTAAAAATTTATAAAAGAAAGAACATATAATGCGACAAATTGCTTTAATTAATCACGGTTGTGCTAAAAACCTTGTAGACTCTGAACTTATGCTTGGTAAACTTGCAGATAATGGCTATAAAATAACTCTTGATGAAACAAAAGCAGATATTGTTATTATAAATACTTGTTCATTTATAAATGATGCAGAAAAAGAATCTGTTCAATCTATTTTTGAAATGATTAATGCTGGAAAAAAGGTTATTATTACTGGTTGCTTACCTCAAAAGCATAAAAAAGAGCTTCAAGAACTAATACCAGAAGCTTTAGCCTTTTTAGGCACATCTGATATTGATAAAATTGTTGACGTAGTTAAAAAAGTAACTAAAAATAAAGCCGTTCGATATGAAGTAAATGAAAAACCAGAATACAATTACCCAGAGGATATTAAACGTCAACAAATTACAATGGGTGCAAGTTCTTACATAAAAATAGCTGAAGGTTGTAACTTTAATTGTGGTTATTGCATTATTCCACAATTAAGAGGTCATTATAAATCAAGAAAAATTGAAAATATTGTTCTAGAAGCAAAAGAGTTGGCTAAAAAAGGTGTTAATGAAATCGTTCTTATTGCACAAGATACTACAAGTTATGGTAAGGATATCTATGGCAAACCGTCACTTGTAGAATTGCTTACTGAATTAAACAAAATTGAAGAACTTTCTTGGATACGTATTATGTACACATATCCTTCTTTAATTACAGATGAACTTTTAGAAACAATAAACAAACTTGATAAAGTTGTTAAATATATTGATGTTCCATTACAACACGTTAGTAAAAATATGCTAGAAGCTATGAATAGACCTGTAATGGATAATAAAAAATTAATTAAAAGAATTAAAAAACTTGTTCCCACAGCAGCAATAAGAACAACATTTATTGTTGGTTATCCAACAGAAACAGAGTAAGATTTTCAAGAGCTATATGACTTTATAAAAGAAATGAAGCTTGATAGGGTGGGTGTTTTTGAGTTTTCAAGAGAGAAAAATACAAAGGCTGATAAACTAAAACCACAAATTCCTGCTAAAGTTAAAAAGCAAAGAAAAAAACAATTAATGGAATTGCAACAATCAATCTCAAAAGAAATAAACAAAAAACTCATAGGTAAAAAAGTTGATTGTATCATAGAAGCATTAAATTCTGACGGTACTGTTGTTGGTAGAACATACAAAGATGCGCCAGAAGTTGATGGACTTGTATTTATAAATACAGAAGAAATTATAGAACCCGGTGACATTATTACGGCTAAAATTACAGGTGCCGTTGAATATGATTTAATTGCAGAGTATTAATATTTGTTAATTCAGCATAAACATGTGGCAATTGATATTATTTAGCAGTTTTAAAAAAACTGTTAAATAAGTAAAGGTTGTATTTATGGATTGTATGCAAATTAATGGTTTAACAGGAATTTATGATGGTACAATAAAAAATTCATCTGTTAGATATGGTAGAAATGCGGTTAATAATCATCAAAATTATTTAAAAACATTTGATATAACAAGTTCTAAATTACCTAAAATTAAATCAACAAAACTTTTAGGTTTATCTGATGATAAATTTTCTATAACAACTCAAAAAATGAATGCAACATTAAAAACTTTAGATAAAGCATTAGAACAACCTTTAGACTATGAATTAAGATACCAACCAGAAACTAAAAAAGGTACTGTTGATACTATGGCATTAATGGGTGCAGCATATGAGCAACTTGGACAAAAAGCATCTATTTCTGTAAGAAAAGCAACAGCTATATTGAAAAAATCTTTTGCAGAATTTAAAAAATCTGTTTCTGCAAATGCTTTAGACATAAATAAAGATAGAAAAATTGATTTATCAGAATATGCTTCATATATGCTTGCTTCTGATATGTTAAGTACAGAACCAACAAGTTCTGATTTAAAAAGAGCAAATATTACTGGTACAATAACAAATCAAGGTGAAAATGCTTCTTATGCACTTTTCAATAAAGGAATTGAAGAAGATGCGAGAACTATATTTAAATCAATACAATCTGATTTTAATTTAAATGAAGCACAGAAAGAATTTACAAGCGAACCAAATAATTTAGTATAATAAAAAGCCCCTCTTAATAAGGGGCTTTTAAAATCTATTTAACTTCCATATATTTCATAACTCTTCTGTCATAGGCAGCTCGTTCATTATATCTAATAAGTCTATTAATAATATTTTTAACTTCTTTTGTATCTTTTTCCTTATAATAAATTTCTGCTAATTTTAATGCAATCTCAATATTTTCTGGATATTGTTTAGACATGAGAACTAATTTATCCTTTGCAATATTAACTCTATTTAATTTCACATCTAAAAATGTTTCTAATAACTGTGTTTCAAAGTCATCACCAAAAGATTTAGCCATTACCAAGTATCTTTCAGATGTTTCATAATCCTTCAATTTATAGTAGTTAACAGCCATGTTATATAGAACTACATGTTGATTTTGAACATCAGTATCTACTAATGGAAGGGCATTCTCTAAAATATGATTTGAACGAGCATATTGCTTCTTATACGCATAATTAATAGCTAAATCAACCCAAACAATGATATTTTTTCTATCTTTTTCAAGCTCTTTCATTAATCTATTAATTTCAGCTTCATAGTTTGTACTAGGATACATTGTTAAAATATCATGATACAACAAATTAGCATATGCTGATTCTGGCAATGGAGTATCTATTACATTTGGAACCATTTTGTACAATAAATTTAATGTATTTATATCTCTATCAGAAATTTGTTTAACTCTGGTTTCTGGTGTAACCATATCACCTGTATGGTGCATTACATCTCTACTATCAGCACTATGACCACTTAAACCCAGTGCGTGACCTATTTCGTGCAATGCTAAAGAATAAATTTGCTCTTTTGTATAAGTTCTGCCTTTTTCGCTAAATCTGCGAATGTTAACATCCATTCTTTTCAAAGTATTACCTTGAATAGTAGGAGTTGTTTTGCCAGCAAGTTCTGGCTTATATATGCCTTTGCCAACAACATTTTCTGTAAAATTAACACAAATATTTGCACGTTTATTTTCTGTTTGTTCTTTAAATTTAACAGTACCATTTGTTGCTGTTTGCCAAGCTTGAAATGCTTTTTTAACTGCAACTATACTATCTGTTGATACAGTTCCGTCTGAAAAAATAGAAAAAGTAATTGGTTGTGAATTATTCCACCTTATTAATCTATCTTCATATAGAACGTTATCAATATAGTTAGGACCAACTTGCTTTAATAACTGTTCCCTCATATTTTTCAAAATATTATCAGCTAAATCACTAGCTTGTTCACAGTCTTCAAGTTGAGAAATTTCATACAATAATTTTTGATTTGCGTATGTTGGTGGCATTTTAGAAAGAGTTAATGCTTGATAATATACTGGTTCTGAGTCATTTGGTCTTGCGTTAGCTACACTTGTAAATGATTTTAACGCTTTCTCATATTGACCAACCTCATAGTATTTTTTACCTTGGTTAAACATTACCTCTGGAAGCATTTTTTTGAAATAGTAGTAAACACCAAGTATCAATAGTAAAACTATCGCAAAGATAACAAACGATATCTTCATCTCTTTTGATCTTTGAGTATTTTCTTCTTTTCTACTCATAGTATATGCTCCTTATATTTTATTATTTATTTAATTCCAATACTTCTGCTAATTTATCCATTTCTAACTTTGATAACATTTCAAAATTACCTTTTATTTTGAAATATTCTGCAAATTTAGGTGTTGTTTTTAAGTTATAAGAACGACCATTAGAGTCCTTCTTTCTGCTTATCATACCTTTTTCAACAAGCTCTGCTACATGGTCATAAGCTGTTGAACCTCTTAAATCTTTTAATAAAGATTGTCTTATAGGTTGCTTTAATGCAATAACTAATAAGGTTTTTAATACTGCATTAGAAATATCAATAGGACATAGTTTTTCAACTATATCCATATATTCATCTTTTACTTGAATAATATAACCATTTTCATCATCAATTTCTAAAGCACCATCACGAGAAGAATAATCAATAATTAAAGATAACATTGCATCTTCAACTTCTTGTTCATCTGTTTCTAAAATTTCTGCTATTTCTTTTAAGCTAACAGCACGACCAGTTACAAATAATACAGCTTCTATTCTTGCTTTTAAATCCATACTACCTGCCTTATGCCGTCATTTCTTCTTCTTGTGTAATCGGTACTTTTTTTACAACATATAAGTCTGAATAAAATTCTTCTTGCTCTAAATCAAATTCACTATCTACTGTTAAAAATAACAATGCCATATATGCTGAAATTTTATCTAAGCCCAATAAAGTTAGTGTATTTAGCTCAACCTTTTCTTCTTTTTCAAAGATTTTTACTAAGTTTTCATGAAGAATTTTAATACTGCTTTCAATATATTCTTCGTGAGCCATATTGATAATATCATCAGCAGACATATTTTTATAGCTTCTCACGTGTCTTCTTTGAGCACGTTCTAATCTGCTTTGAATTTGTTGTTTTTTGTCTAATTGCTCATAGAATTCTAACTGTCTAATTAAGTCTTTTAAGGTTACAATTCTATTTCTATTTAATTTAACACTTGTTCTTCTTTGAATAATATCTTCCAAAGGAATAACATTATCTGGATAATAATAAGCATCCCAATCTGGAGGAGTATCTTCACCGTCTCCACCAGCAATATCCATTCCGTCAATAATAGGTGGTGGCATAAATTCTGTTGTATCTAAACCAACTAAGATATTAGATTTTAGTTTTAAAAGAACAGCTAAGAAAAATAATGCTCTACCAGTAACTCTTAAATTATTAGATTTGCTTTCTGCAATATGAAGCATATATTTATCAGCAATATCAGCAATATCAATATTCCAAGGGTCAATTTTACCTTGTTTTGCCATTTGAACTAAAACTTCAATACCGTCAAGTTCTTCAGAAGGAGTATCTAATATTGAATCTGGATTGAAACCCAAATCTTTACTTAAAGATTCAGGAGTTGTTTGCATATAAAAATTGTCTGTTTCCTTTGGATTTAACATTTATCAGTCCCTAAGTTTTACACCAGTAACTCTGGTTTTTCCCTTTTCTTTTTGAGTAACACCTATTGTCCTATTAGCTGATTCTATCATAGGTTTACGGTGACTAACTACTACAAATTGCGTATTTTTTGCTTGTTCTTGAATCATTTCTGCTAATTTTTCAACGTTAATACCGTCTAAGTTAGCGTCAACTTCATCAAGTGCGTAGAATGGTGCTGGTAAATATTTTTGTATAGCAAATACAAAGGATAGTGCAGTAAGGGTCTTTTCACCGCCTGATAATGCGCCTAGTTTTTGTTTTTGTTTATCTCTTAATTGTGCTTGAATAGTCAAACCACCTTCAAATGGATTTTCTGGATTTTCAAGGATTAATTTACCTTCACCCTCTGATAATTTGCCGAAAATTTCAACGAAATTATCATTGATGTTGTTATAAGTTTGCATGAACGTTTCTTTTTTGATTTGTTCATATCCACTCATTTTTTCTAAAATTTGCTTACGTTCATTTGTCAATGTAGCAATTTGTGCTTGTTTTTCTTCTTGACGAGCTTTTACTTCATCATAAGTTTGAATAGCAAGCATATTAACTGGCTCCATATCCTCCATACGCTTTTGTAAACGTTGGATTTTCGCAGTTATTTCTTCTGTAGAAATTTCAGTTGGAACTAACAAATTGATATCAACTTCATTTGCTTTAAGTTCTTCTCTAATTTCTTCTAGTTGAGGTTCTAATTCTCTTCTTCTTGCTTTAAAGGCTTCAACTTGTTCACCAATTCTTTCAATTTCATTGATTACTTTATTTTTATTTGTTTCAGCAGAAAGAAGTTCTTCTTGAACTAAATCTCTTTGTTGTTGAAGTTGAACTAACTTTTCACCTAAAGTTTTAATTTTTTCTTCAAGTTCAGTTGCTTTAACTTCAATAGCTTTAATTTCTTCTGCATATTTTTCTTTATCGACAGCAGCAATTTCGTTATCTTTAATAAGTTTTTGAATTTGCTCTTCTTTATTTCTAATTAAATCGTTGTTAAAATCAATGTTTCTATTTGCATCATTAATTTCATTGTTAATTCTTAATATTTTTGTTTGATATTCTTTGATTTGATTTTCAATGGCAGCAGTCATTTCTTTAAGCTTTTTAAGTTCGCCCTCAGTCATTTTGCTTTCAATTTCTGTAATTTTATCTTGAAGAGTAAGCATTTTATCATTTAAATCAACCAGCTTTTCTTCATATTTTTCAAGTTTCTTTTCGATTGCTTGAATTTTTGGTTCATTTTCTTTGATTATTTTGTTGTATTCTTCAATTCGTTGTTCGTTATTTTGAGCATTGTTGTTTAAGTTATTCAACTCAATTTTTGCACCATTTAATGCAGTCATTGTGTTTGAATAATTTGTTCTAATTTTTTCTTGTTTAGCTTCAAGTTCTTTTCTTGTAGCATCAAGTGTTTGGTATTGTTTTTGAAGTTCTTCAAAACGTTTTTTATATTTTGTTAATTCTTCATCTTGGTTTTGACTAAATTTCAAACCAGTATCACGTCTATCACCACCAGTAATAGCACCAGATTTTTCAAATAAGCTACCATCTAATGTAACTAAACGGAATTTACCAATTAATCTTTTTGCACAATCATAATCTTCTACGATTAAAGTATCACCTAAAGCATAGAAGAAGGCATCTAAATATTTATCATCAAAATCAACAAGGTTGATTGCGTAATCTATAACACCTTTTTCTTTTGGAAGTTTTAAGCTTGTTGGTGCTGGTTTCATTTTATCTAGTGGTAAGAAGGTAGCACTACCAGCTCTTGCTGATTTTAAGTAATCAATACAAGTACGAGCAACATCAACATCATCAACAACAATATTTTTCATTCTTCCACCCATTGCAACTTCTAAGGCAGTTGAATATTCTTTATCAACACTACCTAGTTGCAATAATGGAGCGTGCACACCACGGATTTTTGCTTTTAAAATTGAATCAATAGCACGACCCAAATTCATTTCTTCATAAGCATTTTTTTGTGCTTCTAAAGTGAGCATTTTTCTTTGAGCAGCTTGAATATCGTACATTAAATCGGACATTTCATTTTTGTTTTTGTCCAAATTGTACATTACATTTTCTTGAGCTAATTTATAATCGTTTTGTTCTTTTGTTAATTCTTCAACTTGAAGTTTTAATTTGTCTTGATTGTCTTTAAAATTAGCTTTAAAGTTATTTAATTCCGCTAAAGATTTTTTAGCATTTTCAACATCTTTCTTTGTTGTAGCTAATTCTGTTTCAAGTGGAATAGAATCTGATTTAATATCCCATTCTTGTTCTTTTAACTTTTCAAGCTCTTTCTTTAAGTTGTTTCTTTCTTCAAGCTGTTTATCAGCATTCTTGTTTAAGCCAGAAACTTCTTCTAAAATTTTTGTTAATTCAGCTTCTTGAATTTTGATATTAGCTTCAATTTTTTCAATTTCAGCTTTCTTTTCTTCTATTTTTGCTGTGATTTCTTGAATTTTTTCTTTATGGTTTTCGATACCGTTTTTTGAGTTTTCAATGGTTTTTAAGTTATCGTGAATTGTTTTTTCTGTAGCACTAATAGCCAAATTTTTGCGTGAAATTTGACCTTTTAACTCTTCTAATTGCTTTTTGGTTTCAATTTGTTCTGCTTCACCGTTATTTTTAACAAGTTCAGAGATTTCATTGTATCTTTTCTTTATTTCTAAAAGAGTATTTTCTAACTTTTTAAGGTTGCCCTCTTCTTCTTTTTTCTTTTTGTTGAACTCTAAAATATTTTGGTGAGCAAGTTCTAGGTTTCTTTTAGTATCAAAATATTTAACTGTTGTGATTTGGCTTTCAAGTTGGAATTTTTCAGTTTTTAACTTTTGATATTTTAATGCAGTTTCTTTTTCTTCGGCTAAACGTTCAATAGATGATTCGATTTCAGTCAAGATAAGAGTAGCATTTTCAACCCTTTCTTCAACCGTTAAAAGTTCTTCTTGAGCCTTCTCAATTCTTCTATTAAAGTCTGCAATACCAGCAATTTCATCAACAATTTTTCTTCTTTCAACAGTAGAGCAATTTGTAATACTCATAACGTCATTTTGCATTACAACGTTGTAGCTGTTTGGAGTAATACGGTATTTTTCAAGCTTAGTGTGAATTTCTGTTAGAGTAGATACTTGGTCGTTTAGGTAATAAACACTATTAAAACCAGAAGAAGATTTCCTGATTTTTCTTGCAACACTAAGTTGTTCTTCTTCATCATTTTCGGGTTCGAAAACTACTTTTACATAAGCTTCATTCTTTTTTGTATGAGTAGAAATAAAGTCTGATAACTGCTCCATACGCAGGTTTCTAACACTTGCAAGCCCAAGCGCAAACAAAATACTATCAATAATGTTACTTTTACCAGAACCATTAGGTCCAGATATTGTAGTAAATCCCTTTAAAAACGGGATAGTCATATCATTAGCAAACGATTTAAAGTTATCGACTTGTAATTCTTTTATGTACATTTATTTTGATAATACCCATATCTACTCACAATTAATTACACAACAAATAAACATAATAGTCAAAAACATTACATAATATTAAAAAATATTTGAATATTTTCTAAATCCCAAAAAAGTAATATACTATTGTATAAAAGATACATTACGGAGAAAAAAGATGAACGATTATACAATAGACTCGCTATTAAAAAAGGCGCAAGAGCTTGGTGCATCTGACTTACACTTTATTGTGGGAGAAGTACCTTCTTTTCGTATAGATGGCAAAATTATTAAATCTAAATTAGCACCAGTTACAGAAGAAGATATGATACAAGCTATTGATACAATGGCACCAGTATCAATGAGAGATAGAATTTTCCGTTCTTATGACTCAGACTTCCCTTACGAAATAGACGGTGTATCTCGTTTTAGAGTTAACCTTGCAATGTCTTTTGGTTACCACGCAATGACAGTTCGTCTTATTCCATACGATATTCCAACTAGAGAACAATTAGGATTACCTCCAACAGTTGAAAAATTTGCAAGTTTTGAAAACGGTATTGTTTTAATTACTGGAGCGACTGGTTGCGGTAAATCTACAACTATTGCTTCAATTTTAGAAAACATTAACACTAATCAAAAGAAGCATATTGTAACAGTAGAAGACCCTATTGAATATATTTACAGAAGTAAAAAATCTATTTTTACTCAACGTCAAATTGGTATTGATACTGGTTCTTTCTTAGACGGTCTAAAATTTGCCCTAAGACAAGACCCAGATGTAATTTTAATCGGTGAAATTAGAGACATGGAAACAGTTGAAAGTGCTCTTCACGCAGCTGAAACTGGTCACTTAGTAGTTGCAACCCTTCACACATTTAATGCAATTCAAACAATCAACCGTATATTAAGCTTCTTCCCACCATCAGAAAGAGCAGCTGTAAGAAGCCAATTTGCAGAAGTTTATAGAGGTTCAATTTCTCAAAAATTATTACCAAGAGCTAATGGCAAAGGTAGAATTCCAGCTGTTGAACTTCTTGTTTCTACACCAACTATTAAAGACTTTATTCTAAAAGATGAACTAGAAGAAATTTACAAGCTTGTTAAAAATGGCTCATACAATGATATGATTACTTTCAACATGTCATTACACAACCTTTATAAATCTGGCTACATCACAAAAGAAATAGCACTTGAACATTCAGATGCACCAAATGAATTAATGCACTACATGAGAGGTGTTTATACTGGTAGTGAAGGTCTGTAATTGCAGATGAAAGAACAATTTACAACAAACGTTATTAATCTAAAATCCTACAATATTAGCGAGGCTGATAAGATAATCGTTATGTATTCTAAAGAAAAAGGATTAATAAAAGGTGTTGCAAAAGGTATAAAAAAAACATCTAGCAAACTTGGTGGCAGAATGGATTTGCTTGTTGCAAACAAAATGATGCTAAACAAAGGTAAAACCCTTGATACCATTTGCCAGGCAGAAGCTTTAAATACTTTCTTTAATCTTAGAAGTGATATGAATAAGCTCTTCTATGCAATGTACTGTTGTGAAATTGTTTCTAACTTTGGAATTGAAAATGACCCTAATTCAGAAGAAATTTACAATCTTTTCTACACATTTTTAGAACAAATTTCAGCTTCAAAAACCAAAGAACAAACTATGCTGTGTGTTCTTCGTTTTCAATTAAAAATTATGGATATAGCTGGTTACTCATTAGAGCTTAAAGACTGTGTAAAATGTGTAAAAGAACCTAATTCAGAAGAAATTTATTTTTCCATAGAACAAGGTGGTATCCTTTGCAAAGATTGTGCCGAGAATGTATGCAAAAAAGTTAAAATACCAAACAAAATTAGAGAATTTTTAAACACTCTTTTGGAAGAAGATTTTACAACTCACACTCGCTATGATGATTTAGTAACAGAAAAAATTTGTGATACTTGTATAAATCTTTTAAAAAATTATATTGAATATTATTCACCAAAGAAATTTAAAACTACACAAATGTTAGAAAGTATAAGGTAAATTATGGATTTAGCTAAATATATTGAACACACATTGCTTAAACAAGATGCAACAAAGGAAATGTTAGTAAAACTTTTAAATGAAGCTAAAACACATAATTTTAAAGGTGTTTGTGTAAATAGTGGAAACATAGCATTTGCAAAAGAATACTTAAAAAATACAGATGTAAAAATAGTTACAGTTGTAGGTTTCCCTCTAGGTGCTTGTTTAAGTGAAGCAAAAGCTTTTGAAACAGAAAAAGCAATTGAACTTGGCGCAGATGAAATTGATATGGTTATTAATGTTCAAGCTATAAAAGATAAAGACTATGAATTTGCTCAAAAAGATATTGAAATAGTAAAAAAAGCTTGCAAAGAGAAACCTCTAAAAGTAATTATAGAAACAGACCTTTTAACTAAAGAAGAAATAGTAAAAGCTTGTGAAATTATAGTTAAAGCTGGTGCTGATTTTGCTAAAACATCAACAGGATTTGTTAAAAATGGAGTTGGTGCAAAGGTTGAAGATATAAAGCTAATGCACGAAACACTAAAAGGTTCAAGTGTAAAAATAAAAGCTTCTGGCGGAATAAAAACAAAAGAGCAAGCAATTGCACTTATTGAAGCAGGTGCATCTAGGTTAGGAACAAGCTCTGGAGTTGAAATAGTCAATTAAAGCTTAGATTGATATTTTAATCTTCTACAATCATCAATGGTCTTTTTTGTTGGTAGAATCGGCTCGATTAACTCTTTTGCAGCCTTTGCTTGTTCACTTTTCTTCTTGGCTTGAAGCATATTAAGGAATTTTTTTCCGCTTACTTTGCCATACATATATAATCCAACAACACCTAGTACTACACAGAAACACTCAGAAATAGATTTTCTTGTCTTTGCATCCATAACTTCTCGTTTTGTAGGAGCAACCGATACTTCACTTTTAGAAGTATTTGCCGCTTTAAACGTATAATTACGGTTATAATTTACAGGGGAAAAGGAAACATTCATTTTATATACCTATTATAAATTTTGTTTTAAAACTTCCAAACCAGATTTTTCAATATTTGGTGTGTCAATTTCAAACAAGTGAATACGTCCAGTACCTAAATCTACATTTAACTTACCGTCAGTTGCTTGAAGAGTTGAGCTTTCACCATATGATTTGAATAAGTTTGTTAATTTTTGACCTTCTTTTAGTCCAGGAATATTAACAATACCGTCTTGTCTTGAGTTTACGTCTCTATTTGCAACAACTAAAAGAGTTCTTCCATTTAGATGACGTGCAAATGCAATGATTTGATTATTTTCATCTTTATCAACATTCAATGGAATATATGAACCTTTAGTCAAAATATCTTTGTATTGAGGGTTGCTTCTAACTTGAAGAGTATTTTTCATAAAGTCACCACATTCTGGATGTTCACCAATTAAAGGTCTTGAGAAGTTAAAGATATCAGGTCTACCGTGGTGAACAGTACATTCTGTTGAGTCAGTAGTTGTTTGATTATCTGTAGTTCCTTCAAAGTCATAAATATATTCATCACCAGATTGATAACCGTCAAAGTAATATGGGTTTAACATTGGCAATGTTGCTTGAATACCAGAAACAAGGTTTGTAAATGTAACACCACCATGGTTCATAATAGAAATATCATCATGAGTACCAAATGAACCGATTAAAGATTTTCCTTTATCTAATTCATGTGACATGTTTATATTTTCTTTAACGTAGTTGTGTAAATCTTGTGCTTTAGTCCACTCGTGGAAAATATGATATTGACCATAATAGCTATCAAAACCAGCTCTTAAAGAGTCTTGAGGTCTATCATAGTTCATATTTAATTGTGGAGAAGCATCTTCATAAGTATAGCTTTCTGCTAACCATGCAAATTCTGGGTCTTTTTTGCGTGAGTAGTCAGTTAAATAGTGCCAGAATTCAGTTGGTTTTGTTCTAGCTACGTCACTTCTTACACCGTCAACACCCCAATCATCAATACATTTATTAACAAAAGCAACGTGATAATCTAATAAAGGTTTATTTAATTCGCGTTTAGATTCATCTTTCCAAGGAGTAAACATTCTAATATCGTTCCAACCACCTGGAGTTTTTGGAGTGCCGTCCTTTTCAAACGCCATTAAATCTGGTCTAGCAAGGAACAAGTCATAAGAAGCACAACTTGGTAAATCCAACATTACCTTAATGCCTCTTTTGTGACATTCATCAGTAAAATATTTAAATTGTTCATCTGGTGTTCTTGGGTCATTTGGGTCACAAATTTCTGGGTCAACCTTCAATAAATCAGCTGGTGCATATACAGAACCCGCTGTACCAAATGCGTTTTGTTTTCCTGGTGGGTGAATTGGCAGTACGTGAAGTGTATTGATACCTAAATCTTTTAATTCATCTAATCTATCAACAGCATTTAGGAAAGTACCCTTTTCATCGCCTTCTCTAATTAATTGATTTCCAACTTTATCCTTACAACCTAGAGTTCTAATGATTACCCCCATAATAGTTGCTTCGTTATTTTGGAACATTGTTCTTAAATTATTTTTATAACCAGAAGTTGATTGAGCTGAATTTATAGGACTAACTTGAACAGCAGCACTTAAACTTTGACTTTGTAAAAACTTCTCAAGCACATTTGTACCAACCGGTTGAATTACGCTTGGTTGTGGTGCTGTAGGTTTCATTACAGCCGTTGGTTCAGTTGTTTTCTGAACTGGCATTGTAGGTGCAATATTTAGGAATTTGTCAATATAGTTAGCCATTTATCTTTTTGCTTTCTGCTTCAACTTGTTTTTCTGTCTCACCTTTTCGTCCAAGCAATAAACCAGCAGCTAATGTCACAGCTGATAATACTGCTAACGAAATACCGAATATTTTAAACCATTTGTTAGAATTAAATTTCTTTTTAGCTGTTTCTTCTAATAAAGAAGTAACTGGTTTTGCAACTAAATTTGCTCTTTCTTTTGCATTTTGGCTAGATGTTGCGCCAGTAACAACACGTCTACCCAAGTCTGAAGTCATGTAATTACCCCAGTTAGCAACTTTTTCCATAAAGTCATCTTGATATGCTTTTAAACCACCAACTAATTTGCCTGCACGTTCTGCACTCATTGATTTTTCTAAAGTTGTTTTGATTGATGAGTTATTAACATCAAATAATGCGCTCATAACTGCTTTATATTCAGCCGTAGATAAACCATAACCTTGTGTAGTTAGTTTTTCTACATAGTCTGTACTACCAGCAGATAACATAACCTTTTTGCTTATCTTAACTAATTTATCAACAGTTGCCTTTAGTGCATCATCAGCTAAATCTGGAGCATTTTCTCTTAAACTTGCTTCTAATTGTTGTGCTAATTGACTTGGTACATTATCTTTAGCTGGAACAGCACGTCTAAATACATCAAGTGTTTGAACAAGTCTATAGAATGAAGATCTAGCACCAGCTGCTCTGTTTGCTGCGTGTTCTGTAACTTCAACTGTAATATCTTTCATTAATTTTTCTGCACCTTCGCCAAGACCAGCCTTCATTGCGTCTTTTGAACCAGCAGAAATTTTACCAGAAGCGTCAGCAACAGCGCTTGAGAATGATTTAGCACCAGTTTGAGTTTCATAATCACCAATTAATTTCATTAATTTTGTGATTAATTTATCGTACTTAGCATCATCTGCAGCAATATCATCTAATTTAGATGCAATTTTATCAAACTTGCCCTTTGATAAAGCTTCTAATTCTTTAGCATCCAAATCTAAAGCTTTTATGAATGAATTACAAACTCTATCCCATTGATTTGCAATAAATGTGTTTGGCTGATCACCAACTCTTGCAGAGATAAATTTGTTCAGTTTAGCGTGATTTGAAGCATATCCAGAAACAGATGTTCTTAATGCTTTAACAGAACCTTCAATACTTCCAAGAGTAGTATTTGGTTTTGATTTTGCTTGAGCTTGTTTTATTACTTTCGCAATTTTATCTTTAGTTTGGGCTCTTGTTGCCTTATCCATTTTATCTACTAGTGATTTGTTGTAAGCATTTGTTAAAACTTGTGCAATTTTATCTGCATCACCAGCAGCTATCGCATCTTGCATAATCTTGTTATCTTTTAATCCAGTAAATGCAGCAATAACAGCATCATCTACTTGACCAGTTAAAGCTGTTTTTATTGCTTCATCACCAAGTATTTGTTTTGGAATTAATGATAACAATTTTTCAGTAATTCCTTTTTGTAGAGTTTCACTACCAGCTTTAGCTCCAAACTTAGCTGATAATTCTTTTATCATTGCTTCATCTACAACTTTATCTTTATTTTTAGCTAAATATCTTTCAAATGCTGCATTATCAGCTTTTTGTGCCGCATCTGAGAAGAAACCTTTTACCTTATTAATAACTCCTGTTTTTTCTGAAGGATTAATTACGCTATTCAATTTTTCTTTAGAAGAACGTAGGTTTGTTTGTTCTATTAAAGTATTAACTGGTTGTTCTAATCTATTACAAGCAATAGCACTAATTAACGGAGAAGCAGGACCAGCTGTCATCATCCATAACGTATTAGCTTGAAGCGCAGTTTTTTGAGCTCTTTGTTTAATAACGTTATCCCTATCTGGAATATCTTCTGCCACGCCAAGCTTTTTACCCATTTTATCAACATCTTCTTTAGAATATAAATCTGTTAATACATATTGTGGGTCTTGGAATAACATTTTCTTACGACCTTGGCTATCGATATATTTTTGATGAACATCCACACCAGTTCTTGCTTTAAGTGGAGCTTGTATTGTCAATTTAGGCCATAATGACATGCCAGCAAAGAATGTACCAGCACCAATAAATTCCATAGCTTTATTTAACTTAAATGGATTTTTTACAAATAAGTAACTAGCAAGAGCAACACTACCAATCTTCATAGCCAAATCGTTAATTCTGCCAAGTTCATGGTCGTTAGCTTTACCTTTAGCAGCTTTACCAAGGCTAACAATATCACCCTTTAAATCTTTTGCAATATCAATAGGAGTATCAAAAATTTTAGAAGGAAGTAATCTTCCTTTATCTTTCATTGGCTTTATCTTACCTTCACTTGTGAAAGCATAAGCAGCATTTTGTTCCTGTTTTTTAGCAGGTTTTATAGGTTGATTTGCGATAATTGAATTTAAAACGTTTGCCATCCTAACATACTACCTTTTCTTTACTTTCATCAATTAGTGGAGATGAAGCATTAACCTTTGACCCCTTATCTTTATTAAAGTCAAAAAGAGTTGCAAAATTGCCTAACAAGGTCATGCCAACAGCTGCTCCTAACAGTGCTCTACCCGCATATTTAGTAGGTTTGCTTGGGTTGTTAACAAATTGTTTACAACTTTCTACAAACTTTTTACCAAAGTCTACAACAAAATTATCTGCCTTTAATCCAGCTTCTTTTAATAATTTTGCATTGTTGATTCTTGTTTTTGGATTAAGTACTAACTTTTCCCAAGGAGATTGCATTGCAATACCAACACCAGTTGCAGCCCATAAATATGAGCTTAATGTTGAAAATAATCTAGTTTTAACCACTTTTTCTCTGATTAATGGTTTTACTTTTTGATCGGCATGCTCCAAGTCTTCTACATCAATGCCCATCTTTTTACCAACTTTTTCAAAGTAGCTATTTCTATCTGGCCCAAAATTTTCATTATTATAGAATAAATCCCAACGAGGGAAATCTACACTTTCATAGGCTTTGTGGTATTCATGTGCAACTAAATTATCTGTATTACCCTTTTCTGGTAATTCGTGAATTATTTTTTTGTAAGGAAGATTAACATCAATACCATATTTTAGGTTAACTGGAGTTTCAACTAATTTTTTAGAAACTGTTTTTGCAACACCATACATTGCAACACCAAGCCCCATTTTTTTACCTAGTTTTGAAGCATTTTTTGCAGCAGGTGTATCAAAGAATTTAGAAGCCAAGTTAAATACCGCTATCATAGTGGCACTACCAGCTAGATATGGAACTGTTCCCATTGTCAAATATTCATAAAAATTAGCATTTTTACTACCTTTTAACCCTTTTTTAGGATAAGTAGTAAACGCATTAACAAGTTTATCTCCATTGATTTTCAATGCAGTTGAAATCGGTCTTTTTTTCTTTTCTTCATACATTAGAGCATCATGATTTTCACACACGCTCTTCTCTTTCCCTTCTTTTTTACCGAAGGAAACCGACTTATAACGATTAATATTTTGGCTTTGAACCCCTATTGAATAGACCATCTTTCCTCACAGATACATACCTGCTGATATAAATATCCTAAATTATGTTTGTTGCTACATGACTTAAATAAAAACAGATTTTTTTACATAACTTAATATTAATTTAACTAAAAATCTCTATAAATACTCCTTGCTAAAACACAAGTTCAATTATACAATAACAACTGTAGATAAGTAAAATTAGTAATTAAACTTTTAATTCCTATCGCAAATTATTTACAAGCATTACCCAAATTTAAGGAGAATCCAAAGATGTACGAAGACGAAAAGCTTATTTGCGAAGATTGTGGAAGCGAATTTGTGTTTACAGCTGGTGAACAAGAATTCTATGCTGCAAGAGGACTAGTTAACAAACCAAAACGTTGTCCAGAATGTAGAAAAAATAGAAGACAAAAAAATAGAAAAAAACTTTATGAAGTAACTTGTTCAAAATGTGGTTGCCAAACAAAAGTTCCTTTTAAACCAATCGAAGGAAAAGAAGTTTATTGTAAAGATTGTTATTCAGCTGTTAAAGCTCAACAATAACAAGATAAATAAAACGAGGAAAAGAGATGTATTTACTACATCTCTTTTTTTATATCTAAACTTCGAACTATCCGCCCTCATAAAAAGATAGTTTCGAAAATTGGGAAAAAAACAAACTAATTAGCCAATAGCTGTAAATGAACCACAGCTGCTACCACAAGAACTTGATGAACCACCAGAGAATGTACTAGCTACGCTACCAGCTGTTTCTCCACCATATGCAATTGATGTTCCATTAGGACCAAATGCTACGCTACCAGCTGTTTCTCCACCTTTTGATGTTGAAAACAAAGCAGTATATCCACTTGAGTTTCTATTAAATAATGAAGTGTAATTGCTGCTATCCATTTTTGTTCTCCTAATATCCAACCAATGTGTTTACATGTATATAAAAACAATTTAAAAAGCTCAAAATCACAACTTGATGATTTTGTTACATTTCTTAACCTATATTTCATTTGTCTATTTTTTCTAATGTTTTTTATCATTAATTGTGGTTTAATATCTCTTATACAAGAACTAGCGGAGAAATTATGAAAGCACTAAAAGTCGGAATTATCGGTTTTGGGACTGTTGGCACTGGTGTGTACAACGTATTACAAGACTTTAAAGACATCGAAATTAAAAAAATCGCAGTAAAAAACATCAATAAGAAAAGAAATATTGAAAATTTTGATGAAACATTATTAACAGACAACCCATATGAAATTGTTAACAATCCAGAAATTGGTGTTGTTATTGAGGTTGCTGGTGGTGTTAACCCTACCTATGATGTTCTAAAAACAGCTATTCAAAACAAAAAGCATATTGTAACAGCAAACAAAGAACTTCTTGCAAAAGAAGGTAGCGAGTTATTTAGACTAGCAAAAGAAAATGGTGTAATTATTCTTTATGAAGCTGCTGTTGCTGGTGGTATTCCGATTATAATGCCTATCAAAACAATTTTATGTGCAAATAAAATCACAAAAATTGCAGCTATTTTAAATGGAACAACAAACTACATCCTTACAAAAATGGGCGAAAAAGAGCTTTCTTACGATGTAGCATTAAAACAAGCACAAGAATTAGGATATGCTGAAACAGACCCAACTGGTGACGTTGAAGGTTTTGATACTGCTTATAAAATTGCAATTTTATCCACAATATCTTTCAATAAAAAAGTTAATATTAATAAAATTTATCGTGAAGGTATTACCAAAATTACAGCTCAAGATATTAAAGCAGCAAAAGAACTTGGCTATACAATTAAATTAATTGCATTGGGTCAAGTTGTCGAAGATGGCAAAGTTGACGTAAGAGTACATCCAATGTTAGTTGCTAAAAAACATTTGCTTGCAAAAGTGAAAAATGCAACAAACTCTATTATGCTAACAGGTAAACCAGTTGGTGAACTAGTATTCACTGGTGCTGGTGCGGGGGCTGAACCAACAGCTAGTTCTGTTGTTGGAGATTTACTAGTTTTAGCTTCGGAACTTGAAGCTTCAAATCATCCATTACCTCAAGCTATTTGTAATCACACAGAAATAGCAGACCAAATTGATATTGGTGATACCTTCAATGAATACTACATCGCAATAAATGCAAGTAATAATCCTGGTGCTATTGGTGTAATTGGTACTATTTGTGGCAAAAACAATATCAATATTTCAACAATTATGCAAAAGGGCACAAAAGATGATAACACAGCAGAGATTGTTGTTATCACAGAAAGAAGTAAAGAGTCTGATGTACAAAATGCACTTCAAGAACTATTGAAATCAGAATGTATTAAAAAAATAGACAACCTATTAAGAGTAATGAACTAGGAGGCAATTATGGAAAGAAATCATTATCAAGGTTTAATTAATAAATATAGAGAATACTTACCAGTTACAGATAAAACTCCTGTAATTACTTTAAACGAAGGTAATACGCCTTTAATAAAAGCAGATAACTTAGCTAAAAAAATTGGCTTAAAAGGTAATGTATATTTAAAATATGAAGGTGCAAACCCAACTGGTAGCTTTAAAGATAGAGGCATGACAATGGCTGTAACAAAAGCTGTTGAAGACGGCTCTAAAGCTATTATTTGTGCTTCTACTGGTAACACTTCAGCTGCTGCAGCTGCATATGGTGCAAAAGCTGGTGTTAGAGTTTTTGTTTTAATTCCAGACGGTTATATTGCACTTGGTAAATTATCACAAGCTATGATGTACGGTGCAGAAATTATTGCAATTCAAGGTAACTTTGATGAAGCATTAGAAATGGTAATTGAGATTTCTAAAAACTCACCAATCACATTAGTAAACTCAGTAAACCCATACAGAATTGAAGGTCAAAAAACTGGTGCATTTGAAATCATTGAAGCATTGGGTGATGCTCCAGATTATCACTTTATTCCAGTAGGTAACGCTGGTAACATTACAGCTTACTTCAAAGGTTATGAAGAATTCTTTGCATTGAAAAAATCAACTCACTTACCTAAAATGATGGGTTATGAAGCAGAAGGTGCTGCAGCTATTGTACGTGGTGAAAGAATTTTAAAACCAGAAACAATTGCAACTGCAATCAGAATTGGTAACCCAGCAAGCTGGAAACAAGCTGAAAGAGCAAGAGATTTATCAAATGGAAAAATTGATAGTGTGACAGATGCAGAAATTATTGAAGCATACAAATTAATGGCTTCAACAGAAGGTATTTTAGCAGAACCTGGTAGTGCTGCTTCAGTTGCTGGTTTAATAAAAGCTCATAGAATGGGACTTGTAAAAGAAGATTCAACATCAGTTTGTATTTTAACTGGTAACGGACTAAAAGACCCAGATAGCGCTATTAAATATTCAGCTGCAGAAGTTAAGAAAACAAAAGCAGATTTAAAAGATATTTTAAAAGTGATTAATCTGTAGGAAAAAATAAGTTGTAGAAAACGATGAGAAAAAAATTCTCATCGTTTTTTATTTTGCCAAATAATACTTTACGTTTTCATGTATATAGTTTATGATATATGTAAGATTTGAGCCAAGACTTTAGTAGCGAAATTTCGGACTAATAAAATTAGGTAACGAGGAAGTGAAACGAGCAACTGCAATAGCAAGCGAGTGACAGCAACGAGCGAAAAGAATTTCAAGACAGCGAAATTCTGTACAAGTAAAACTTGGTTAGCGAGTGCGAAACGAACGACAATGAAATGAAGTGAGTGACAGCAACGAGCGAAAAGAATTTCAAGACAGCGAAATTCTGTACAAGAAAAATGGATTTCAAGTGACTCGTAAGGGCATGATACGAATGGGTGGCGGAATTTTCTGTACGTGAAACGTATACGTGAGCAAACTGGGCGGAATAAAGCAATTTAGAATAAATTGCGATATGAAGTAGAAAGTTTGTGAACGGGAAATTTCA
>JAFTSM010000015.1 GCA_017467305.1 Candidatus Gastranaerophilales bacterium
AAAAACTACAGGTTAAACCGGTAGTTTTTTCTATGGTTACAAGTCACTGTTACCAGCTTTATTCTAAAGAGCTATTGAAAGTCTGTCTATTGCACTATATGCTATCACAAATTCTAAAGAACAACCTTTTTCTGTCATCTTGAAAGATTTGAAAAACAAGATATAAATCGTAGTTTTTCAATCTGTTCAACATCTTACCAATATCATATTTAATCTTAAAGTTGGTTAGATACTGAGCTCGCTTTGCTCCTCAGCATGACATTTTATATTATACTCTACTAAAGATTCTGGGAACGCACAAAAATAGCTGGTGGTTTATTTTCATTTCATTACCAATCAAAAAAAGAGGAGATGAAATCTCCTCTTTTTATATAAATTTTTGTCAATTTATTGGTCATATTCTTTTTCGAAACCAAACAACGAGCTTACTGATTCACCGTCGTGTATTCTAGAAATAGCTTCACCTAATAATGGCGCTACACTTAATTGAGTAATCTTTTCTGGTAAGAAATTTTTGTTCAATGGAATTGTGTTTGTAACAATAACTTCTTTAATAGGTGCTTTTTCTAATCTTTCTAAAGCTGGACCAGAGAATACTGGGTGAGTTGCGCAAACATATACATCTTTAGCACCCTCTTCTTTTAATAATTTAGCAGCACCACAGATTGTACCAGCTGTATCAATAATATCGTCAAACATAATACAAGTTTTGCCTTTGATATCACCGATTACATTAACAGCTTCTGCTTCATTGTGTCTATTTCTTCTCTTATCAATGATTGCCATTGGAGAGTTCATTTGTTTTGCAAAGTATCTAGAACGAGTTACACCACCCATATCAGGAGATACAACAACTAAATCTTCTTTTTGGATATCTAAGCGTTTTACATAATCAACAATTACAGAAGTTGCATAGATATGGTCAACTAAGATATTAAAGAAACCTTGAATTTGACCTGTATGTAAATCCATAGCCAAAATTCTATCTGCACCAGCTGTTGTTAATAAATCTGCCACTAATTTTGCAGTGATAGCTTCACGGCCAGATGTTTTTCTATCTTGTCTTGCATAACCATAATATGGAATTACCGCTGTAATTGATTTTGCACTTGCACGTTTAAATGCGTCAATAATGATTAATAGCTCCATTAAATTTTCGTTTACTGGGTTACAAACCGGCTGAACAATAAATACATCATCGCCTCTGATACTTTCTTGAACTTGAACGTAAACTTCACCGTCTGCAAAGTTTTTTACAACCATTGGTCCAACTGTTGTTCCTAAGTATTCAGCAATTTCTTCTGCTAATTTCATATTAGAACGACCAGCGAATAACTTAATATCGTGAGTCGGATTAATAGACTTAATACCTTGTGGAAACGCTAATTCTAATTCCATTATTTATTGCCTCCTGAATGTTGTTCAATTTTGCCTTTAACCCAATTAGAAAATACTTTCAATGGGGTTCTTGTTATTGCTAAAGCATAAGCTTCAATGTTCTTTGTTATAACACTTCCAGCCGCAACTGAAGCGTGCTCTTCTATTGTAACTGGCGCAACTAATACAGAATTTGAACCAGTATTTGCACCATCTTTAATTATAGTTTTTGATTTTACTTTTGTTATTGGGTTATAGTTTGCTGTAATTGTACCAGCGCCAATATTAACTTTTGAACCAAGTTCTGCATCACCAATATAACTTAAGTGCGAAACATTTGTATTATCTTTAATTACAGATTTTTTAACTTCAACAAAGTTTCCAATTCTAACATTGTTACCGATTGTTGCACCATCTCTAATATGTGCAAATGGACCAATCTTACAATTTTTACCAATAGTGTTTTTGCCAGTAATATAAACATTTGGAAGAATTATAGTATCTGCGCCAATAGTTGTTTCTGGAGAGATAAATGTTGTATCTGGGTCAACAATTTGAACACCTTCTTCCATTAACTTGGTAACAGTTTTTTTATTTAAAATCTTTGTTGCTTCTGCAAGTTGAACTTTTGAATTAATACCAAAAATTTCTTCATTGTTATCTAAAATATAAGATTGAACAACCAAATTCTTACCAACTGCCCATTTAACAATGTCAGTTAGATAGTATTCACATTGTGCATTGTTATTTTGAAGTGAACCAAAAGCATTAGAAACTGTTTTCCAGTTAATACAATAAACACCAGCATTAATTTCTTTAACAGCTTTTTGTTCTGGAGTTGCATCTTTTTCTTCAACAATAGCAATAAATTTTTTATTTTTATCTCGGATTATTCTGCCTAATCCTTTTGGATTTTCAAAAATAGCAGACATTACTGTTAAGTCTGCATGGTTATTATCGTGAAATTCTACAAAATTTTTAATTGTTTCAGATGTAATCAATGGTGTATCACCGCAAACAACAATTACATAACCATCAAAATCCTTTAAATACGGTGTTGCTTTATTTACGGCATCTCCAGTACCAAGTTGAGGATATTGAAGAACACATTTTGCATTTTCATAATTAGTCTTAACAAAACTTTCAACTCTTTCAGCTTCGTGACCAACTATTACAAAACTTTCATCAACATAATCAGTATTATTAACTGCATCTAAAACATAAGCTAAAAGTGGCTTATTAAAAATGGAATGAAGCACTTTTGGAAGTTCTGACTTCATTCTTGTACCTTTACCAGCAGCAAGAACTATCGATTTAACTTTTTTATCCAACATTTTATTCATTCCTTCAAGTCTATAATACTATTTTTGCACAAAAAATAAAACATGTTTTCATCTAATATTATTATTTTGTAAAAGTTAATAAAAGTCTGATATAATAAAGTTATGAAAAAGATATTTTTGCTATCTATAATATTTATTTTTTCACTTTTTGCTTTACCGGTTAAAGCTGATATTCTTCCGAGAAGTTCTGAAAGCATAAAGCATTATGGTATTGGTGTATTGAATATGCCTAATAGTTACACCGTCTATCAATATCCATACTGGGATTCAAAGATAAAACGCCAAGTAAATTACGATAATATTAAACAGTCTGCAATTGTTAGTACACTAGATATGAGACAAGTTTCTTACGTTGCACATGTTCCAACCAATCACGTAGCATTATTGACTGTTGATTTAGACCCAGGGAATAATTGGTATTGCGTGTTTTTAGATCAAAATACTGGCGAAACTGGTTGGGTTTATAATGATAACCCTAACGCATTTATGACATATAAAAAATTATTTTATGAATATGGCAAGAAATATGGTGTGAGATTGTTTTCAGATTTACCAAAAAGCAAAAAGAATTTGTATGCAAAAGAAGATACTTCTTCACAAGTTTTAGAAGAGTTAACTTACCCTAGACATATCAATTTTACAGTTATTAGAGGTAATTGGATGCTCGCCTCTGTTCAAGATATTTCAAAACAACCTAAAATTGGTTGGTATAACTGGAGAAATGAGGATGGAACTTTAAACATGTTCCCTAACTTTAAAGAACAAAGATAATTTTAATTACTCCATATATCTCTTTGTGGTACAATTAAATGGATATAGATTATCGTGACTAGGGAGATAATTATGACAAGCCAAGCATTAGAACAAGAATTATACAATTGTGTAGAGAGAAATACTCCAGATTACATAAAAAAAAATAAATATGTTGATATAGATAATAAAGATGAATTTGTTTTTGTTTTAAAAAGAGAACATCTTTTACCTTATGATGAAGCAACAAATCCAGAAGGTTTAAACCTTGATAACTGGTTAAAAAACTACGAAAAAGAAGCGGCTGTTTCAACTGCTGGTATTCGTGGACCACAAAATATTTTATTCCCGTATGATGTTCGTTTCCCAATTAACGTTATGGGGATTATGCTTGCAACATACGCAAAGGCACTTGTTGCTAAAGAAAAATATCAAGGTAAAAAGTTAATTAAATTAGCTGGACGAGAAGTCAGATATAATTCTGACAAGTTTTTAGATTTAATAGCAAGAGTTCAAGCTGCTCAAGGTATTGAAACTTTAACTACATATCAAAGAAAGACAATGCCTATTTGGATGGCTTCTTTCTTATGCTTTAAACTAGATTTATTAGGTGGAGAATACATCACTTCAAGCCACGGTATTAGTGTTAAAAACGCTACAAAAGACTTAAATTCACAAGGTAGCCAATATTTACCAGAAGAATCTATGGAATTTGTAAATAAAATCAAAGAAGTATTTGAAGAAGTTAGAAAAAATGGCAAATACGAAATTAGAATTGCAAAATCTGATGATAAATTGATTAACGAAGACTTTATGAAAACTATCAATGACGGTATTGATTTATATAAAGAATACTTAGAAAATGGTGTTGCAAATAAGGAAAATTTAGAATTAATCAATGGATTAAAAGATAAAGTTATTATCGAAAATGTTGGTGGTAGCGCTTATAATACCCTAAGCAAAATTTTAGAAGCTTTTAAAATTAGTGATAAATTTGTTTGGATGAATGTTAAAGAAGACCCATTTTTCCACGGTATTGGTAAATATGATATAGACCCAAAAGGAAACAAATGCTTTTATGATTATTCAGTAGATGCAACTGTTTTATGCGAAAAACAAGATGGAACAGCATATTTCCCAGTAATTGATACTTTAAAATATGATGAAAAATTAAAACAATATCCAGAAGGAACAGTTGTTTTAATTACTGACCCAGACCACGACCGTTTAACTGTTTGCCAAATCGAAAACAAAAAATCATTAGAATTCATAAATAAAACGGGCATTTGTTATGCAGAATTAGATGGTGACAGAATACTTTGTGTTTATACAGCAAACCAATCATTCTTATTGATTATGGATTTCTGGGCAAAACAATTAAAGGCGTCTGGTCAATGGAACAATCATCCTCGCTTTATGATTAAAACTACAGCAAGTGCTAAATCTTGGGATGAATGGGCAAAATACAACGGTGTAAAAGTTGTAAATGTTCCAGTTGGTTTTAAAGAAATCGCAAACATAATGAAAAAAGTTGAAATGCAAATTATCAACAATCCAGATAAAGATGTAGTTGTAACTGATGTATTTGGTTATGACGTAAACTTAGGTAAAAATCCTAGAATGATTTTTGGTGGTGAAGAATCTGGTGGTATGATTATCGGTTCTGAAGAACTTATTAAATCAAAAGATGGCAGAATCGCTATTGCAATGAGAGAAAAGAGTGCTTCTGAAGCTATTATAGTTGCATCAGCTTTAGCTGGTAAATTAGAACAAAAGGGTAAAACTTTATCAATAGCTTTAGATGAAATATTTACTTCAAATAACATCATTGCAAAATATGATATGAGAGAAGATATTGCATATTACAATGAATCTGAACCAGATATCGTAAAATTGACCCAAGCGAAAAAAGATGGTGAAGCATTGAGAACTAAGAATGATTTATTCTATTTAACAATGGCACTAGCTGAGTTTGAAGGGAAAATCACTCTAGATAATGTAAAATCAATTTTGAGTTCTACATTCCCAACTTTAAGTTTTGATAATTTAACAGATATCAAATTTGTTGGAGACGGAACTTTCTTACAATTTACAGATAAATTTATTGAAATTCGCCCTTCTGGTACTGATGCTAAAACAAAAGCGTATGGTGCTGGTCGTGATAAAGAAGATATTTCTAAATTTGCAAAATTATTAGGTAACTATTCTGGTGATTTAAATAATGAATATCTTGCACTAATTTCTAAAGATTATTACAATAATGCTAAAGATAAATCTATGGAAGAATATTTAAAGTTCACAAATAAAGATGCAGATACTAGAACTTTTGAAATTCCAGATTATAGCAAAACATTAGGTATATAAGGGGTAGAAAAATGGCAGACGAACCAAAAATTTTAGCAACAATTCCAAGAAGTTCAACAGAACAATTACAAATTAGTATTAATTCTTATAAAGAGAAAAAATATTTAGATTTAAGAATTTATTACACAACTGATGAAGGTGCTAATTGGTTGCCTACAAAGAAAGGTGTAACTGTATCACCAGATAATTTAATGACCTTAAAAGATGCAGTTGAAGAAGCAATGCAAGAATTAGCTTCTGAATTAGAAGAATAGTAATGAAAAAAATAATATGTATTATATTCGTTAATATTATCATTATGTCGCTATTGATAATATTGGCGAATTTTTTTGTAAATAATTTAGTCAAAGAAGAAAAGATAAATGAAGTTTTACGTTTTTTTAGAAATGATTTATCAGATTATTTTACTTTGCCAGTAAATATTGAAAGTTATCCTACTGAACAAAGAGTATGCAAGTTATTAGAAAATAATAATGAATCATACGCTATTTTTTGTGGAGAAGATAGGCGTAAATATATAAAAAATCCAAACAATCATTCTATTGTTACTTTTGGATGTTCATACTCTTATGGACATGGATTAAAAAAAGAAGAAACTTTCCAATCATATCTATCTTCATTAACTAAATATAATGTTTTTAATTATGCAATGTGTGGTGGGGATATTATTGGAGGATTAAATGACTTAAAGAATCATCCAGAACATTTAACAGAAATGAATGATGTAGAATATGTTATTTATACATATATGTATGATCACATAAATAGGTTTTTGTCTGTTTCTTCTTTTTATAATCATTATGAATTTTTGTTTGATAATTCGGAAGAGAAGATAATTAAGCAATTATTAAAGGCACCATTGTTTAGGCTGTTGCTTTCTTCTTTTCAATTATATCTAATAAAAAAAGAACTTCCCCAAACAGATAAAATAGAGAAAAGTTATAAAAATGCGATTAAGAGAGCAAATGAACAGCTAAAATTATTTTTCCCAAATACCAAGTTTATTGTGATTTTGTATAATGAAAAACTTCCAAATGATAGGTCTGCTTTTGATATTTGGTTTGTTTCTCAATTTATGGAATCAGAAATATGGGAAGAGTTAAAACAAGAAGAAAACATCCAAATAGTGAGAACAAAAGATGTTGTTGGTTTTTATTTTGACAAAGAATATAAATTGAAAGAAGATATTGCTGATTGGCATCCAAATTCTAAAGTATGGAAAGAGTTTACTCCTAAATTTGTTTCTCAATATATAAAATAGATGCTACAATAAAGAAGTATGGACGAAAAATTAGAAAATATTGAAAATAATAATACACAGGGGATATCGTATAAATATGCCTTGTGTATTGTTGATGTTAATAAAATGGGAACAAGAACTTTTTCGTATCTTATCCCAGAGCATATCAAACCCAAAATAAGAGTTGGGCAAGCCGTTTTAGTTCCTTTTGGTAGAAGAAAGCAGAATATAATTGCTTTTGTTACAGGATTTTCTAATTATCTTCAAGAAGGTATTCAAGCAAAAGAAATTGTTAAAATTATAGATAGACGTTCTGTATTTAATCTTGATTATTTAAAAATGCTTGATTGGGTCGCAAACTACTATTGTTGCGATATAAATGCAGTTATTCAAGCTGCAGTTCCTATGCGTTTTTTAAAGGAAAATTCTGGTAAAACGCAAAAAGAGCGTAAGGAAAAATTTGTTATTTTTAAAACAAAAGAAGGTGCTACTTCTAAACAACTCAAAATATTAGAAAAACTTGAAGAGTATGGTGAAAAACAATTAATTGAATTTGAAAAAGAAGTCAAAACAACACGCCAAACAATGCTTAGACTAGAAGAACACGGATGTGTTGAAATTGATGAACGTCCTATTTATCGTGACCCATTGTCTGTATTTAAAAATATTGAAAAAGATGAATTTCCACCACTTTCTGAAGAACAACAAAAAGTATTTGAAAATATTGTAAAAAGAATGGACGAGAAACAAACAAAACCTATTCTTTTAAATGGTATAACTGGTAGTGGTAAAACTGAAATTTATTTCAAAGCAATGAAAAAAGTGCTTGATGAAGGCAAAAATGTTCTATTTTTAGCGCCAGAAATTGCTTTAGCTTCTCAACTTACTTTAAGGATGATTAGAAGATTTAACCCAGAAGAAATTGCAATTTGGCATAGTAGTATTTCAGAAGGTGAAAAATTTGATGTTTGGAATAAATTACGTGATAACAAAATTAGAATTATAGTTGGTGCAAGAAGTGCCGTTTTTGCACCATTAAACAATATTGGTTTAGTTATTATTGATGAAGAACATGAAAACACCTACAAACAAACATCACCAGCCCCAAGATATGATGCACGTTTGGTTGCTGAAAAAATTTGTGAAATTAATAATGCAACTTTAATTAAAGGTAGTGCAACGCCAGATGTTAGTTCATATTTTAAAGCTTTATCAATGGATAGTTTGATTACTTTAGAAAATCGTTTTAACAATGTTGATTTGGCTAAAGTTACTGTTATTGATATGCGTGAAGAATTTTATAGAGAATCACGTAGTATATTTTCCAATACAATGGTAAACGCAATAAACCTTGCACTAAAGGACAAAAAACAAGTAATGCTTCTGCTTAATAGACGTGGTTTCTATACAAGTGTTCAATGTCGTACCTGTGGAGAAACAATTAAATGTCCAAATTGTGATATCCCAATGATTTATCATTCAGAAGATAAAACAATAAAATGTCATTGGTGTGATACTTCTAAAAAAGTACCAGATTTATGCCCTAAATGTGGCTCTCCAGAAATAAAAATGACTGGCATGGGGACACAAAGAATAGAAAACATTACAGCTAAACTGTTCCCTAATGCAAAAGTTGAAAGAATAGACTCTGATGCGTTGTCTTCTAAAACAAAATACATTGATATTTTAGACCGTTTTCAAAATGGTGAAATAGATATTTTGATTGGAACACAAATAATAGCAAAAGGTCTAGACAATAAAAATGTAACCGTAGTTGGTGTTGTTGATGCTGATATTAGTTTCGCACTTCCTGATTATCGTTCAAGTGAAAGAGGGTTCCAATTATTAATGCAAGTAGCTGGTCGTGCTGGTCGTGGTGAGGATACTGGTAGAGTTATTTTCCAAACATATAATCCAGAACTTTATGCGATTGAGAATGCTAAAGCACAGAACTATTTAGATTTTTATAAAAATGAAATTAATAGACGTGAGATGTTTGACTATCCTCCATTCTGCCAAATTATAAAAATAGTTATATCTTCTAATGATGAAGCTCGAGCTGCAATTTGTGCTAACGAAATAGCAGAAAGAATAAAAGCTCAACTTGAAAAATTAAAGGTGACAGAATATATTGAAGTTTTAGGTTCTATGAAGTGTATTATGCCTAAAATAAATTCAGAATATAGATATCAGATTGTATTTAAAAATAAAATGAACAAAAAAGGTCAATACCTAATTTCTACATTTATCAAAAACACGTCTGCAGCTGATGATATTAAATTAGTTATCGATGTTGACCCAGTAGATATTATTTAGAATTTTGTAGATAATGTTCAAAAGCTTCTTCTGCCATTGCATAATACAGGTGAGTACACTTAGAAACTTTATCATCAAAATTTTGCAAATTTGCAATTTTAGTTTCAGTTAATCTTGCTTCTTTTTCTGATTGCATTGAATTTCTAAAGTACTTAATCAGAATAGTTTTAATTTTTGATTTTATTTGAGTTGGCGAATCTACACATTTTCTTGCAAGTATTGGATTTCTTGTACATATAGTTTCAACAATTCCGTCAAAAGGAACATTATCTTCTACAAAATTAGAAATAAAATCTTCTTTATCTTTATATCCTAAAGCATTTGATATTTGAGTTTCATTGATAATAGTGTCTGAGAAAACCATTCCTCCAGTTTCTCTATATTCTTCCAATCCTTCATTTCCTAAAAGTTTGTGTATCGTCATTTTCATTAACTCACCTTCTACATTTTGTTGATAAAAGCGAGTAAATTTTTCAAAATCGTTATCAATTTCTCTAAGTTTAAAGCCAGCATCAACTGTATCTTTAAACATTTGAGAGAGTGGGTCTTCTTTGTTATCTATTTGATATTTGTGTGTTAATTCGTGGGCAAAGCACATAATATAAATTGTTTTACCAATTTTATCTTGGCGTTCTAACAATGGTGTAACTATAATTGGGCTACTTAGTGTTCCATTAAGAAAATCTGGTTTAAAAGAGGTGTAAGCAGATACACTAGAGTAAAATGGTGGTAGAATTTTTGTTTCAACACCACTAATTTTCCCCATATCTCTAACAGAAAGTATTCTATTTTGCATTTCATTTAATAGTTTTTTTGAAGTTTCAAATGCTTTATCTGTATGTGGATTACTACTTATAAATAGGTTGCTACTGCCAAAATTAGGGTTATATCTTGGCAGTATTCTATTATATGATATGTGATGATATTTATGGGAAGAGATATTATTGCTATTCAATTTCATATTGAATACGGTGTTCACCTTTCACTTCACCGATTGTTATGGCAAATGGTGCCATATGGGTTTTAATATATTGTTTTATTCCTAAGTTTGTACGTTCTTTAATTTCGTTAATATATTCTAAGTCTATTAGTTTATGGGAAGTTTCTTCTCTTCTGATTTTTCTTGCAGCAGCTCTTTCGTCGAAAGTTACAACTTCTGCATCTTTACCACTTAGTAAAAATTGTTCACCACTCGGTGCTTCATATACACGTACTTTACCTTTGGGGGTAACATCATCAAAAAGTTCTTTTGCATCTTTTTGTATTGCTTTGTGTGTTTTATTTTCTACTGGAGAATTTGCTAAAGAAGCGATATTATATGCAGTTGAGTTTGTTTTTCCTCTAACTTCTACTACTTTTCCAAAGCTTACTGGTAATATATTCATTTTTTGTCTTTCTATCCTTTTAAGTTTATTTTATGTAATCTGTCCTTGCCATTTGCATCTTTTACAATTTTTACGACAAATGGAGATTTTGTTTCTGTAATTAATTGAGTTATTTTTTCATCTATTTCTTTTCTTGCTGCTTCAAGTTCTATGTCGAAAAGGTCAGCATTGCCTTTCGCTAGAGTTTCAGCTTCAGTTAGTTCTGCAGCTCTTATTTCATAAGCTTTTTTAGATTCTTCGCCAGTTAAAACATAACAAGTACCTTTATCTGTTTCAAAAACATGTGCGTGAAAATCTGAATGTTTTCCAGTTGTTTGAACGTCATCAAATATTTTTTGTACAGCTTTTTTGAATTTTTCATTACCAGAATAACCATTTGCAGCATTTGCAATTTTTAAGGCATCTTCAAATTTTCCTCGTACACGAACAGTTTTTCCAAAGCTTACTGGTGATATGTTCATTATTTTTTCCCCCTCGTGTAATCATATTCTATAGCTTCTTGAATTGTTTTTACTTGTTCTTCTGTATTTCTTAAATCTATAAATCTTTGGATTCTTCTACTAATACCTTGTATTGAAGTCCATCCAAATTGCATAAATGAAACATTGTTACAAGCTTCTTTCCCTGTAACTACAAAAGAAATCTCTTTTCCTTCAGCCGCTGCATTTGCACATAATCCTGTAGTTTTTCCTTGTGTATATAAATCAGTAGCATCTAAAATAATTGCTTTACCTTTTGTTTTAGAAATAATAGCTTCTAATTTGTCTAATTGTTCACTAGTACCAGCTACCGCATACACACTATCATATTTTCTATCAACGGATTTAACTCTTGTTTTGGATTTATCGTAAGTTGCACTGATATCATAATTAGTTGCAGATTTCAACAATAAATCTCTAACTTTTTGATTATGATGGTTCATTTGTCTTCTGACAGATATGTTAAACCTATTGCTATCACCAAGTGAATCACCAGCTTGAATTATACCAGTAGCAACTTGTTCATTTAATCTATTTAATTTGTTACTTTCATCACCACTAACTAAGTAAACTTCTTCTTCATTATATGGTGTTATATATGTTGCAACTTGTACTTTACCCTTTTCTGCATCTGTAAAAATTCTTTTTGCTTCTTTTTGTGCTGTTCTTTCTGCTTTTGAAACTTTCTTTTCATTTACTAAACGGGCTATATCATAAGCTTGTTCTTTTGAACCATTTACTCTCACTGATTTGCCAAAGCTGATTGGTGTTATTCTCATATGAATCCATTCCTTACTCTCTTGAAAATGTTTGTGGTTGATAAAAAAATCGAACAAAAAAATTTTTGCTATTAAAATTACTTTTTATTCATATTTTCTATCTGTAAAAAATAATTTATTTGTTCAGACCAAGTTCTAAAACGTGATTTTAGATTTCGTGCTTCAACCCAAGTACCTTCAATTCCACGCTCTTCCATTTTTTCTCTCGTTTTACTTTGCATATCTTTAGAACGATAGAAAAAATATGGCTTGATTTTTACATTACCCTTATCTTCTTCTAAAATATGAAGCTCAATAGTATCTTCTTTAGGAAGTCTGTTTAATACTTGCTTTGCTTGTTCAGAGTTCATATAGTAGATAAAATCCAATAAATACTGAGTTTTAGCAGGAGCTCTTTTTGTTGCTTCTTGCCATTCTTCTATTGAGTAATATTCAGCACCTGCAATTTTAAAGTTGGCTTTAAAACTAATGTTTGTATTAATCATATTCTCTCTTGTTATTTTATTTTTGGTTTAGATAATCAACAATATTATTAGTCCATTCAATAAAAATTTCTTTCAAGTCTTTTGTTTTAGAATAGTGACCTTCTAAATGTTGACATTCAAAGTCAACCCTTTTATCTAACGGCATAGATTCTGAAGCATAATAAAAATATGGATAAAGCATAGCTTCATCATCATAATCTTCTTCAAATAATAATAATTCAACTGTATCCTCCTTAGGAAGTTTATTAAGTTGAGCTTTACCCTCATCAGAATATATATATGCCATAAAATCCAACAAATCTTTACCACCTTGAGCTGGTTTTGTTAATGCTTTTTTTAATGCTTTGTACGAAAATGACATATCAGTTTGTTCTGATATTTTAAATTGTGCTTTAAAACTAGGGCTATTGTTAACACGCATATAAAACCTCCATTTTATATTAGTTCAAAAGTTCGGACAAATTATTTTTTGCTACACTTGTTAATTGTGTATCAATAGACTTTTTCTCTGCTTTATTCTATAATTGTAGCTGTTAAGACTTAACAAATAAGGGAAAAAATGACATCAGATAGTTTAGCAGAGCAGAAAACTTTAGAAGTTAATGTTCATTCAAAAGAAAATAGTAATAGTTTAAAATTTAGAGCAGTTGTTCGAGCTTTTCTTGCAAATTTATTTATTACATTAATAAAGTTGGTGTCTTGGTATTTTACTAAGTCATCTGCGATGTTTGCAGAAGCAATTCACTCTGCTGTGGATTCATTTAATAGCATTTGTTTAATGGTTGGTTTAAAACGTGGTTCAAGACCTGCTGACGGTGTACACCCATTTGGTCACGGACTAGAAACTAACATTTGGACTATTATCGCTTGTATATTAATGTTTTTTGGTTCTGCGGTATCTTTGTTAAGTGCTTATAATAAGATTTTCCATAATAATCCGTTAGAACTTCAAGAAATGTTAAACAACTATATTATTATGGCTATTATTTTGATTGCAAGTATTTGTTTTGAGTCTTGGGCTGTACATAGTGCAGTTAATGCTGTTCTGGATGAGTCAAAAGTTAAACATATAAATCCAATTGTTGATTTTATAAAATCAATGAAATATGTTCATAAAATAAATACACCAACAACAAAATATGTTTGGTATGAAGATGTTGTTGCTTTAACTGGTGTTGTTGTAGCCCTTATTGCTGTAACGATTTCTAAATTCTTTTTACCTATTGAATTAGCACATATTCCAGACGGTTTAGCATCTGGTGTAATCGCTTTAATGCTTTTATTTTTGGCTTTATATATGTTAAAAAACAATGTAAACCTCTTAACTGGTTTATCAGCAGAACCTCAAGTTGAAGAAGTAATAAAACAAATTGCTGAAAACTTACACTGTGTAAGCTGTGTTAAAGAATTAAAAACTATGAATATGGGTACTTCTGGTTTGATTGTTAATATAAAAATTGAAGTAGACCCAGAAATTCAAGTTAAAGAAGCTGATGATATTACAGAAATGGTTGAAAGAAAAATTAGAGAACATTTTAGTAATATTTCTCACGTATCTGTTGAAATTGATTCTAATGATGCAGAAGAAAATTGGGAAAATAAATTTGATAAACTAATTGAAGAAGGTGAAAAGATAGAAGTATTTGATGATAAAGAAGCTGATATGCTATCTAACTTCTATTCATTCTCACAAACTGTTGTAAAAGAAATTATGGTTCCACGACCAAAAGTTGTGTTTATTGATGCTGAAGATAACTTAGATACTTTAATTGATTTAATTATTGAAAAAGGTCATACACGTATTCCTATTTATGAAGATACTGTTGATAATGTTATCGGTGTTATCAATGCTAAAGATGCACTAAGAGCATTAAGAGATAAATTGAATGAACAAGAAGGATTTGAAATCAAATCACTTGCTCGTGAAATAATGATTATCCCAGAAAATAAATTCATTAGTGATTTACTAAGTGATTTTACCTCAACTAAAAATCAAATAGCTGCTGTGGTTGATGAACACGGTGGTATCGCAGGTATTGTTACTTTAGAAGATATTATAGAAGAAGTATTTGGTGAAATTTATGATGAGTTTGATGAAGCTCCAACACCAGAATTAATTAAGATTGATGATAATACTTTAAATGTTTCATCTCAAATGGATATTGAGGATATTAATGAACGCTTTGACTTAGATATACCTAATGAAGACTTCCAAACTTTAGGTGGCTATGTTTTTGGCTTAATTGGTAGAGAACCAGAAGTTGGCGATAAAGTGGAAGATAGAAATTTGTCTTTTGAAGTAATTGAACTTGACGGTATTAGAATTTCAAGAGTTATTATGAAAAAAGATACACCATTTATTGATAAAGAAGATGAAGACGAGATTGTAGAAGAAGATGAAGCATTATAAGTTTGGATATGTAGCAATAATAGGTAGACCTAACGTTGGTAAATCTACTATTTTAAATAGATTGATTGGTCAAAAGATTGCTATTGCTACGAATAAAGCACAAACAACTCGTAGAAGAATTAATGGTATTTTAACAACAGATGAAGCACAGATTGTGTTTGTTGATACGCCTGGTATTCATAAACCTATTGATAAATTAGGTGAGTGTTTAGTTGATGAAGCAAAAAGTGCAATACCAGATGTTGACTTAGTCCTATTTGTTGTAGATGGTTCTACTTCTGCTGGTCGTGGAGATAAATGGATTGTAGAAAATGTTTTAAAAGATTATAAAGGCGACATGCTTATTGTTGTTAATAAGCATGACTTACTTAAAGACATCCAAAAACGAGAAGAAAATCTTTTAACATATAAAACTTTATTCGAACAAAATTATCCAACAATTAAAATATCAGCCAAAACAGGTAGAAACTTTGATACTTTGATTACAAATATCACAAGAAAACTTCCTGCTGGTGAAAAAGTTTACGATGAAGAACAAATCACTGATGAAACAATGCGTGATATTGCACGTGAACTTATAAGAGAAAAAATCCTTTTATATACTCACGATGAAGTTCCACATAGTGTAGCTGTTGTTATTGAGAACTACGAAGAAAAAGAAAATCTTGATAGAATTGAAGCGAAAATTATAGTAGAGCAAGAAACACAAAAGGGTATATTAATTGGTAAAAATGCTTCTATGTTGAAAAAAATAGGAACAGAAGCAAGAAAAGAAATTGAATATACTGCGGATAAAAAAGTATTTTTAGACTTGCAAGTAAAAGTGATAAAAGACTGGCGCAAAAAGTCTAAAGATATGGATAAAATGTATTAATAAAACTACTGATGAAAAACGGTAGTTTTATCTGTGACTATATGCCACTATTACTTGTTTTCTTCTAAAAAGCTACTAAAAGCCTATCTCTTGAACGATATGCGAACTATCATCTTGGAAGATTAAAAGAACAAGCTTTAAAGCGTAGTTTTCAATCTATTCAAACTATTACCAATATTATACTTAATCATAAAGCTGGTTAGATACAGAGCTCGTTATGCTCCTCAGCATGACATTTTATATTATAGACAGCTAAAACTTCTGAAAACTCACCTACATAGCAAGGTTTCATTATAATAAAAAAGACACCTAAATGGTGTCTTATATTATGGTGGACTGTCGTGGACGAAACTCGAACTTTTTAACATATATAGGAGAGCTCATTGAAGAATTAAAAAACTCTCAAACTTTGTTATTTTTAGAACAATTCATTAGCTTACAAAAAATTAACAGCATTACGTCACCCTGAACAA
>JAFTSM010000016.1 GCA_017467305.1 Candidatus Gastranaerophilales bacterium
AGGACTCGAACTCCTCAAAACCACTCAGAATAGGAGTTTTAGCTTTTTATATCCTTTTTAAAAAATCGTTCAAACCATTATAGCAACTGTAAAGGACACTAAAAAAGAGAGTCTCACGACTCTCTTTATAAATGGTGGGCCATCCTGGACTCGAACCAGGGACCTTACGCTTATCAGGCGTACGCTCTAGCCACCTGAGCTAATAGCCCTTACCTCTCTCTCAATGATTATATATTCCCACAAACAAAAATTAAAATCAAGTACTTTTAATCATCATTTAATGGACGTAATAAAATAATTGAATTTAGGTTTAATTGCAAGAATTCATGAGACTCCGCTTTACGGTTTGGAAACTCTCTATGAATAACCTCACAATCTTTTATGGCAACAAATCTTTTTGCACCATTTAAAATATCAGAAAGAACTCTATTTTTTCTACCAGTTTTTGGCATGAAAACTTTACCTTTAATCTGATAATCTTTTGTAATTACTAAAACTTTTTCTGACCAAATACCAGTTATAAAACTACTTGATTCATCTACATTATTTTCTTCGTACATTAGATTCTATGCCCTTTCTTAAACAGAGTATGATTGGAATAATGGTAAGTATAATGCTAACGCCAAGAAACAAACAATTACACCAATAAATATCAACAAAATAGGCTCAATTAACTTACCTAAAGTTTCAATAATTAAGTCTAATTGTTGGTCAATTTGGTTTACACTTTGAGTCATCAATTCACCTAAACGACCAGATTGTTCACCAGTTGAAACCATGAATAAAATCATTTTTGGGAACAAATTAGCAGCCTTTAAAGATTCAGACAAGTGAGCACCAGCTTGCATCTTTTTAATAGAAACTTTTATCGCATCTTGCATTACAAAGTTTGACAATGTTGTTCTTGATAAATATAAACATTCAATGATTGGAATACCTGCATCATATGCAATTTGTAAAACTGTTAAAAAGTTTGAAAATGCTGCAGCTTTAGTCAAATCTCCAAGCAATGGAACTTTCAATATAATTTCATCAATTTTTCTTTTTGAAGGTTCCCATTTCATTAAATAAATACCAGAGAATACAAAAGCAACTATTGCAATAGGAATAACTGCCCATTTATCTTTCAAAAACTCACCAGAATCAATGCAGAATTGAGTAATTGCAGGCAATTTTTTACCTTGTTGCTCAAACATATCTTTAAATGCTGGAAATACAAACATTAACATTACAAGTACTACCGCAATTGCTAAAAGAACAACGAAAATAGGATATGTTAAAGCCGAAATAACTTTACCTTTGATGTCACCTTGCTTTTTCAATAGCTCAATTAAACGTTCAAATGTTTTATCAATTTCACCAGAGTCTTCGCCGGCTTTCGCCAAACCAATGTATACTTGACCAAATAAGTTTGGATATTTAGAAATAGTATCTGACAAAGTATAACCAGCAATAATTTGCGTTTTAATTTCTTGAGCTAACAATCTAACTTGTCTTGAAGCAGCATCCTTTTCAATGAAGATCAAACTTTCAATGATAGGCAAACCAGCTTTATTCAATGTTAAAAAGGTTTGTGTAAAGTCTATTTTTTCTTTTAGTGATAAAGACTGCAAAGCTGCACTCTTTGCACCTTGTTGATTAGAAGTAAATTCTCTAATAGCAACAAGTTTATAACCCATGTTTTTAACACGGACTTTAACCTCAGCTTGAGATTTAGCGTCAATACGCCCTTTTACCTTTTCACCGTTCCATTTTTCTGCTTCATATTCGTATCTTGTCATAGTCTTTCAAATTACTCCTTAACCGGGCCAAGTACACGAATAAACTCAGAAATAGTAGTTTTACCAGCAATAATATGTTTTAAGCAAGCTTGTTGTAAGGTATCCATACCAGCACCAACAGCAGCTTCTTCAATCTGAATATCGTGTGCACCTTGTGCTATTAATTTCTTAATTTCTTTTGTTATTGGCATAATTTCATATACACCAAGACGACCAGCAAAGCCTTCATAATTACATTTATCACAACCACTTGGCTTATAAACTGGTGTTTTCATAAATTCTTGAATTTCTCTTTCCCCACCAGCAATTACAAGTTCAGCTTCTTCTCTTGAAGGGAAATATTGTAATCTACAATGTGGGCATAAATTTCTTACAAGACGTTGTGCAATAATACCAACTAATGTAGAAGAAACCAAATAGTCTTTAGCACCCATATCTATCAAACGGGTGATAGTAGAAGCAGCTGAGTTTGTGTGAAGTGTTGACAACACTAAGTGACCAGTTAACGCAGCTGAAATTGCTGTTTCCAAAGTTTCAATATCACGAATTTCACCGACAAGGATAACGTCAGGGTCTTGTCTTAAAATAGCACGCATACAAGATGCAAATGTAATACCCGCTTTGGCGTTAATTTGCGATTGGTTAATACCGTCAATTCTAATTTCTATCGGGTCTTCAATTGTTGTAATATTAATTTTCTCGTCATTGATTGCTTTTAACAATGTATACAATGTTGTTGTTTTACCAGAACCAGTTGGACCTGTTGTTAAAATAATACCGTTTGGTACACTTTCCATTTTCTTAATCAAATCAGTATCTTCTTTTGAAGCACCTACAATAACCATTTCATCTTTTGATGATGCCATAGAAACAGCAGGAGCAAGAATACGGATTACCATTTTTTCTTGGTCACCAACAGGAAGAGTGTTAATACGGAAGTCATAATCTCTTTCTTTATAGGTAATAGAGAATGAACCGTCTTGAGGTCTTCTGTGTTCAGCGATATTCATTTTTGAAATTACTTTTAAACGGGTTAAAATTGCCAATTCAGACTTTTGTGGCAATCTTAAAGCTTCATGCAAAATACCGTCTTTTCTGTATCTTACACAATAACCATCTAATCTTGGCTCAATGTGAATATCGGATGCCTTCATATCAATACCATCTGATATGATTTTATTTGTAAACTTAACTACAATGTTTGAGTCATCTTTTAATTCTCTTTGTGCTTGTTCAAATAATGATTCTTCTTTTTCAAAAGATAAAGTTTGACGTTCTACTTGTCTGATAATTCTCTTTGTTGCTTTTTTAGCTTCATTGAAATAATTTTTCAAACACATTTGAAACTCATAATGAGTAATTATCAAAATACTTGGTTTCAATTGTGTAAACGCAATGATATCACTAATTGCTCTTTTATCATTAGGATTTACCATTGCAACGACTATAACTTTATCATCATAACTAATAGGAATAACTTTATTTAATCTGATAAAATCTTCAGGTAATTGACCAATAACGTCTTCTTTTAATCTTAACTGGTCATCAGTTACAGCCTCATAACCTTGTTGTGCAACAAGCGCTCTTTTTAAGTCATTAACAGTTAACGCACCTTGTTGAATTAATACAGTACCTAATGGAATCTGTTGTCGTTTGGATTCGCCCAAAGCATTAAAAATTTGTTCCTTTGTAACAAAACCCATTTCAACAAGAATTTCACCAATTTTTTTTGCAAAAAACTTATCATCAGAATTTGATGAATTTAATGTAGAATCTGGTACAGCAATCTGACCATCTTCATCAATTTCACCATCATCATACTTTAATTGAATATCTTCATCAGAAGAAGATTTATCAAGGTCGTGACCTGATTCAACATGAAGACTACCTTTTACAAAATGTAATAATTCATCAAAATCATTATCTGAAATTGTTTTTAAATTTATATTATTCATTCCCAATATTGTTGAAACTTTTGATAGCACAAGACTCTGTTGAGTTGCAGACTTTGCAAAAACATAAACAGATCCTTTTGATATACAAATCGGAATATATGAGTTTTCTTGCATTTCATTAGTATCGAATTTCGATACTAATGAAAAATCTAATATTGGTTTAATCTTTTCAACTGTAGGGCTTGTCATTAACTTTCGTTCCTAATGTTTATAACTCAACTACGTCCTCTGTATCTTTTATTATTCTTGGAGTAATCATGAATAATAATTCTTCCTTATTCATAGTCTTAGTTTGATTTCTAAAGAAGAAACCGATTAGAGGAATATCGCCTAAAATAGGAATTTTAGAAACAGTATTTGATTCTGATTCTTGAATCATACCACCAAGAAGTAAAGTTTCCTCATCTTTAATTCTAATGCCCTTCAAATCCAAGTTATGTCTTTGAAGAAGTGTAGCAGCTGTATAAGTTTCACCCATGTATTTATCAATAACAGGTCTTAATTCAGAAGCATAATCTGGTTTAATATCAAGTGAAACATAACCATCTGGGCTAATAAATGGCAATACTTCAATTTTAATACCATTATCTTCGCCAATTTCATATGTTTTTTGGATTGAAGCACTTCCAGTAGTACCAGTACTATAGTTGTTCAAAATTTGTACCGTAGTAGATTCAATATAGTCTTGAGTTAAGTCAATAACTGATTTTTTACCATTTGTAATAACAATTTTTGGATTTGCTAACATTCTAGCTTTTTCATTTTTAATCAAGAAAGAAATTTGTTGATTTAAAGAATGAACAGCAGAACCAGTGCTAGGTCCATGCCAAGCATATGAATTTGTTTTAAATCCGGAAACACCATCAAATGACATTGTTAAGTGTTTACCTTGATACATCCAATTGTTTTGGAAGTCCTTAGAACCTTCTTCTGATAAAGCAATAATAGAAATTTCAAGATAAGCTTGAGGTTGTTTTCTATCATTTTCTAAAATAAAGTCATTCACCATTTGAATTTGATGAGCACTACCACCCATCATTGTTAAAGTACCAAGCTCTGGTTGAACATATAATGTTAATGCTGGTTTAGATTGATATGAAGAAATATTACCAGTTGTAACACCGCTAGTTAAAACACAAGCAACTTCACCGCCACCAATTGCACCTTCTTTAGCTTGTGATGCAGCTTGTTGTTTTTTCAATGTAGAATTTAACTTAGAAGCATACTGACCACCTTTACCGGCACCAGCAACGTTTCCTTCAAACGGCAATTGGAACAATGTTTCACATATCATCTTTGCCATTTCAAATGGAGTTGTATGATTTACTCTATATGTAGTCATAACTGGTTTTTTATCAAACTTTTCAACAATTTTCTTAGCCATTTGATAATCATTTTCAGTACCAAAAATCATCAATTCATTTGCATCAGCATTTGTGGAAACAATTGGACCATATGATAAGCCTGGTGTATTCATACCAAAAACATTTGTATTCAAAAATTGAGCTAAATAAGCCGCATCAGCATATTTAACCGGCAATATTGAAATACTATCTTTTGTTAAGTTAATTGTTTCAGCTTTATCAGTTGCAACAACTAACATTGTTTTATCTTTAATAACATATGTTAAATTAGTCATTTTCATAACCATTTTGAAAGCATCTTCTAATTTAACATCTACTAAATCTAATGTAACAGTACCAACAGCAGATTGGTGAAACACAATATTCAAACCAGCTTTGTCCGCAAACATTCTTAAAACTTGTTGAACATCTGTATTTCTTAAACTCAAATTAATCAGCTGACCATTGTCATTAAAATCGACATTACCAGTCAAATTAATTTTATTTGGTGTACTATAATCGGTTCTCACCGCTGGTTGATTCATATCATACACAAGAGGAGCAGCTGTTGCCATGTTATAAGCAAGAACTGACACACACCCTGTAACAATCAAAAGCTTTGATATGTTTTTAAACTTTCTTTCCATAATATATGTTTTAACTCCTCTTAATTATTATTTTTATATCTTCCAGCAAATTTATTTTCCAAATTAACAACAGCACGTTGTTTTTCTAAAACACCTCTTGTGAACAATTCACCAACAGAAGCAACATAGCTGTTATTTTTATAACTTACTTGAACTTTATCTTTTGTAATACTATCAATTGTGTATCCAGCAACAACATCACCAGCTTTAACAAATTGATCTAAGCCATTCAAATTAACAATAGCAGAAGGACTTTCCTCATCATACAAGATACCCGAAATCTGAGTTTGTAACAATCTTGTAAGATTTTCATCCGGTACTGATGCTGTAGGAGGCTCTATAATTTCAAACTCAGTATTATTCAAATCTGAAGCATACTGAGAATTATCAACAACTGGCGGTTTGAACGGATTTAATCTTGCAGCCTTATTGTAAACTACCATTATAGAATCATTACTTTGATCTTCAGACACAGTTCCTTCAGTTGTATTTTGATTGTTATTTTCAGAGAAGAAATCTCCTTCTGAAGCATTTTCCATTGGGGAAGCATCAGTAACAGTAGCTACAGAAGTATCTGTGCCGTCACCATTTGAAACATTTGTATCACCATTTTCATTAAAATTAACACTCATCATATCTGAAGAGTTACCACCAGCTTCATTAAAGAAAGACTCAGCTAGGTCGTTTGTTTGTTGTTCATTTGTTTGAGCAACTTGCACTTCTGGACTTGAATTTTGTTGTGACATCATAGAATTATCTTGTTGAGCACCAGCAACAAACTTATTGTAAACAATAAAGCCACCAACACCCAAAAGTATAAAAAGCAATAATATAACTATTAGAGGGTTACCAGATTTTTTCTGAGAAGAACCATCATCTTCATCATATTCATACTCATCATCATACCCCTGATCATCATCAGAATACTCATCATCATAGCTGTCATCATAGCCATCATTGTAGCTATCATCCCCAGCTTGTGAATATTCCATATCATCTTCCCATTGATTTTCGTTATCTACCATATCTCTCACTCTTATAAGTTTCTTTTTATATTCTACACGTATTACTAAAAATGGGCAAACACCAATTTAAAAATACTTTTTTCTTTATATTTCTTCATCATTAACAATAGTCTACGTTGTTTTCTAACTTTTTTTATCAATCATATGCACGAATTTTTGTAAACATATATGAACAATAAAAAAGAGGAAATAAATCCTCTTTAATTTAATTAGGCGGCACCCAGATTCGAACTGGGGGATAAAAGCTTTGCAGGCTTCTGCCTTA
>JAFTSM010000002.1 GCA_017467305.1 Candidatus Gastranaerophilales bacterium
AAAGCTCCAGGTTTTGGTGATAGAAGAAAAGCTATGTTAGAAGATATCGCTATCTTAACTGGTGGGCAATTATTCACAGAAGAACTTGGTATTAAATTAGAAAACGTAACAGTTCAAATGTTAGGTCAAGCAAAACGTGTAACAGTTACTAAAGACGATACAACAATCGTTGTTGGTGACGAAACAAAACGTCAAATCGAAGACAGAGTTAAATTAATCAAACGTCAAATTGAAACATCAGATTCTGAATACGATAAAGAGAAACTACAAGAAAGATTAGCAAAACTTTCTGGTGGTGTTGCAGTTATAGAAGTTGGTGCAGCTAGTGAAGTTGAACTTAAAGAAAGAAAATTAAGAATTGAAGACGCACTAAACGCAACAAGAGCTGCAAAAGAAGAAGGTATTGTTCCTGGTGGTGGTGTTGCATTCATCAGAGTTATGCAAGACTTAGAAAAAGCTATCAACACAGTATCTTATACAACAGATGATGAAAAAGTAGGTTTCAGAATTTTACTTGATTCATTATACATTCCACTAAAACAGATTGCAGATAACGCAGGTGTTAAAGGTGAAGTTGTAGTTGAAACAGTTAAAAAATTACCTACAACAGAAGGTTATGACGCAATGGCTAACAAATACGTAGATATGATTAAATCTGGTATTGTTGACCCAGCAAAAGTAACAAGAAGCGCACTACAAAATGCAGTATCTGTAGCTGGTATGCTATTAACAACAGAAGCAGCTGTAGTAGACATTCCTTCTAAAAACCCAATGCCTGCTATGCCAGACATGAGTGGTATGGGAGGAATGGGCGGTATGATGTAATATATTCATACAACCCTATAACAAATGAAAAGAAACCCAAAAACTAAATTGTTGTTGGGTTTCTTTTTTATAATTCAATCAAATTAAAATAAAATTATAAGATAGATTTTCCTTCATACATATATTTTGTACGATAGTATTCATCTTCATTATAATATTTTTGCTCTTTTCTTTTTTCAAATTCAGATGATTCTTCTCTTGGTTCTATAAAAGGTTGGCTTTTATCTTTTCTTTTCCAATTAATTTTAAATCCATCAAGTAATCCATACTCTGTTTCTGTTTGGTATGTACCAATATTAACAGCAAAGCAAGGCACAACTGATAATGTTAAACAAGCAATTATTGAAAATATAGCTATATTCTTTTTCATAAGTACTCCTTTATATACATAGTACAATATTTTTGAATAAAATATCAACCTTCCATAGCTGCAAGTGCACTAGAATTTCCAACAAGTGATGCTAAAACATTTTTCTGTTCTTCCAAATAGTCACCAATTGAACTATATTGTTGCATAAATGCAGAACGTTGTTTTGATGCTTTACTACTTTGAGGAACTCTTATAGAACATACTAATGCGGCTCTATCTTCTAAATCATTAGAGATTCTATCTAGTTCACTAATTTCAGCATTTATTGTTTGTGCTGTTTGGAATAATGCTTCAGTATTTCCGTCTTTTAGAATTTCATTAAACAGTTCTCTTGCAGTAGAGTCAAAATTATCCATTTTTTTTGCTGCGTCTAAACATTCCATATAATACTTGTAAAGTACCGTATCTTTATATGGTTTGAATTGTCTTTCCACATATGAAATAAATTGTTCTACAGTATCTGCCCAGGTTTTACGAGGAATATGTCTTCTTTCGAAATATCCTTCTGTAACCGTTGCAAATTTATCTAAAAGTGCAATACTTGATTTTATTTCACTAATTCTATCTTCTAAATCAGCTTGAGTTTCATTTAAATCCATAGTATTAACTAAAGCACTTAAAGCTCTGGCTGTTAAACCTGACTGTTCTAAGAATAAGTTAAGTGTTACGTGGTTATCACTATCGTTTCTTAATTTTTCAACAAAGTAAACCATACCCATATCACTATCCATAGAATGTTTTTTACCAGCATTATCATAAACATTAAATAGTTCTAACATATTTTTTGTTTTTGAGCTAATTACTTCATGTTGATTTTGAACTAATTTATATTGAATTTTTGTTTGTTGAGCAACTTGAAGTGCACTTTGAAGATATGCTTTAAGCGCAATATATGCTTGTGTATTTTGTTTGCCTTCTAATAACATTTGAGTAACTTCTTTTAGTAGTGCTTTAGGATTTTTTACTATATGTTTTCCAGTAAATAAATCATCTACTTCTTGTTCTATAGCTTCCACTTCTTCAGTAGGTAAAGCATCTCTATATGCTGATATTAACTTATTAAATTTACTTCTAGCTTCATCTCGATATTTTGGATCAATATTACCCATAACAAGAAAATCTATCTGCTTATTTAATGCGTTAATCGCCTCTTTTTTACCTTGAATATATTTATTTAACGTATTTCCAGATTTTTCAATATTATCAAATTCTTTTAATACATCTTTTAACAGCTTACCAGCCTTTCTTCCATTAATTTTTCCATCTTCTGGGGATAATTCATTTGCTAAAGCTGTTACAGATAAATTTAATTGTTTAATAGTAGTATCAACAGCTGTGAGTGTACTTAAAGTTACTAACTCATTTTTAAGTCCAGATACTTCATCAATATTTTCATCTGTAATTACAATATCTTTTTTATCAATCAAAGATTTAAATGTATCTGTATCAGAATAATCATCAACTAATCTATTAAATGTTGTTAAAATATCAATACCCAATTGTTGATTAGATATTACATTTACACCTTGTTGAAGTGCAATAATATTTCTTGCTAAATACTCAGTAATATTTGCATCTTTTAGAACTTTAGGTTCTGGAAATGCTTGTCTAACTTGATATTTTTGGAACGCTTCAGCTTTGAATGCTTTAATATACTTTTGTACATCCATATCAGCAAGTTTTACGTATAAATCTCTAAAACATTCTTCTGGAGTTGTTTGATTTTTCTCGCCAGAAGTTCTTAAATTTTTATAAATTTCTTGCGTTGTAATAACATCTGAGAATACTTTCGAAATAGCAGAATTATCAGCCTTGAATAATTGCAAGTACTCATACCCAGACCTAAAATCCAAACCAACATCTTCCGGTTTCAATACATCAAAGAATTTATCAGCAGTTTCAAAATTTGCATGTTGCATACCTTGAATAAAATCAAGTAATTCTTTATCTGAAGAAGGATTTAAATACTTATCAATTGCAGCAATATAATATTTTCCTAATGGTGAATTTTGCAAAATAGGGTCATCTAAAGATTTTATTCTTACGTGATATTCAATATTATCAAGCAATATTTTTTGTACATTATTTATAAAGAAGTATTGTGCATCTTCATTTTGAATATACTTTTTAGCAGCATTATTTGTGCCATTAATAAGCATTTGTTTTAATCCAGAAAGAGTTCCGTCATGTTGTTTTAATGCAACTTCATCATTTAGAATTACATCAATCATATCACCTTGCTCTTCAACTGGAATTTGAACTCCGAATTTTTCTTCTAATTCCGCAAAAATACCTTCTAAAGCTGGGGCAGAAGTTACGTATATCGTATCAATTACATTATCAGATTTACACATTAATGAGCCCATTTCTTCGGCTGTTTCTTGGAAAATATTTTGTGCTACCTTTTCTAAGTCTTGAGGATTATCAATAGTCAATAAGCTATCTTGTAATGTCGGGTTATCTGTTGCCATATGAATAGCTATTTTTTCGAAAGTAAGTTTTAATTCATCATCGTCTGGAAGATTATCATAATCAGCTTTCGATTTTATTTCTTCCTCAGCACGTTTTCTAATTTTTTCCAACTTCATTTCCGCCAAATCATCAATACCTTCTAATTCTTTAAGACTAAATTTATAGCCAGAAGATAATGCTTTTTCCAAACCTTCAAGTGTTGCATAAACATCTTCCATGTTTAAAATATAATTAAATACTTTAAATAGTTTTTGATTAGCTTCTACAGGAGTTCCTTCTAAAATAACACCTGTCAACATTCCAAATTTTTCATTATCATCTCTTTTTGCAACACCAACAGCACCAAACATTTCATCAGTAGATAGTCCAATTCTAAAATCAGGTGCTAAATAAAATCCATTTTTCCAGCCATAACCATTTCCATAGTCAGTATGTAAGAAGCCATCATGAGAGTTCCAGAACGCATTTTTCTCAGCTTTTCCCCAAGAGTTATCTGTCCAAACAATATCTTTTACAAGTCTTTTTCCAGTTTCTCTATCTTGTAGTGTTTCTGTTGTTACAGAAGGAATGTATTGCGCATGGAAACCATAATCATCATCCAAAACACTCATTGAAAGAACACCACTTCCGTTGCCTTCTTTTATGTGTTCTGCAGCTTTTTTAATATTGCGTTCCAAGTGATGTGGTTTACCAGTCATTTGTTCAACAATTCTGATTTGTTCTGTAGCAGCAAGACCAGAAGAACCTTCTTCTCTTACCCAGAATTGACCATTCAACATACCAATATTCGCATATTGTTCTTCTAATTCTTTAAAAAGAGCCTTATTTACGCTTAAATAGTTTATTTTTTGATATTTTTTCATTGAAGCAATCTGTTTTTCAATTTGACCAAGAATTTCTTGTTCCTCTGTTGTAAATGAAAATAATTTATCATTTGCTCTTGCACGTTCTTTAGTATTTTCAATTTTTTCGTTTTCTATCATTCCTTTTTGAATTACATCAAAACGGTGTTTTAATTTATCTAATTTTTCTCTACTTATTAATTTATACTTACGTTCTAATCTTTCTAAAATAAGTGTTCTAGCTGTTGGTACATCCCATTTTTCAAGAATAGCAGAATGTTTTTGTTTCAAATGTTCAAACTTTCTTCTTTGTGTTTCAAGACCTTGAGAAATTTTATCAACACCACCAAATTTTTCAGCTAAAGCTTCTGCTTCTTCTTCTGAAATACCATTGCGAAGAGAATTAAAATATTCTGCCAAGAAAATATTTGCATATTGAATTCTATCTTCATATCCAAGTACTCTAATAGCTTCAGATACAGTTGTTTCTGAAGGGGCATTTTCCAATTTATCAATCCATTGTTGAATTTTCTTTAAAACATCACTTTGACCTTTATCATTAACACCCAACAAGTCTTTTGCGTGAGATATAACTTCCTTATCACCATTTGCCACTTGATTTTTCATATTAACAAACATCATAGAAGTAAGTTCTCTCATACTATGACCTAGAATTGTTTGTGTAACTTCATCTATTTCATTTGGAACAATAGAGCTTACATACATAATGTCAGACATCAATTCTTTACGTTCTTGTTCATTTTTAACTTGAACTTTTGATAAATAATCAGTAATTTGAATATCTCGTGGAGGAAGTCCAACACTATTTTCCCATCTAATTACAGAATTTGGAATATTTATATCACTTTCCATTGCTATTCTATGTGCTGCTGCAACATTGAATAATTTTTTATTATAAATATATTTACCTTTTTTAGAATTAAAGCTTTGAAGTTTTTCTAATTTAGCTTCTGCAGTAGAATATTCATCTACTAAACCTAAAATATTTGGTGCTTTTTTGTTCAATTTTTCAAGTTGTTCTGGAGTTATTTCATCAAGAGAATTTACCACAAAATCAGTTATTAACTGTTGTTGAATTTTTTCTGGTAATTGTTGTGGAACATTTACTTCATTATTTTTTTGTTTTCCATTATAAAATTTGATTAAAGAAGAAAATAATTGACTAATATCTTTATGAGGTTTTTCTGGAAAAATTTCACCTAAAATTGAAAGAACAGCACCACGTGATGAAGATTGAGTATCAATAACTTCCTTTTTTATACTTGATAAATTTTGTTGTGCTGATGAAAACTCTTTTTGAGTCTTTTTAAATGATTTCAAATATTCATTTTCTTTAATTAATGCTGTTAAAAATAACTTTTCAGGAAGCAGATCTTCACCTATTCCTAAATACCAACTAGAATCGTTAAATATACCATAATTTTCATCATCAAACGCAACATAATATTCTGTTTGAATAGTACCATCACCACTTGCGTGCGCATTATGCATCCAAATATGAGCAGCTGCATCAACAATTCTATATCCATTTTTTAATGCTGTTGTATATTCTATTTCTGGTTTAACAATATCTATTTTCTTACCAGTACCAAGTTCAGTTATATCGTAGATTTTCATTTTTTCAGATGCACTTAGTTCATCCATAATCATATCGACATACTTTTCTTTATCTTCATAAGCCATTTGTTTTCTTGATACAGAAATAGCAGCACAAATACCAGATTGTCTTTGGTCAACACCTTTTGTAGTCAAAATATCACTTTCTGGTGTTTTTACAATCATATCTTCAAGCATTTCATCAACAACTTGAGCCTTTTTATCTGCAAGTTGTGGATTTATTTTATATTCGTCACTCATAAAGTAAACTAATTGAGTTAAAACATTCTCTTTTTGTACAGAAGGAATTTCTGATGATGCGACAAAATAATCAATGTTTTTTAAAATATTAGTAGTTTGAGATAATTTTTCAGGATCTTCTAATGTATCTTCACCGATAATCGATTGAGTCAAATTTTTTCTAAGTTCAAGTATTCTTTTTTGTTCTCCAGTAAGTTCTTTTCGTTGAGAAAAAACTCTTTCAAATTCTGTATGTAAATCAGCAACATCATCTGTTGATGTTGCTAATGCTAAAGATATTGTATCTTTTAATGCTTTAGACCAATCTGTATTTTCTCTTTCACTTGGAGAAAACCCATCTTCATCAAGTGCTGTTTTAAATTCAGAATCCTCTCCACCTTGTCCATAAGTCAGATTATCAGCAATATCAAGCAAGAACTCAATATTCGCTCTATTTGGCTGAGTACTTAAACTATGTAACGCAGTAAATATATTTTGTTTATTATTTTCTATTATCGGTTTTTCGCCAGTCTTTAACTGTTCAACTGTGTTTTTATCTGTTCTTAAACTTTTAAATGCTAACTTATTTGTTTCGACTCTATTGATTCTCATAATATATCCTTATAATATCTCACAGATATTAATTACGGACTTATTTTTTTTTGTTAGCAATTAAAATAAATAATAATAATTTTTACATAATGTAACTTATTCAATTAAATCAACTAAACCAGTTGAGTGGTCAAAATGACATTTAGCAATATACAAGTCACCTTTATCAACAGCTTCCTTAACTATTTGAGAATTGGTTAGAAGGGTTTCTTCTACCCAAATTGTGTGTTGTTGTGCAAAAAAGTTATGACAAGTAATATCTTCTTTTTTATCCAATACAGGATAAACAGCTTTCATAATAGATTCAAATTCTTTTGTAATTGTCGGATAGTGTTCTCTTGCATACTTCATTACCCCACAATCATCATGACCAAGTAGCAATAACAATGGAACTTTTAGTTTTTTAACAGCGTATTCAATACTTTCTGTTACATTATGTCCTACCGCAATTCCAGCAACTCTAACAACAAAGAGTTCCCCAATTCCACAATCAAAAATAATTTCTGGAACAACTCTTGAATCAGAACAACTTAAAACAACAGCATAAGGTTCTTGATGAAACGCATATTTTTTTAGTGTATTCATACACATATTTTGTGCCGTCGGTGTTCCATTTACAAAATTTCTATTACCCTTTAATAATTTAACTAACTCATTTTTAGATTTTTGTGGAATATTTTGTGGAATATTGTATTCGTTCATTATTTCTCATTTCTAAAACTAACCTTAAATTTACACTATAGCAATAATATGGTACTATGACAACAATAGAGGAGAGAGTTATGCCACAAAATGCTTTTATACTTCAAAGAAATAAAAAAATTGGTGAAAAAGTAGTTTTAGGTCTAAAGAAAAGATTTTTTGATGCATATTATGTTGATACAAAAGAACAAGCATTACAAAAAGCAATTGAACTAATACCACTAACTGACGTTATTTCTTGGGGTGGTTCAATGTCTGTGTTAGAAACTGGCTTAATTGACCACTTATTAAAAAATGATTATCACGTTATTAACCGTGATGTTGCAAAATCAAAAGAAGAGAAAATGGAACTTCTAAAACAAGCTATGTACTGTGACACATACTTAATGGGTACAAATGCAATGACAGAAGACGGACAATTAGTAAATGTTGACTGTATTGGTAATAGAGTTGCTGCATTAATGTTTGGTCCAGAAAATGTAATAGTTATTGTGGGCGTAAATAAAGTAGTAAAAACTCAAGAAGAAGCAATAGAAAGAGCAAGAGAAATTGCCGCACCAATCAATATGCAAAGAGTTGCCGGAAACAGCATGAGACAAACTCCTTGTTTTTCAACTGGTTCTTGTCACGATTGCATTTCGAAGGATTCGATTTGTTCACACATTGTTGTAACAAGACTTTGTAATCCTCAAAAAAGAATTAAAGTTATTGTTGTAGGTGAAAGCTTAGGTTTCTAATTTGTAATCTTTAGAAAATTGTAAGTTTTTAGCTTTAATAGAATCAGAAGACAATAGTAACAAAGCAGATGGTGGAAGTTTTTCATAATCTGCTTTTTTAATACACTCTTGTATTAATGAATTAACATCACAATCAACAGCTTCAAACCCCATTTTATGATAGAAAGGAATTGGATTTTCCCATTTTCTATAATCAGAGTAACTACTACCATATCCAGTTTCTGCCTTTAAAAATAGTTCTCCATCTTTATTAGCTTTTAAACTTTCTACAATAGCAGCATAAATAAGTGCTGTTCCTATTCCTTTGTATTTATCACCACTAATAGAACGTAAATGAGTAACTTCTGGTATTGGATTTCCTTTTTTATTTGTTAAAACACGTTCACCTCTAATACTTGTTGGGTCTAAATTCATATGAAGAAAGCCTGCTTCATCTTTTCTTCCAGTAATTATTTGAAATGAAACAAAATCACCAGTTTTTTCTTTTCTTAATGATGCTCTAACTGGCATTTCTGTATCTCTATTGATTAATGTTATATCTGCTACTTTCTTGTATTTACCAAATGAAGGTAAATAATTTGCTTTTAAATAACAACTAGATATTTCATCTATTTTAACTTTATTTTGCGCAAGTAAATTTGTTTCCTCAGACTTTTTAACATTACAAGGAATAGAAGATGAATATAGAGAACTTTTTATCGGTAGAATTTTCACATTTGTATTAAAGCTTAAAAATATAAAAAATTGCCATAAAAAAAAGACTCTTGCGGAAAGAGTCTCTGACATTGTTACTTCTCATTCCGAGATTGTTTTGTCATAAATATTAACCACTCATTAGGTTAATTGCATTTTCTAACAACTGTTTGTGTGATTTAATTAATTGGTTTGCAAGTTCTAATTGCATTTGTGCTTGTTGATAATATGCAGTATTAGCATCAAAATCAACGTTTGATAATTCAATCAAACCACCTCTAACTTCGCCACGACCAACAACTGGCTTTCCAGAATCTTCTGTTTCTATAAACTGACCATCCGCTACTTGATATAACATTTGTGGGTTATGGAAATTCATAATAGCAACCTTATACAGTGGAGTCATGATTTTTCCACCATCAGCTTTACCATACAAAACACCGTCATCTTTAAATTCAAATTCTTCGTATTTTCCCAAATATTTACCATTACTTGGGTCTATCCATAATTTAATATTTGTTGTAGGAACAGAAGCCGCACCACCATCAAACGCTGTATCTATAAAAGAATCAGCATCTACTGGTTTTGCACCATTCATTATTTCACCTTTATCATTTAAGATATAACCTTGAACCGCTTGACCGTCTTTACTTCTATATACACCTTCACCGTCAAATTTAAATTCGCCAAGTCTTGTATATACTATACGTCCTTTGTCATTTCTCAATACAAAGTAGCCACTACCTTCTAGATAAATATTTTCATCAGAAGTACCAGGAGAAGATTTACCTTGTCCAATATTTCTTAAATGAGTCTCAGCAATAGAACCATCTAAAAATGTTTTAAACGTGAACTTTTTCTCTCTGTAGCCAGGAGTATACACGTTGTATAAGTTTTCAGATAATTCTCTTACCCATTCACTTGCTACTTTTTGTGTGTTTAAAGCATTGATAAATGCGTCACGCATTATTGCTCTCCTTTATTTTTGTCTTTATTTTTATTATTTTGTTGTCTACCATTTTGTCTGTAAAACAAATCATTATATGGAAGATTTTGTTCATCGAATTTTTGCCTCAAAGAAGCAATATTATTTCTTAAATAATTTTCCACTTCAATACTTCCAGGAATAAATTCCGCACTAACTTTTCCTTGTTTATCTATTTTGATAATTACTGAAACATCATTATCAAAAGTAATACGAACTGGTTTTTGGGTCTTTTGTGCTTTTTCAACTAATGTAGCTATTTGATTAGTAACTTCAACAGCCTTTTTTGATGCTACATTTTGAGCAACTTGTATTTGAGTTATTGCTTTAAAATCACCACTTGGTGCCGTTTCTACGCTGAATTGTGCTTCTTTTGTTAAATCAATAAAAAACTTTGCATCTTCAAAAGACATTGTCATTGTATCGTAATTGTAGTCAACAGCAAGAGAATACAAAGCTTCATTTTTTAGCTGTGAAGTATTATTGGTAATTTGTTGGTTTAACATTTCTGAAAAAGGCATACCAGTATTTGATAACAACTCATTATCTTCTGGCAACATTTGAACATTGTTTTCATTATTTTCTACATTTTGTTTAACTTGTGCATCTACTTTCATTTTTAATCCTTTAATCGTCTTCGCCTTCTTCTTCTTTTTGCTGCCTTGTCCTTTGGAAATATTTTTGGACTGCAACCTCTGACAATTGTTTATTCTCTATTTGTTTTTCTTCTTCTTTATAAGCTTCAAGTGCCTTTTCTTTATGCTTTTCAAGTACCTTTACTTCTTTTTCACACTCTATTAATTTTTCTTTTTCTATTTCTAATAATCTAATTGCCTCTTGCTTTTGTAGTTCAAGTTCTTCACCTTTTTCATAGAGATGTTTTAAATATTTGTCGTACGAATCCATCATTCTATAATCGTGGGTGGAACGCATTGTTTTGATAACACCTGCTATTTCTTGATTATTTGCATCTATCAGTCCTTGAACTCTATCTACCTCGTTCTTTGCTTTTATTACATTTTGAAGTTGTTCTTCTTTTTTTCTTATTCTGAATTCTAATACTTTTTGTAGTCGATATCTAAATGCCATTATCTTTTTCTTATAGCTATACATGTGAATTATGCTATTTTTTGGCATAAAACGATACATCTATTTAGATGAAATCAATTAATCTTTAATGATTATTACAAAGAAGTCAAAAATGATTGTAACAACTAGACTATATTCCGCATTGTTATATAATATAAGAGGAGAGTTATAATTTGAATTAAGATTTATAAAAGGGGATTACATGCCATCAAAATATATTGATTTTAATATAGATGCAGCTCAAGGCTATGGTATATATAAAAATGATAAAGAAACTGAACTATTAAAATATGTAAGTTCTGTATATATTTCTTGTGGTTTTCATGCCGGAGACCCACTTTTAATTAGAGAATATCTATTAAAATGTAAAGAACACAATTTAACAATTGGTGCACATATTGGATTTAATGATATAGCTGGTCTTGGTTATAGACCAATGGAACTTTCTTCTGATGAAATTGAAGCAATTGTATTATATCAAGTTGGGGCATTAGCATCTTTTGCAAAATCATACAATCTAACAATTGATAGTGTTCGACCTCACGGCGCTATGTACAAACTTGCTAGCGAAAACTTTGAATTTTCTTTGGCTATTGCAAAAGCAATTCAAAAATTTGATAAATGGTTAAATTATACTTGCTTAGATAATGAAAATTTAAATAAAGTTTCAGAAGAAACAGGCATTGTTGTTAACAGAGAAGTGTTTATAGACAAATATTACACTCCAGAGTTCAATGTAAATTGGGACTACAAAAAATATTTAAATGATGATGATGCGCTAAATAGAATTAGAACAATATTACACTCTTCTCAAGTAAAATTGGGCAATGGTATTTTTATGCCAGTTAAATGTGATACTATTCACTTTGATACAAAAAATCCAAACATTGTTCAATTATTACAACGTGCAAATGACATAGTAAAACCAAGCCCTACAAATTTTAACAAAGCAGAAACTTCTGGTTGGGTATAGGAGAATAAAAAATGAAGTTTAACAAGTTATTCTTACATATACCTAAGGATGCTGGGTGGCTATTACCCGGTTTAGAAATCAAACGCTGGTTTGTTTTGATTATAACTGGTGTTGTTATGGCAACAGTTGGTCTTTGTATTATTTACAATTTAAGACCAGTTTATACCCTAATCAAAATGATTATGAAAATAACACAAATGTTACCTTCTGAAATCATTGGTTGGTTATTGATTATCTTTGGTATAATTTTCTTCTTTATTGGCTGGTTAAAAACAAATTATTCTATTTTAGATGTTAATAATGACAGAAACAGGCACGCTGTTTTAGAAGACTTATACAGAAGAAGGAAATTAAATAGAGGTCCTAAAATCGTTGCTATTGGTGGCGGAACTGGTCTTTCTACAATGCTTAAAGGTATTAAAAAAATAACAAATAATATTACAGCGGTTGTTACCGTTGGTGATGACGGTGGTAGTTCTGGTAAATTAAGAGAAGAACTTGGTGTATTACCACCTGGTGATATTAGAAGCTGTATTGCAGCACTTGCAGACGATGAAGATATGGTTGCAAAGCTTTTCCAATATCGTTTTAAAGATTGTGCTGGATTATCTGGTCACAGCTTTGGTAATTTGTTCTTAACAGCTATGTGTTCCATCACTGGTGATATGGTTAGAGCGGTTATGGAATCATCTAAAGTATTATCAATCAGAGGAAGAGTTCTTCCTTCAACTCTAGATGATATGAGGCTTGTTGCAGAAATGCAAGACGGAACAATAATCAGAGGAGAATCAAATATACCAGAATCTGGGAAAAAAATAAAAAGATTATTTTCAGAGCCAAGTAATTGCAAAGCTTTAGAGGATGTAATCTGGGCTATAAATGAAGCTGACTTGATTATATTAGGTCCAGGTAGCTTATATACTAGCGTCGTTCCAAATCTTCTTATTAAAGAAATTGCAAAAGCTGTAAATGATGCTAAAGCAAAGAAAATCTATGTTTGTAATATTATGACTCAACCTGGAGAAACAGATGGTTTTTCTGTTTCAGACCATATTAAAACTTTATATCAACACGCAAAATATAACAAAATCATTGATGCTGTTTTAGTAAACAATGAATTACCAGAATCGCTTTTAGCACCATACAAAGATGCTGGTTCAGAACCTGTTATTGTTGATACAGAAGAAATTAATAAACTAGGAATTGAAATAGTACAAAAAAATCTAATTGAAGATAAACGCTTTGAAGACGGCCATTCATCTTTTGTAAGACACTCTCCAAGTAGATTAGCTAGAATAATATACTATTGGTATAGAAAAAGCGAAAAAGGAAGACATTAATGCAAAATATAAAACCAGTTACATCAAGAACTCTTCAAAAAATGAAAGAGAATAATGAAAAAATAACAATGCTTACAGCATATGATTTTTCAACAGCAAAATATATTGATGAGTGCGGTGTTGATACGATTTTAGTTGGTGACTCTTTAGGAATGACAATTCTAGGTTATGACACGACCGTTAAAGTAACAATAGAAGATATGTTAACCTTTACAAAAGCTGTAACAAACGGTGTTCAAAGAGCATTTGTTGTTGCAGATATGCCATTTCTTTCTTACCATACAACAAAAGAACAAGCAACAATTAATGCAGGCAAATTAATTCAAATTGGCGCTAAAGCAGTTAAATTAGAAGGTGCTTCTGATTTTATTATTGATATCGTTTCCCATTTAACACAATGTGGAATTAATGTTGTTGGACATCTTGGTTTTACACCTCAATATATAAATACAATTGGGGGATATTTTGTACAAGGTAAATCATATGAAAATACATTAAAGCTTTTGGATGCAGCTAAAAAGCTTGAAGCAGCTGGTATTTGTGCACTAGTTCTAGAAATGGTACCAGAAGAATCAGCAAAATACATTAGCGAAAATTTAACAGTTCCAACTATCGGTATTGGTGCTGGGAAATACACAGACGGTCAAGTTCTTGTAATAGATGATATTTTAGGAAAATATCCTGGACTTGTACCTAAGTTTGTTAAACAATATGCTGACTTAAAAGAAATAATGAAATCAGCAATTACACAATATAATGAAGAAGTAAAAAATGGATTATTCCCTTTTAAAGAAAATGTTTTTAATCTAACTGAAGAGGAGAAATCAAAACTTGAATACAATCTTGTTAAATAACATAACTGATTTAAGACTTAAAATTAAAGAGTGGAGAAAAGAGGGCTTAACAGTTGGTTTAGTTCCAACAATGGGAGCTTTGCATAACGGTCACGCTTCATTAATAAAAAAAGCAAAAGAAACTTGCGATAAGGTTGTTGTAAGCGTGTTTGTTAATCCAATTCAATTTGGACCAAATGAAGATTATGACAAATATCCAAGAACTATTGAAAATGATTTAAAATTATCTAATGAATATGGTGCTGATATTGTATTTGCTCCAACACCAATAGAAATGTATGGAAAGAATACAAGTTTATCAAATACAGAACTGACCTTTGTTTGCCCACCATACAATCTCGTTGATTGCTTATGCGGAAAATCAAGAGTAGGGCATTTTGACGGTGTTGCAACTGTCGTTTTAAAATTGTTCAACATTGTAACTCCAGATTATGCTTTCTTTGGTCAAAAAGATGCTCAGCAATTGTTTATCCTAAAGAAAATGGTAAAAGATTTAAATTTAGATTTAACAATTGTTCCTTGCCCAATTGTTAGAGAAAATGATGGGTTAGCATTAAGTTCAAGGAACACATATCTTTCTGCTGATGAAAGAAAAAGAGCTTTATGTCTATCAAAAGCATTAAAACATATTGAAAAAACATATTTACAGGGGATAACAGACACAGATATTTTATTTGATACAGCAATATCTATTTTGGATAGTGGTGTAGAAATGGAATATTTGGAATTTCGAAACTTTGAAACTTTTGAAAAAGTAGAAAAAGTACAAGCGAATACACTTGTTGCAATTGCAGCAAAAGTTGGTAAAACGAGGTTAATCGATAATATAATACTATAGGGTAGATGATAACAAACAAAAATAATAATGATACATTGAAAAAACTAAACACGCTCGCACAAGTGTTATTTTGTGTGAAGTTTTTTCGTTTTGTATTTTTCTTTTACTCATTTTTATCTTTTGTTTTCTGGTTTTTAAACTGTTTTGAAGTTGATTGGTTATATTTATTTAATTGGTTATTCGTTATTCCATACCAAGCTGTAGGAACTTTCTATAGACCAGAAGGAGTTTCTGCCGACTTTTCGCTTGCAATTATTGGTGGTATTACCTTACTACTAGGTTTTATTTTTAATTCAATTGTCGACTACTTATTTAATAAAGTTTTAGATTTAGAGGAAGAAGAACAAAGAAGAATTGAAGCAAAACGTCTTCAAAGAAGAAAAAAAAGAACTACTGTAGTTAATCCTCAACAACAACAATCAGAAATTACTAGTTCAGAACAACCACAAGAAACTTCTAAACTGATATACATTATTCAACCACATATTAATAAAATAAAAAGAAAAGAAGAAGATTTAGAACTAACTTTCCAAGAAGTTGAGCTATGGAAGCAAAGAGTTAATAAAAAATTATTGGAGAATATAAGCTACTCAAAACCTATGCAAAAAGGATATTATAGAAAAAATCTTTTCTTGATGTATAGAGATTTTAACTACGTTGATGACTTTTTGTACTATATAAAACCAACATTAGATTCTATCATCTTAGAATTTAGAAAATATGGAGTTTCTGTTTCATTCAGTAGTGTTTTAAGCTCAATTGCACAAATTGAAAACTTAGAAAAAGAACTCGATTGTATGGATACAATTTTATCCCTAAACTTTATTAACGATTTTATTGTAACAATAAGATTTAAAGTAACTTATGATAATAAACCAGTACACCAATATCAAGTAGTGCTTAAAGGCGAGTATAACTTATCTAAAAATTTAACAATATCAAATAAACAACCATTATTTGCATTGGTAGATATGAAAAAAAGAAATAAGGAGAAAGAAGAATGAAGATGAAAATAACTAGAATGGCACATAATAAACATTTGCCAGAATATAAAACAGAAGGCTCTTCTGGAATGGATTTATACGCTGCAATTGAAAAACCTATCACTCTAAAACCATTAGAAAGAGTTTTAGTTCCTACTGGTATAAAAATTGAAATTCCACTTGAATATGAAGCACAAATAAGAGCTCGTTCTGGTCTTTCTGTAAAACACGGTATTACATTAATAAATGCCGTAGGAACAGTTGATGCAGACTATCGTGGTGAAGTTTGTGTTGGTTTAGTAAACATATCAAATGAAGAATATACAATTCAACCAGAAGATAGAGTTGCGCAAATGGTTATTATGAGAGTAGAAAAAGCTGAAATTGAAGTTACAACAGAATTATCAGAATCTGCAAGAGGAGAAGGTGGCTTCGGTTCTACTGGTTTCTAGTCTTAAAGTTTTCAAACAAAAAGGAGGATTTAAGTCCTCCTTTTTTGTTAATTTTTTATTAAAATTTGTTTATTAACCGAACAAATGATACCCAGTAATAAAAGAGCATACTAAAAATATAATTGATAATACGTAAGTTACATGGTTTAAACCTTTTTCAGCACTTTTTTGTGAAGAAAATAAGTTAGCAGCACCACCAATAGCACCCAAACCATCACCTTTTGGAGAATGTAATAATACTAATAATATTAATAAAACTGCTGTTATAATTTGTATAATCCATATAGTAGTTAACATTTGATTTTCCTTTATTTATCTTTATGTAGTGAGTCTAGCACAAACATAAGTGTTTTTGTAACTTCTTCAAGTTTTGTATCTTTGATTAATACTTTTTTTAGTTTTGATTTTTCACCAGAAACAATTTCTATTTTTGATTTATTAACATCTAAAAGCTTTGAACAAAATGAAATTAGTTCTTTATTCGCTTTATTTTCAATAGGGGGTGATGAAATTTTGACTCGAACATATTCATCTGTATAATCAACAACCTTACTAAATGATGAATTAGGCACGAGCTTTAAACTTAATATAATTCCATTATCCGTTTTAGTTAAAAAATTCATATTTTGATTATACATCAATTGAAGTAAGTATTGTTATTTTTGTTGGAAAAATGGGAATTACATTGTAAAATTAAGTCAAGAAATAGGAATAATTATGGATAAAGAAAATATATTTACAGGCCTAGAAAAGATTCTTAGAGAACAAAATCGTTCTGAGAGTGACATAAAAGAAATTTTCAAAGCTTATAAATTTGCAGAAAAATTGCACGAAGGACAATACCGTGTCAGCGAAGAACCATACATTATTCACCCAGTTGAAGTTACAAAAATTCTAGCAACCTTAAAAGTTGATAAACATACATTAATGGCATCAATTTTACACGATACAATTGAAGATACTGGTATTACTCCAGAACAACTTGGCGCAGAATTTGGAGAAGATGTTTTAAATCTTGTTTTAGGTGTAACTAAATTAGATAAGTTCCAGTTCAAATCAAAAGAAGAAAGACAAGCGGAAAGCTTTAGACGTATGTTTATTGCAATGGCAAAAGATGTACGTGTTATCTTCTTAAAACTTGCTGATAGACTTCACAATATGAGAACCCTAAACTATATGGCACCAAATAAACAAGTCCGTATAGCACAAGAAACTTTGGATATTTTCGCACCTTTAGCAAATAGATTAGGTATCGGGAAAATAAAAGCAGAGCTAGAAGATTTATCTCTACGCTATATTAATCCAGAAAAATATTTTGAAATCGCACAACTTGTTGCTCAAAAAAAGGTTGAACGAGAAAATACTGTAAAACTTTTAATTGATGAGATTTCTGAAAGTTTAAAACGTAATGAAATTAATGCAGAAATTACTGGTCGTGCAAAACACTATTACAGTATTTATAAAAAAATGCAAAGACTTAATGTAGCATTTAATGACTTATACGACATCACAGCTGTAAGAGTAATTGTTGATAGTGAACGCCAATGTTATGAAGTATTAGGTATTATTCACTCATTATTCAAACCAATTCCAGGTAGGTTTAAAGACTATATTGCGATGCCAAAAGGAAACGGTTATAAATCTCTTCACACATCTGTAATTGGTCCAAAACAAAAACCATTAGAAGTTCAAATAAGAACTGTAGAAATGCACAAGGTTGCAGAATACGGTGTTGCGGCTCACTGGAAATATAAAGAGGCCGGTTCAATAAAAGCAACTTCTGAAGATGATATCAAATTTTCTTGGATGAACCAAATGATTGAGCTTGAAAAAGAAGCTTCTAATGCAAATGAGTTTGTAGAAAAAGTAAAATTAGATTTATTTGGCAATCAAGTTTTTGCATTTACTCCAATGGGGGATATTATTGATTTACCACTAAATGCAACTCCAATCGATTTTGCATTTAGAATTCACTCTGAAGTCGGATACAAAACAACTGGTGCATTAATTAATGGTAGAATTGCACAATTGGATACAAAGTTAAAAAATGGTGATATAGTTGAACTATTTACATCAAAAACTGGTACCCCAAAACTTCATTGGCTAAAGTTCTGTGTAACCAAACAAGCACAATCAAGAATTAGACAATGGTTTAAGAAACACAATAGAGAAGAATATATTGCAAATGGACGCTCTTTACTAGAACAAGAAATTACAAAAGCTGTTTATGACGAAAATATTAAAAATGGTCACTTACTAGAAATTGCAAAAATTCTTAACTATGTAACTCTTGATGATTTACTTGCAGCTATTGGTAGTGGTGAAACAACTATAAACAAAGTTACAAGCAAAATTAAAAAACCAGTGGAAGAAGAACAAAGCAATTACATCTCAAATAAAAAGAAAAGTCATTATAAAGATGAAATTATTGGCTTAGAAGGTATGCTATACAGCTTTGCAAAATGTTGTTCTCCAGTTCCAGGTGAGCATATTGTAGGTGTCGTAACAAGAGGAAAAGGTGTTTCTATTCACAGAATAGATTGTCCTTCTTTAGATACTATTCCAGAAGAAAGACTAATGAAAATTTCTTGGAAAAACACAGAAACACCAAACAAAACATACGTTACATCTATTAGAATCAGTTGTGCAGATAAAATGGGTATGCTAAAAGATATTCTAATAAAAGCTGCCGATACAAATACAAATATCACATATGCAAATGTAAAAACAAATTATGCAAAGAAAATAGGTATTATTGAACTTGGCGTAGAAGTTAATGGCATAGAAAACTTGACAACTGTAATCAATGCATTTCAATCATTGCCAGATGTTCATTCTGTAAAAAGAATACAAATGAATTCAAAAGTAAAATTAGACCCAGAATTAAAACAAAAAAGCAAATCAAAACAAAAGAAAAAGAGTTAATTTTTAAAGATTAAATTTAAGTACACTTATTTTGAATTTACATAAATAATGTTATGGGTACTATAAAAACAAAACTAAAAATATTTAATTTCTCAACCGGTGTTTTCTACTACGTGAAAACAATGGTATCGAAATCAAATATTATTTAGTTTTGAAAAGAGTTGAATAAAATAAAATTAGAAATCCATA
>JAFTSM010000017.1 GCA_017467305.1 Candidatus Gastranaerophilales bacterium
AATTTTTCTTAAAACTATTGCCAAATCTTGAAATATAAGTATAATAAATTTTGTAATACAAGAGGAGGTTCTTATGAACAAAGAAGAATTAGTAAAAGAAGTTGCAAAAAAAGCAAAAGTTTCACAAAAAGCAGCAGCAGATGTTTTAAGTGCTACTATCGACACAGTACAAAAAACAGTTGCTAAAGGTAAAAAAGTAACTTTAGTTGGCTTTGGTACTTTTGAAGCTCGTAAAAGAAAAGCTAGAACAGGTCGTAACCCACAAACTGGCGCTGCAATTAAAATTGCTGCAAAAACAGTTCCTGCTTTCTCTGCTGGTAAAAAATTCAAAGATGCTGTGAAATAAGCTTATCTTTATATATAAGAAACCACTTGAGCAATCAAGTGGTTTCTTATTGAAAAAAATTATAAATAGAGTAATTACATAATTAATGTTATATGTATCTGTAAGGTACAAAACTCCTTTCGCAACCATATATGGAGATTCGTAATTTCACTTGCTGAAACAATAACGAGCAAGCACTGTTTGAGTGCGTAGCACGAGTTTGCGAAGCTTAAGTTGAAGCTAGTGAAATAGAAACGGAATATCTGGTTGCTAGCTTTTTGGTACTTTTCTGCAATGAGAAAAGTACATTAAGATAAAAGAAAGTTGTGTTTTATATTTTTCTTTTTTGTCTCCGACGGATTTTCCAGACAGGGGAACTTTTTTGAAAAAGTTCCACAAAACTTGTGCCTGATGTTTCATTGCTTAAATCACTAATTTCGACCAGTGCTGCAGAACTCGCAAACAAGTTTGCTCAAACAAGTCCTCGCCTGTAGTTGTCTCTATAAGTGTTTTTACGCAACTACACATATGGCACATTTTTATAAAATAAGTTTACACTCTTTTTTTACATACCTATAACATTAATTATGTATACAAAGAATTAAAACCCAAATTAGTTCAATGCCCTATTACAACAAGGACAAGTTTTTTCTGTAACTTTTACTGCTGTATTACAATATGGGCAAATCTTGTAAACTTCACCCATATCTGGATTATAATTCATCTGTTCTTCTTTTTTTCTTTGTTGGATAGTTAAAAATATCAATCTAGCATAATATGAAACAATTATTATTAAAATTATTCCAACTATTAACCACCAAAGCTCTTTTATCAAATAATAAGTTAAAAATAATATTAATAAAGTAATTAAATAACCAGGAATTTCTATTCTATACATTTTTCAACTCTTTCGGCTTGGTAATAGACGGCTTTTGAATATACAAAGGTTTAACCTTTGCCCAGTTAAAATCCTCATTTTGTGTTTTTAGTTTATGAGAAACTATATCAGATAAAAATTCACCTAAATTATCAGAACAATTTTCATAATTTAAACTTTTAATAGAATGTTCAAGTAAAAATTCTGATATTGAAGAATCTGAGATAACAAAGTCATCACTGGATAATTTTTCAATCGATTCATCTTTTTCAACTAAAGTTGGTTCTGTTATCACATCTGAATTTTTATATTCAGCAAAATAAACTTTATTTTTTCTTGCATCGGTAACAACAATTGTCTTTTTATCAGACATATTTAATTTAGAAAGTATTTCTAAAGATGTCACACCCACTAATTTTAAACCAGCTTGTTGAGAAAGAACTCTTGCAATTGTAATACCAGCCCTAATACCAGTAAAGCTACCAGGTCCAATATTTACGCCAATAGCATCTAAATCACGAACTAAAAGTGACTTTGCTTTTAATACATCTTTAATCTTAGGTATTAAATATGCACTATGATAATTTGTATCAGTACTATCAATTATTTCAGAAGCTAGTATATTTTCATCAGATTTTAAAACCAAATAGGTTTTATTAAAACAAGTATCAAAGACTAAAGTTTTCATTATTCTAATCCTTTAATTATACTTTCACTTTTAACACCAAAAGCAGTAAAAGTAAACTCTCTTTGAGTTTCATCAATATAATTAATATTCAAATCTATCCTATCAAAAGGAATTTCATTTTGTGAAAACTCAGCCCATTCAACCATTGTAAGAATTTTACCTTCTGAATATTCATCAAGTTCATTTATGATAGTACTAACACCTTCATTTTCAAGTCGATATAAATCAAAATGATAAACTGGAATTTTGCCGGATTTATATTCATTTAATATAACAAAGCTAGGACTTGTAACTTTTTCTTTTACACCAAGATATTTACAAACCAACTTTGTAAATGCTGTTTTACCAGCACCAACATCACCTAAAAGACAAACAAAGGCACCTTTTTCTTGAACTAAATCAGCAAACTTTTTAGCCAAGATTTCAGTATCATTAATATCTTTGCATAAAAAACTAGCAGACATTAAAAGATATCTCCAACTCCGAACGAGAAGGCACCCTTCTTATTACCATCACCAACATTTGTAAGAGGATAACCATAATCAATAGATAAAGGTCCCATCCCTGGAATAAATAACTTAATACCAGCACCAGCAGAGATACCATATTCTGGTCTATTATATATTTTATTTGTGATAGTACCCTCATATAAGTGACCAGCATCAATAAACATAGATAATTTAATGTTATCCAAGAATCTAGCTTTTTCAATTCTATCTAAGAAGAAAAATGGAGTAGTCAATTCTGCACTACCTAACATAAAGCCTTCACCAGTACCAATTGTACTCATTCTGTAACCTCTAACAGTGTATGGACCACCTAATCTATAAGCCATTACTTCTGGCATATCACCGTGTATTTTACCCGCTGCACGTGCCATTAATGAGAATGAAGATTTCTTCATAACTGGGAAGTATTTTTTAATACCAGCAGCTAAAGTTGCGTGAGTAAAATCAAAGTCTGTAAAGTTAATATTTTCAGCTAGTCTTAATGTTGCTAAAACACCGTTTCTTGGGTTTAAGACATTGTCTCTAGTATCATAAACTAAACTTGGTCCAAGTGTTAAATATGTACCACCTTGCAATTGTTTAGAACGTTCTGATATTGGAATATTATGGCGTTCATACAATCTGGCAATTTGATTGCCGTCACCCTCTTTAACTTTAATATATTCACCACCTATTTTAAATGATGCCATTAAGTTTTTATAATTTTTGACTGGATGAGAGAAAACAACTTCGCCACCATATCTTTTTTCAATGGCTAATGGAACTTGATAGCTACCAAAATCACGACCAAACGCTTTAACTAATAAAGCTGTATCAGTTCCTTTTAGACGAGGTTCGAAGAAGCTAACCTCAGCTTGTAAATTTGCATGGTCTAAGGTTGAATTATCAGACATAATTACACCAGTACCAGCCATAAAATTGATTCCTACACGCTGACCGTTACCCATAAAGTTATTTTCAACAAAACCAGCTTGGCCAAATAAACCAGTAGCCGTATCTAAACCACCACCAAGAGAAATTGTACCAGTTCTTTGTTCTTCTAAAACAATCGTAACATCATAAAGGTCTTCACCTTCGTCAGCTTTATCAATTTTTCTGTTAACATCTCTAAAAGCTTGAGTTGAATACAATCTCATCAAATCTGCTTTTAGTGTATTTTCATTATAAATACTACCAGGAGTTGATAGAATATTTCTTTCAATTACAAAATCTTTTGTTTTTTTGTTTCCTTCAAAAGAAATAGAATTAATTTTACCTTCTTGGATTTCAATATTTATACAACCATCTGGATCATCTTGGAAATTTGAAACTCTAGCAAGTACGTACCCCTTAGAAGCATATAAATCTTCAACATTTGCAATTGCTTCACTTAAATTCTTTAAATTTTGAGGTTGACCTTCCAATTCATTTAAAATTGTCAAAATTTCACCGGTAGATACAACAGTATTACCAGATACAGCAAACCCAGTTATTGGAATATTTTCTTCAAGATAAATTCTTAACGTTAAAGAATCTGGATCATTAGGAATAGGAATAGCTTTCATTTTTTCAGAAAAATAACCTGTTTTGTATATAGCTTTTAAATTTTGTTGAACCAATTCCTTGCTGTATACATCGCCAAGTTGCATATTCATAACTTTTACAATATCAGATTCATTTATCAAATGGTTACCATCAAACTCAATTTTAGTAATTTTTGAAGAATCAGATATTTCTGAAGTTATATCATCATTTTGAGCAAAAGAAGAAGCATGCAACTGACAGAGTGCAAACCCCAAACATAAAATGCTCGTAACTATCTGTTTATATGTTCTTTTCATCCTATATCCCAAGATAACCTTAGTAAAATTCTATCATATATAAAAAAAAAATATTAGTTAGTATAAAAACGTTACAAACATATTTACAAAATAAAAGAGGAAACTGAATGTTTCCTCTTTTTAAATTTATTTTTGATGGTTTTATTAGCCCACACCGCCAAATTTTGGAGTTGCTCTGTCCACTGCACTGCCTTCTGCTTGCTCTGTAGCTTCCATTTGTTTTTGTAGTGCTGTAACCATTGTATCTAGTCGTTTAACTTCCATTTCTATAGCATTTTCTTTTACTGAAACATTATAGATTTGTCTGTTAATATCATCAATTTCTTTCTCGTAATCGAGTTCTTTTTGTTTGATTTGAGCATTTATAGAATCTCTTGTTGCAGAATCAGTTGTATTTGCTAACTGTGCATATAAATCTGCCAACTCACCAGATTGTGATGAATTCATACTTGTCAATTGTTGTTGCAAACTCAGAGTTTGAGTAGCTAATGAATATTGTTCATTACTTCTCTGTGTTTGTTGCAATTGTGCATTGTTTAACTGACCGTCAAGAACCAACTTGCGTTGAGCAAATAAAGCGTAGCCCATTTTCTTTTCCCTCGATATTTTTCCTCTTACTTATTTAAAAACATTTTTAATTTCATTCATGATAAAAAGAAATAATAATGTTAACTTTTTGTTACAAATCAAAAGAAAATAATTTTATATTATGTTTAACACATTGAGTGCAAAACGGTGTTTCAAGGTAACTTTTGACCGAAAAATCATTAAAATCAGAACCGCTTTTTCCACGATTATCTGCTGCTAACAAAGGACAATTAAAAACACCATTTATTGTTAATGTTCGACTTTTAGAACACTGAATATTTAAGGTTTGAAAATCCACATCACAAGATAACTCACCATTATGATTTTTATCCATAAGAGGAATTATCTTAAAATTCAAATCAGAAGTTTCAAAACCAAAGCTTGAACACATAAGTTTGAAATTATCCTTAATATCTTTAACAGGTAAACCTTTGTAATTTACAATTGATAGAATAGGATTAAAATCATATTTAATTAAACTTTGAATTGCGTGAATAGATTTACGGTAAGAACCTCGTCCTCTTAATTCATCATTTTCTTTTTCAATATGATTATCAATACTAATCATAAAAACTATTTCATTTCCATTTTCATACTCTTCTTGAACTTTTTTTAAAAATCTTGCTTTTTTATCATTAATATTTAGGGCATTTGTATGAATAACCACAGAAGAAAATTTTAAACATAACCTTAAAATTTGATTAAAATCAGGGTGTAACATTGGTTCAGCACCAGTTAAATGAATATACTTTAATCCTTGTTTATGAATAGAAGATAAAGCTTGCTTAATAACATCAATTGAGATAAAATCTTTTATTTTTTTATCTTTAAAATCAATATAGCAATGCTTACAACGCAAATTGCAATTTTGAGCTGTCATTTCAATAAATAATTCTTCTAATTTTTCCAAGTTAACACAAGGTGCTTTAATAATTGTTTTGTTCATAAAAAATCCTCATATTTGCTATATCCAAAACTTTTATCACTTACACCTATATTGATAAATTAGTCATATGTATAAAATTTGAAAAGAAATATCTAATCTTCTAAGAGTATTTCATTAAAGAAAAAATTAAACACTCCGACATAGAAAAGAGGAGGATTAACATGGCAAAAATACTAGAAAACACGCAAGGAAGAAAAAGTATAAAACTAAGCACAGATGATGTTATTAGCATAGTAAAGGAATACCAAAATATAACTAAAAATAGTTACTCATACAATGAGATAAGAGAAAAACTTAATAACTTTACGATAATAGTACCAGAAGAAATATATTAAAATATACCCATATAGAGAATTTAGTTTATACTTACATAGTGTAATGTTTATCAAGAGGAGGAAAAATGAAAAACATTATTACTATACTTTTGGTATTAATATTACCTATATGTGCATATCTGTTAATAAATAAAAATTCAAATAATATTCTGGCAGTGGCAAAATCGAACACACCAACATTGCAGATTTATACATCTACAATGTGTATAGATTGTCAAAAACTAAAAAATCTAATAAATGAAATTGAACCAACATACAAAGATAGTGTTAATTTTATAGTAATCAATGCGCTAGATAAGAATAAAAAAACTCAAAATGACATTAAGAAATATGGAATAACACTTGTACCGACTATTATAGTATTCGATAGAAGTGGAAATCAAACAAATAAAATTGAAGGCTATATAGAAAAAGAAAAGTTAATTGCAGAAATTGAGGAAGTAATAAATGGATAATCTTGTTCAAGTATTTTCTGCATATTCTTCGGGTAATTCTTTTATTCTTCCAATATTGTTAGCAGTATCATTTTTCGCCGGAGTTTTATCTTCACTAACACCTTGTAGTTTAGGCATGTTGCCTCTAATTATTGGATATGTTGGTGGATATTCTAAAGAAGGAAATAAAAAGTTATTAATACAAATGTTATCCTTTTCTTTTGGATTATCACTTGTACTTAGCATAATAGGTGTAATTTGTGCATTAACTGGCAGAGCTTTTACTAGTTTTGCAACACCAATCGTTTTGTTGGTCTTTTCATCAATAATAATTATTCTGGGATTAAACCTTGTTGGTTTTATTGATATACAATTTCCTACAATAATAAAGAAAATGCCACAAAAAAAATCTGGAAGTCTATTCATTTTTCCATTTTTGATTGGAACATTTTTTGCGCTTGCATCTAGCCCTTGTTCATCACCAATTTTAGCTAGCATAATGGCAATTGCAACAATTTCAACCAATGCATTATTCTCAATTGCACTTTTGTTTTTCTTTGCACTCGGTCAATGTATCATAGTAATTATATTTGCACTATTTACATCTACATTAAAACATATGAACTCATTAGCAAAATACACCAACATAATAATGAAAATAAGTGGTGTTTTACTAATTTTAACTGGAGTTTATATTCTATATTCAGTATTTTCAAGTATGTAATTAAGCATTTAAATAAAGATTATTTTTCAAAAGCTCTTTTGTAGAATTTTTCCCGAGAAGCTGCAGCTTATCTTTTCCAAACTCATCACGAGTTCTTACGGCAAAAAGCTTATCAGAAAATAATGAGTGAACTTCAGTTTCTTTAACACCATCTTTAATTGTTGCACCAATAAACTTAGAACTACTATCTTTTGCAGACATAGTAAAAAGGCTTCTCATAATATCAGAACGTGCCATACTTGGAGAAATTACTTCAACTCTGGATTCTTTAATTAAAGGAGAACTAATTTTACTTCGATTAAACGAGCCATCAGGGTTTACTTTATGAATAATACAGGTATAATTCTTCCCTTTTAAACCATCACTTTTAATGTTCTTCTGAAACAAAAAACCAACAGCAGAGACCTTCATAATACCTCGCTTCCTCATAACAAACACATATATATTCTAGCACATTTTCAAACAGTTGTATAGCCTATAATTACAATGTTTTTCAGTGTATCTTTTACAATTATTTTGTTCAACTTATAATAGTAAAAAGGAGATATTTGGAATTGAAAAAGATACTACTTGCGTTAATTTTAATCATTACCTCTACATCTTGTTTTGCTGTTATTGATAGAGAAAAAATAACGATCAAAGAAGCAGTAGAAATTGCGAGTAAAAATAATTTAGACATACAAGCTTCAAGAATGAATTTGCAAATTGCAGAAAACAATATAAAATCAGCAAATAGCCTGCAAAATCCTTCGATAGGAGCACAATTTGAAATGGGGAAAGCAGGCAAAGGAAATCCACAACAAATTGGTGTAATGCAAACTATAGAGCTTGGGAAAAGAGGACCAAGGAAAGATTTAGCTAAAGCAAATAAAGAATTAACAAAAAGAGATATTGAATATCTTGAGAATGATTTAAGAATGGATGTAAGAGAAGCTTATACTAACTTATTAGCAAAAAAAGCTGTACTTACAACAAGAATTCAACAAGAAGAAATACTGAAAGGAATGTTGGATTTTGCAAAACAAAAACATAGTAAAAACAATAGACATAGTATTGACGTTTTACAAGCTCAACTTGAAATTAACCAAGTAACAACAGAAGTTAATTCCGCTAAATATGATGTTAAAACAGCATTATATGAATTTAATAAAGTAATAAATTGTCCAGATGGCTTTTATGACACAATTGCAGACAATTTTACATCAGAATATAGACCACTTTCAATGCCAAAACCAACAGCCCAAATGCCTAATTTTGATGAAATATCAAATCAAGCAATGAACAATAGATTTGATATAAAAATTGCATTACAACAAATAGAAGTTGCAGAAAAAGAATTATTAGTTGAACTAAGGAAAAAAGTTCCAGACTTTGAATTAATAGGTGGATACAGTTATCAAAGCAGAGGAATGTCTGATGATGGAACTTTTAAAAATGGTGCATTTGTTGGGGTTAATTTTATAAATATACCATTGTTTTATACACATAAACCAGAAATTAAAAATGCAAAACTGAGACTAGAGCAAGCTCATCTTAATTATGCTTCTGTTGAAAACAAAGCAGAAAATGACTTAAAAAAAGCATATGAAAAGTTTCTTACAGCACAAATTAACCTAAATTATTATAATGAAACACTATTAGCCAGCTCAGAAGAATTAATTAAAGAATCAAGAAAAAGATACAAAGAAGGAAAAATTGATTTAACTACGCTAATTACAATGGAAGAATCATATAGAATGATTATCATTGCACATACATACGCACTAGCTGACTACTATAATGCTTGGAATTACTTCATAAGAGAAGTTAATAACGAGAATTTTAAAGTTACAGAAGAAACGGAAGAAGTTTAACTATCTGGTATAAACTCTTGATAAACGAGCTTTTAAACGGCAAGTTAATTCATAATTAATTGTGCCGAGTTTTTCAGCCCAATCATTAATTGATATATCATCTCCAATTAAAGTAATAATATCACCTTCATTCGCATCAATACCACTTATATCAAACATCATCTGATCCATAGTAATATTACCAACTTGAGGAACTTTTTGACCATTCAAAATTCCATATATTTTATTTGATAATCTTCTATCAACACCATCGGCATAACCAATAGGAATAGTTGCAATTTTAGTATCTTTTTTTGCAACAAAAGTATGACAATAGCTAACGCCAGTACCAGATTTTGCCGTATGAATATTAATTATTCTACCTTTTAAACTCATAGCTGGAATTAAATTAGGAACTTCATTAGCAAATGAAGGTAAATCTGGAACAAGACCATATAATGCAAGTCCAAGACGAACCATATTGTAATTTTTTTCTTGATACTTTGAAATCGTAGCTGCAGTATTAAAACAATGAAGAATTAATCCTTTTGTGTCAACTTGAGAAAGAATATTATCCCAAATTTTCAATTGTTCAAGAGTTTTTTCTTCATTTTCAGCATTTGCAAAATGAGTAAATATACCTTGAAGTTCAACACATTCCAAACTTTGAACTTTTTTTATAAATTCAACAGCATAATCTTTCTCAACACCAATACGGTTCATGCCGGTATCAAGCTTGATATGTGCTTTTGTTTTTAAACCAGTTTTTCTGTAAGTAAGCTTTGCTGCTTCAATATGATTATCTAAAAACATGGATAAAGAAATATTATTTTGTGCGGCATAATCAAACGCCCAAATAGGTGCAGCGCCTAAAACTAAAATTGGAGATTTAAATTTATTGTTTCTAAGCTCAATTCCCTCATCAATTGAAGCAACTCCAAGATAATCGACCCCAGAGGCTAAGAGAGTAGGTGCTATCATTGAACTACCGTGACCATACGCATCAGCTTTTACTACAGCAAGAATTTTTGTTCCCTCTTTAACAAATGTTTTTAAAGAAAGAATATTTTTTTCGATTGCATCAAGGTTTATTTCAACCCAAGCATCTCTTTTTGTATTTATGTTTGATAATCTTTGATACTTCATGATTTACATTTTAGCTTAAAAAATAAAATTTTTGATATACTTTTTTAAGAAAGAGGGAATATGAGTTTTATAAAAAATAAATATATTTTACTTTTGCTTTTATTTATAAATGCTATTTTTTTCATTTTTTCTTTTAACCGTTTTGGGATGTTTTTTATTGATACATCAAGAGAAGTATATGTACCAATGGCTATGAATAATGGCGCAATTTTATATAAAGATATTTTTAATGTATATTCACCCCTTGGATATCAAATAAACTCTATTCTGACCAATATCTTTGGTGATAATTTAAGTACATTTTATGTAATTGGTTTTGTCAATTCTCTATTATTTATTATTGGTTTTTATTTAATATCAGATTTATTTTTTAAAAGAGAAAAGTTAATTTCATTACTGATTTCCCTACTAATAACAACCTCTTGTATTTACGCTGTTTCTTTAGTCAACTACATATTCCCATATTCATATTCTGTTGTATTTTCTCTAACAATGTTTGTTTATTCATTATATTTTCTACTCAAGTACTTTAGAAATTGTGATAGAATAAACCTCCTACTTTCAAGTTTTTTCTTTGGAGTTTGCTTAGCATTAAAATATGAATTTCTTCTATTTGGAATTGTTCTTTTAGGAATAGTTTTATACAAAAAAGAAGATATCAAAACGATACTGATATCTTTCCTTTTGTTCTTTATAGTACCATTATTTTCATTACTTTCTGTAATTGTTCAAGGATGTACAATATCAGATTTAATAAATGCAACTAAAGAAATTTTGTTATTAACTACAGCGCAAAGTGTTAAAAAATGCTATGAGTTTTTAGGCTTAATACCAACTATAAAATCGATAAAAGACTTGATTTACTATGCCTTAATAACTATTCCTTGTATAGCTATAATATTTATACTATTCTTTAAATTACAAAAAATCAAAAAAAATTATTTGAAATTTTGCTTGATTTTATCCGGAATTTTTTTAATAACATACCTCCTTAAAAACTCATTTTTTGAAAGTAACTCATATTATTTTAATTGGATTGGCATATCAACTATATTATGCTTGTTATTACACTCTCTTTTTCTACTTAAAAAGAAAAAAAATAAAATTGTCGATAAGTTATTTTATATTTTATTAATATCAATAATTTTAGCTTCAGCTAAATGTATATGTTCTGTGAACTTCAACAATTATGGAACATACTACTTCCCATTTTTATTTTTATGTACAACTATATATTGCCACAAATATTTGCCATACCTGTTAAAAATAAAAACAAAAACAAGTTTAATCACATATAGAAACACTTTCTACTTTATATTAACAATATTGTTTTTGCTATATACACTCTCAAATATTGATAGAAGGAATTTTAGTTTTACAGAACCAATAAAGACAGATAAAGGCTGTATCTTTGTTGATAACACCAAAAATATTGCAATTAATAAGTCAATTACTTACATAAAAGAGATGACAAAAGAAGATGATACAATCCTTGTTTTACCAGAAGGAGCAATGATTAACTATCTTACAAATAGAAAATCACACAATAAATTCTATTACTTAATACCACCAAACATAGAAGTTTTTGGTGAAGAAAATATAGTAAATGAATTAGAAAAAGATTTACCAGAATATATGATAATACAACCAATGTCTTTTAATAATTTCTATGAAACTTATTTTTGTGAAAGTTTTGGAAAGAAAATTTGTAATTTAATTCCAAAATACTATGAAAAGCCAATCATATTTGGAGATAATTTCTGGCTAGCAATTTATAAAAAGAAAGAGCTAAATGAAAAATAAAACAGAACTATTTTATATTTTATTATTGATTGTTTTTGTAATTATAGCATTTTTATTTTTTGGTAAAAATATTTATTCACCATATTCAGATATTGGTCGAGAATTATACATAACAGAACAAGTAAAAAATGGAGCTATATTATATAAAGATATTTTTAATGTATATTCACCATTAGGATATTGGGTAAATGCATTAATAGTAAAATTATTAGGAAATCAATTAAATACTTTTTACTATATTGGTTTATCTCTATCTGTATTAACAATTATCCCAATATTTTTAATTAGTAAAGCGTACACAAATAAACATTTAGCATTTTTTATAGCACTATTTTTAGTATATTCTTGTACATTTTATCCTTCAATTTCAAATTGGATAACCCCATATTCATATTCTATAGTATATGCTTTGTGTAGTACATTATGGTCTTTTTATTTTTTACATAGTTACATAGATAAAAAAGAAAAAAAATACATATACATTGCAAGCTTTTTATCCGGATTAAGTATTTGCTTCAAATATGAATTTTGTGGTCTATATATTTTTATTTTATGTGTTGCTATATATAAAAAAGAGTTTCTTAAAACTTTTTTATACAGTGTAATTATCCCAATTATTTGTTTTCTTATTTTACTTTTTCAAGGATGTACACTACAAACATTTCAAGAAGCATTTATTTATATGATTGGTATATCTAAAAGTGATTCTACACAGTATTTTTATGAATATGCAAAAATAGCCCCAACTATTGAAAATATTAAATACTCATTTATGAATATTCTTTATCAAAATTTTAAAAGTATTTTTGCACCAATTTGTATAATAAATTTTGTTTTATTAATAATTAATCTAAAAAGAAAAAATAAATCATTAGCATTGTTGCTTTTTGTGAGTCTTATAACTAGTATCAAATCACTTGGTGGGATATCCTTTGAAATATATGGTACATATTTCTTTCCACTATTATTTATTGCATTAGTATCAAGCTTATACAAAACAGAGAAGAAAATAAGAACAATTTATCTATGTATTATTTGTTTCATACTAACAATTTTCTATTTTTCATTCACAGTAACTGAAACAAAAAAACTGACACAAATAAACACACAAAAAGGTGAAATGAATATTCCAATAGTCTTCTACAATTCAACTATCGAAATTCTTGACTATTTAAAAGATACAAAAAATAAAAATATATTAATTTTTCCAGAAGGTACAATAATTAATTACTTAACTAATACAACTTCAGATGATTATTTATATTATTTAATTCCTCCAAATAATGATATTTTTGATGAGAGTTTTATTAAAGATAAAATAAAACAAGGAAAAATGAATTATATTATAACAACCAACATTCAATATCCTTGGTTCAATGAAAAATCATTTATGACAGGCTGGGGAAAAGAATATATAGAAATAATTAAGGAAGAATATAAACAAGAAATGATAATTGGTGAAAACCTAAAATTCTATGTTTACAAACATGATATAATTAAATAAAAGATTGGGAATTATTATGAATAAAGAAGAACAATTAAAAATAATAGAAGAAATGCAAGCAGTAGTTGAACAAATGAAACTTGATGATTTAGAAGAAGATCCAAGCTTAGCAGATGAAATGTTTGAATGTTCTTGCTGCGGAAAGACTGAGTCTCTTGCTGGTTCAGTGCAATATGGTAAATACAGACTATGCAATAACTGTGTTTTACTTGCTGAGACTGGTTTAGAAATCGGTAAGTTTAAAGATGTTAATGAACTAATTAAGGCAATGGAAGATACAAGACTTGAAGAAATGTGTGAATTTATTAAACAAGAAGAAAAAAGAGAAACAAACTAAATGCACAGATTAACTTATTTAAATGAACATTTAAAAAAAGGATGCTTAATTCGTTGGCCAAACGAATGTTTCCCTTTGCCAGTATACATAGCGCCTTGTAGTTGGTATTCTATGACAGAAGCAGACAAACTTGCTTATATGAATATGGTTATTGAAGCCTTTAACACTTGGGAAAGAGTTGGTGAAGGCAAATTTTCATTCTATTTAGTTAATAGTTTAAATGATTCGCAATTGAATGTTGAATGGAGAAGAGTTGATAGAAAATCACTAGGAAATTGTTCTTTTAACTACGACAATCAATCAAGACTTTATTCAGCAGAAGTATCAATTGGTATTTCTGATGGTATATTGCATAAACAATATATGGATGAAAATGAGGTATACCACACAATTTTGCACGAAATAGGTCACGCATTAGGTCTTGGGCACTCAACAAACCCAGCAGATATTATGTACACACCACACCAATATGGTGTAACAACTTTATCAGAAAGAGATATAGATAGCATTAGGTGGTTGTACTCTTTACCATATGGCTCATCTATAAGTAGCCTAAATACTACATATTCAACAAGTTACAATAATATTGATGATATTATTATGCACATTGTTTCTGGTGAAGCAGAATCTGAATTTCAACGAACAATGAACAATATACAACAAACACCAAAAAGAAATTTAGAGGAAGACCAGAAAAAACTTGCACAAATGGGAAGATTTAATATGGCAATACAAAATATAAGACTTCCAAAAGAAATTACAGATAAATTTAAAGATATGTAATTTTTGTGCAATAATAGATACGAGAGCAGTCGAACAATCGCGTATAGTTTTGACTATATGAGGAAAGTCCGAACACCTTAGGGCAGAACGACGGATAACATCCGCACGAGGCAACTCGCTGACTAGTGCCACAGAAAAGAAAACAACCAAATGGTTCAGGTGCAACGGTAGTGTAAAAGACTACCAGAGGTATTGAAAAATACCTGCTCGGTAAACTCCGTTCGGGTGCAAGATTGACTTAAAGATTAAGGTGACCCGCCATCTTTAGAAAAATCGCTTGAGCTGTAGGGCAACCTACTTCCCAGACAGATGATTGTTTAGAAACAGAATTCGGCTTATGAACTGCTCTCATTTTATTAGAAAATAAGTGATTTATCTCGCATAAATCTTTCTAACTTTTTAATTCTTTCTTCATTTTCTTTCATATTTGGATAAGTAACAGTCGCAACCTCACAAATATCAATTCTGTCTTTAGTTAATTCTTCATCAAGCACAGGAACTCGATCAGCAACACTTGTTGTTAAATCAAGTTTTCTATTAGCTTCAAGTCTAGTTTGAACCTTTGGCAAATTAGAACCATATATTTGTGCTGCAGATGCTCTATCTTTAATTGCAGCATAGGCACATTCTAATAAGTATCTTTTAACGGCTATCTCAATTGGTTTAATTTCCTCATAAGCAGCTTCAGAAACAGTCTTACCACCAAGGTCAACCTCATCACCATTACCAATTAATTGCAATAAAGTATACTTACGATCTAACATCTGCTTATGAACTTCAAACCCAGCACTTATTGTAAATGCTAATGAAGGATTCATCGCAATATAATTTTGCAAACCAATAATCCTATTAGAAATTTTATCAGATTTTGTCAGCAAAAGTTCTACACAAGGATTCTCTTCATCACGAGGCTCAATATCAATTTTATATTGGTCTGCTAAAGTTGGAGTAAAAACTTGTAAAGAAGCTGGTTTTTCTCTAAACTCTAAACGGGGATAATTAGAATAACCTCTTCTAATAAAACAATCTTGATTTGGATATAATTGTGCAATTTCATTAAATAACAATTCATCACGCCTATTTAACTTGGGGGGAAATCTAGAATCAGCTGTTCTACCTAAATCTACATTTCTCTCAACATAAATCGAACCAAAAGAAACATCTTTTGATTTATTATTAGCCCTATTTACTTTTGGGAAAGAATTTTTAAAATTTGATATTGAAGAAATATTCATTTCAATCTCCTTACCCAAAATAATGTGTGTAAATAAAAAAATTGCGATTTTTTTATTTATTGTAAAAAAAAATTAACATTTATTCTCTTTTTGACAATTTAAATCTTTTTTTTGCATTGAAGTAGGAGAAGTAAGGCTAGCTATAAATTTATGAAAATAAGTTCTGTTCCCAATAATATAAATAATTCGAACAATAAAAAAGAAAATACTTCTTTTAAAGGTTCAACTGGAGTTATCTACTTACCAAATGTAATAGGTGAAGTAGGTAAATTTATTGGTGAACATGTTGGTATTCCAGAAAAGAAGCTTATTCAAAATACTACAGCCTTATATTTACAGCCACACTTCGATTTAAAATACGGGGAAGATGATGAGAAAGTAGATGTTGCAATAAAATCAGCATCAAAAGCAATAGCTGGTGGAATAACCGGCGTTACAATCAGAGCAGCAGCAATTTCGTTCTTTCAACGAAAAATTAATTTTGACCCACTAAATAGGTCAATAATTAACAAATTACTTTTGCCGGAAAAAGCAGAAGAAATGTACAGAAAAAGTAACTGTTTGGCAAAGACAAGACTTAAAATGTACAATGAAACACTTGGTACAGTAGCATCAATAGCAATAATGACTTTGTTTACAAATAAAAATATTGATGTACCATTAACTGCATTTTTTCAAGATATGATAGGTGGAGTAATTAAAGAAAATAAAACTTGGTCACGTTCAATTTATGATGTTTGCGAAGAAAGACGCAAAAAATTTGAAAATTTTACAAAAGCAACAGAAGAAAAAGTTCTTACAGTAAAAAATAAAGCACAAAGAATTGTTGAAATAATAAAAAACGAAACGACAAAAGAATCAAGGGGTGAAACTAAATGAAAACACCTATTGATTTAGCAAAAAAATATATATTTATTCCAGCAAATAGAATAAATAAAAAAATTCAGTCTATTAATATTTTTAAGTTTTTTAATAAAGCAGCAGATGTTGTTTTTGAATATAGTAAAGAAACAGCTCTTATCATGTTGCTAGGAGATGCTATTTCTATTTTTTCAAGCCATACTGAACAAATAAAAGGGTTGAAGAAGAGTGATAGAGAGAATAAAGATTTACTAATTGACCAAGAAAGAATTGAACGTACGATAGACTTAGTACTAAACATCATACCACCTTTTGCATTAACTAGATTTCTAAAAAAACAATTAGAAAGTGGTCAGGTCACAACAAGAAGATGGGAGCATATACTACAAAAAATAGTTGGTCCAGGTGTTGGAGCACATATTGATGAACTAAAAAGTATAAACTACATAAGACCAGTAAAAGAAACTATTATTGGTGGTACATCTAAAGTAATACAAAAAATTTCAGAAAATCCAAAACTAAAACCAGAAGTTCAAGAATTTATAGCAAATACAGCAAAAAACTTAATTCAAAAAATTCCAGACCTAAAAAATATGTACATCACCAAAAGTAAGGAAGAAATTGCATCCTTCTACGATGACATGGGTGATAATGTTTCTTCAACAATTAGAAATATGTTAAGAAATGGAAGTGCCTACGATGAAATACAAGGAATGGTTAATGGCTTGTGTATTGCTGGTGTTATAGGTTATTCTATATTAGCAAGCAATGTTGTAATGCCAATCTTAAAAAACAAAATATCAAAATATAAAACAGAGAAAGATTTAGCAAAAAAAGGTGAAACAAGAGAAAGCATAAAACGTAAAAAGAGATTTGCGTATACACAACTAGAACCCGTAAGTAAAAAAAGTCAAGTTTTTGATACTTTTGATACTCCATATCAATACAAAGAGAAAAATATATTTAGTGAAGAAAAAATAAAAACACCAGAAAAACAAATAAAAAGAACTTCAAATACATTTGAAACTTTTGAAAAATATAATCAACATGCGTCTCATCCTACTGGATTGAGAATTTAGTTTTTGTTTTATTTAGTTTATAATTAGAGATATTTGTGTCCGTAGCTTAATTGGATAGAGCAAAGATCTCCGAAGTCTTTAGATGTGAGTTCAAATCTCATCGGGCACAAATTTTTCTAGCCTTAAATGAAAATTTATACTATAATCAACTTATAGATTTGGTACATAGAAGGTGTAATATGGCAAAAGAATTAGATACAGTTCCAATAGAGGTTATTATTTTAACAGCAGACCATGAAATCAAAGGTACTGTTCACGTTTCTAAATATACAAAAACAAATAGAGAATTAACCGATTTATTAAACGACAGAGATAAAAGATTTATTGCTGTTACGAATGCAGAAATTCTTGTTAGAAACTCATCTGTTCCACCAAGAAGATATAACTTTTTAGAAATTCATATCGACTGTATTATGATGGTACATCCTTCAAGCCAAGTTGTATTTAGAGAAACAGGTAAAGCACAAGAAGACATTGCTCGTTTCAGAGAGTTAAGAAATAAGTTAAACCAAACAAAACCATTCTAGTATGAATTCTTACAAAAATATTTTGCTAATTAATTTTGGTGGAATAGGAGATGAAATCCTATTTATGCCAGTTATTCAGAATTTAAGGAAGAACTATCCGACTGCAAAAATTACACTTTGTCTAGAAGGAAGAAGTAGTGCTTTTGTTAAGTTAACTAATTTAATAGACTCATATTTTTGTATAGATATAAAAACAAAAAATAAGTATTTAGAAATGCTAAAACTATACTTCAAAGCTTTAGTAGGAAAGTATGATTTAGTAATTTCTGCTGGTGGAAATTTACTTATTGCACCACTTTTATTCTTTACCGGTATAAAAACAAGAGTTGGTTATAACACGTCATCACTATCAAAAAAGTTTTTAACTCACTCAGTTGAATTAAACAAAAATCAATCTGCATCAATGATGTATTTTGACTTGGTTAAACCTATTACAAATGGAAAGTTTGAACTTCCTTGTATAGAAGTCAAAGAGTTAGAAAAAAATCCAAATTCTGTATTAGTTCATCCAGGAGTAAGCAAAATAAGTATTCAAAAAGACATCATAAAATCATTTAATTCAAAAGAATGGGCTGATGTTATCAAATTGCTTTTTAAAGCGGGCAAAACGGTTTATTTAGCGGGTGGTCCAGACGATACTGAATGCATTGAAGGGATAAGAGAAGAACTTAAAAATGAAGACTTAACAAACTTTGTTGATATGTTTGGAAAAACAAAAAATATCTTTGATTTAGTAAAACTCATAAAAAGTTCAGAAATACTTATTTGTTCAGATTCAGCCCCAATGCATATTGGAGTTGCAACTAATACAAAAACAATCGCCGTTTTTGGTCCGACTGATGATGAAACTCTTTTACCAAAATCTAATAAATTTATTGCATTAAAAAACAATGTTAATTGCAGACCTTGTCTATGGGCTAAAAGACAAACAACATGCAAAAAATTAGATTGTTTAAAAATCGATATATCGAAAATTATCCAATTAATTCAATAGTTGAATGTGTATGAGTTTCATTCTTCTCAATAAGTTTAGGATATCTATATCTTGGTATATAGAACGGTTCAGTATCACAATGTGGCTTGGTAAAATAACAGTTATCTAAATAAAAAGAAGTTGAGGAAATTGAAGGATGCAATTCAACTCTTCTTGATTTTTCTTGCTTTGACTTTTTTACCATAAACGATAACATTGTCTCACCAATGTATTTACAAGTTGCCTTATGAGAATTTAAATATGTTTGAGACGGAACCGTTTCAAGATATAAAACCTCATCAATATTTTGTGGCTTTTTAACTATTTCTGAATATGCTAAACAATCACCATCTAAATTTTCTAAGGTAAAAATAGAATAATCTTCATCCTCATCAATAGTTTTTAAATCATCTTTTAAGTAACAAAGATAGCGAGCAGACTTCCATTCTTTTGCATTACTAACTTTTTCAAAATAATCAATATCGTCTTTTTGGCTTAAACTATATATTTGACAGGGCAAAACAGTATTCTCTTTTTTTATAACAGAACAATTTGCTACTAATGTTTTTTTGAAACTAACCGGATTGAGTAAATTTTGAATTTTCATAACATAAAAATTTTAACAGAAACAAATCGCAAAGAAATTAACTCTTTTCTATGTTTCTATTATAATTTTAATATAGAAAACAGTAGGGAGAGTTATTGTGATTAACGAAAGATATTTTCCACAAGAAATTGAGAAAAAATGGCAAAAACGCTGGGATGATACTCAGTTAAACAAAGTTTATAACGATACAGATAAAGAAAAATATTACATCTTATCTATGCTTCCATATCCATCTGGAAAACTTCATATGGGACATGTTAGAAACTACACTATTTCAGATGTTATTGCTCGCTATAAACGAATGAACGGATTTAATGTTCTTCACCCAATGGGTTGGGATAGTTTCGGTCTTCCTGCTGAAAACGCAGCTATTCAACATGGTGCAAATCCTAAAAAATGGACTTTAGACAATATTGCATATATGAAAAAACAACTTAAGGAACTTGGTCTTATGGTTGACTGGGATAGAGAAGTTACAACTTGCTTACCAGAATACTATAAATGGACTCAATATTTCTTTATTCAAATGTTCAAAAAAGGTTTAGCATATAAAAAAGAAGCAGCTGTAAACTGGTGTAATGATTGCGCAACAGTACTTGCTAACGAACAAGTTATCGACGGCAAATGCTGGAGATGTGACAGCGAAGTAGAGAAAAAATACTTATCACAATGGTTCTTAAAAATTACAGACTACGCACAAGAACTTCTTGATGATATTAAATTGTTAGAGGGCTGGCCAGATAGCGTAAAAACGATGCAAAAGAACTGGATAGACCGTTCTCAAGGTGCTATTTTAAGATTTAAAGTTAAAGAAAACCCAGAACTTGAAGTTCCAGTTTACACAACAAGACCTGATACAGCTTACGGTATTACATACCTGGTTGTAGCACCTGAATATAAAGATATTGAAAAATTAACAACTCCAGAAAACAAAGCTGCAGTTGAAGAATACAGACAAAATGCAAGAAAAATGTCTGAAATCGAAAGACTTTCAACAGAAAGACCAAAAACTGGTGTGCCTTTAGGAACACATTTAATCAATCCATTAAATGGCGAAGAGTTTCCAATTTGGACAGCAGATTATGCACTAGCTGAATATGGTACTGGTGCAGTTATGGCAGTTCCTGCGCACGATGAAAGAGACTTTGCATTTGCTTCTAAATACAATTTACCAATTAAAATTGTTATCCAAAACCCAGAAGCACCATTTACAGAGTTAAAAGAAGCTTATACAGAAAAAGGTGTGTTAGTAAATTCTGGTGATTGTGATGGTATTGATAATGAAAAAGCAAAACAAGCTATCATTGATAAAGCTGTTGCTGGCGGATTTGGTGAAGCAAAAGTTCAATATAGATTACGTGACTGGTTAATTTCACGTCAAAGATATTGGGGAACACCAATTCCAATTGTATACTGTCCAAAATGTGGAACAGTTCCAGTTGATGAAAAAGATTTACCAGTATTATTACCAGAAGACGTTGATTTCAGCGTAAAAGGTATGTCACCAGTTAAAACATCTGAATCTTTCAAATATACAACTTGCCCAATCTGTGGTGGTCAAGCTGAAAGGGAAACAGATACAATGGATACATTTATGTGTTCTAACTGGTATTTCTACCGTTATACAGATGCTAGAAATAATGATGCACCATTTGATAAAGACGTTCTTCACTATTGGGCACCAATTGACCAATATGTTGGTGGTATTGAACATGCTATTCTTCACTTGTTATACTCAAGATTCTTTACAAAAGCATTAAGAGATTTAGGTGAATTAGATGTTACAGAACCATTCAAAAACTTATTAACTCAAGGTATGGTATTAAAAGATGGTTCTAAAATGTCAAAATCTAAGGGTAACACAGTAGATCCAGATGAAATCTTTAGAAACTACGGTGCAGATACAGCAAGATTATTCATCCTTTCTGACTCTCCACCAAACAGAGATTTTGATTGGTCAGATGCTGGTGTTGAAGGTTGCTATAAATTCTTAAACAGAGTTTGGAAAATCTATGCAGCGAACCAACAAAATATCGTTTTAGATTACAAACTTCCAGAAGTCTCAACTCTAACTAAACAAAATAATGATTTAGTAAGAGAAGTTCATATGAGCGTTAAGAAAATTTCTCAAGATATTTCTAATGAATTCCAATTTAACACAGTAATATCTAAATATAGAGAATTTTCAAATGCGATTTACGACTACATGAACAGCAAAAAAGATTTCACCGAAGAAGATAAAATGGTATTTAGTTTTGCAGTAGTAACTTTCTTGAAGTTATTAGCACCAGTTCTTCCACATATGGCTGAAGAAATCTATGAAGGTTTAGGTGGTAAAGATTCTGTTCATAAACTTGAATGGCCAACTTATGAAGACGCTTTAGCGAAAACAAGTAGCATTACTTTAGTTGTTCAAATCAATGGCAAAGTTAAAGATAAAATTGAAGTTGACTCAGAATCAACAAAAGAACAATTAGAACAATTCGCATTAAACAGTGATAAAATCAAAGAACTTACAGAAGGAAAACAAATTGTAAAAGTCATTGTAGTTCCTGGTAAGTTAGTAAATATCGTTGTTAAATAAAAATAAGATAAACAAAAAGACCGCCTTAAACAAGGCGGTCTTTTTAATAGATAAAATCTATTCTTCTGTATAAACAAATTTAAAAGTTAGTGCTGCACAAACACCAGCTAATAAGTTTGCTAAAACAGTAAATGCAACTAATTTCCAAGTTAGCATATTTGCAATACCAACAGAAACAGCAACAGCTGGGTTAAACGCACCTGCGCATAACGCTCCACCAACAGTTAAAGCACCAACTAATACTGTAAAACCAATTGCTAAACCATAATATGAATTACCAGCAGTATTTTTTGTTGTAGCTGTTTGAAGTACAACATAGCATAAAGCAAAAGTAAATAAAAATTCAACAATTAATAGTCCTTTTAGCGCAAATTCTGATGGTTCAAAAGTAACTGCATCAAATCCAACAGCAAGTTTTAGTACTAATACAGCTAAAGCACCACCTATCAATTGTGCAACCATATAAGGAAGTAATTGTTTCTTTTCTAAAGCACCACGCATACAAGCTGCTAAAGATACAGCTGGATTGTAATGACCACCAGAAATATGTCCACCAGCATAAACCATTACCATAAGTGCTGAAGCGATAGCAAACGCAGCCATTGCACTACCAACATGTGCAGTAGTAACTACAGTTAAAACAAGGAAAAATGTTCCTATAATTTCAACTAAGTATTTTTTCATAATGTCTCCTCCTTAAAATACCAAGTTTAGTTTAACATTTTTCAAATACATTTTTAATACTACTTTTTGCCGATTTTGACCTTATCAATAAATGGAGACAGTACAGATAAAATCAATGCACCAAATAAGGCATTCCAAAAGCCTTCGATTTCAAATCCAGGGGAAAATCTCGCAACAAGAATAAATAATAACGCATTTATAACTAAGCTAAAAATACCTAAAGTAAGTACATTTAATGGTAAAGAAATCAAATTAATTAAGGGTCTAATAAAGATATTAACTAAACTTAGTATAACAACAACAAATAATGCGCTTAAAAATCCAGTAATTGTTATACCAGGAAGAACCCAAGCTATAAACATAATTAAAAATGCAAAAAGAACCCACTTAATGAGTAAAGTCATAATAACCTCCTTTTTATATAAGATTAAAATACTTTTCATTAATTCAAAATAGCCAGATATAGAGAATTTTAGATGTTTATTTTTTTAGATAAAATATAACCTCTATCAATTAATTCAACATCTAAGTTTAACTCTTTTATTTTATCTAATGTATATTTCACAATATCTAAAATATTTTGAGGGATATTCTCTTTGTGCTGGTTATACCACATCATCTCAACATCAAAAGCAACATGATTAACACCACATTCAATAGATTTTGATAACCAAGCATCTATCTCATCTTTAGTATCATTTACATTTGGAATTAGAATAAATTTAGTTTTTACTCTATCAGAATATGGTTGAACACTTGCATATTTTTGAACATTTGACCAAACTTTATCATAAAAATCATATCTTTTTACTTTTACAAAAGTTTCACGAGTTCCCGAATCAACAGAAACGACAATATAAACTTTACCAAGTTTTATTCCTTTTTCAACAATTTCTGAATATTTTGTTGCATTTGTAAGAACTCTGATACTTGATAAATCATTATCTATAAATAATTGCATTAATTCATCAAACTCTGGCGCCACACAAGGTTCACCACCAGCTATTGTTATATGACCACCTTTTCTTAAATATCCTTTATCTGCCATATCCTTAACAGCAGGATAAACATTATATTGAACTTGGTGTGGTCTATCAGCATCATTTAACCAACAATATACACAATGCTCGTTGCAAATAGTCCAGTTATTGAAATTTATAAAAGAAATATAATCATCATTATCCCATTCTTTTTCCTGTAAATATATGCAATTCTTACATTCTGGAATAATGTTTCCCTTTTTCATTTGATTACGGTATTTTCTTTTAATTGAGAAAAAATTTTTCCAATCAATTAATTCACCGTTGTAATTTTCTAAAATTTTTTTATAACCTTTATCTGTAGGTGGAATTCTACAACAGAAATTAATACTATCAGTAAAAAAATCTAGTCCGTGTTCAATTAAATCACAACTTATATATTTCTTTTTTCTATTAAATAAATTCTTTAACATAATGCCACTTCTTTTATTTCATCAACAGATGAATTTAAATAAAATCTTTTAAAAGAATTAACTTCTGATAATAATTGTTCTAATTCTGAAAAAATTTCGTTTTGTTTTATCTTTGATAGTTCAATTGGATGTAAATTCAATAATTTATAGTTTTCATCGTCTTCTTTATCTAAATCAATCATGCCAGCTTCATCAAAAAGATTAAGAGCACACTCTATAATTTCAGAGGATACATTAAGAGCTTTAGCTGCACGATTTAAATTTACAATACCATTTAAATTTGATACCGCATACTTTAACATACCAGATAACTTTGAAACAAAAGAATCAATGGTAATTTCTACAGAATCAAAATTCATCAAATGAACACAATTAGCTTTTGTATCAGATAAAATTTTAGAAAATAAAGCTTTTGATGTTGGAATATCAAAAAACATAAGTTGTTCTACATCAACCGGAATGTTATCAGAAGAAAAAACCTTACTTTTTATCTCGTCTGAAAGATTTAACTGATTTAAAAGAGAAGCTCTTTCAATATAAATTGCAGTAGATTTTTTCGTTGAAATTACAAAATCAAGAACTTGATTTAAAATATTCTTTTTACTTCTATGATCTAGGAATTTAATTTGCGATAATTCATCATTTTTATTTAATAAATCAGAATAAAAATCTTCTAACATCAATTGAACATTAGTAACACCATTAAAGGTATTTAATTTTAAAGAAAATAATAAATCAATTTCTGAGTTTAAAGGCAAATTAAAATTTGGATAATTCCATTTAATACAATCAAAAGAAGATGAATTATCCTTTGAAACATTAATTTTTAAATGATTATTATTTTGTCCCATCATTCTATAATTATTTAACTTAGTTTTATTCAGAATAAATAAAGGGGAAGGATTTGCAGCACCAAAAGGTTGTAATTTATCAATTAAATCAACTGTTTCTTTTGTAATATCTTTTGGTTCTAATTCCATATCAGCATCAATTACAATTTTGTTAAAATCAACATTTTGAGAAAACTCATCAATTGTTTTGTTTAGTAATTTTTTAAACTCAACAAATGAAATTTTTGTTTCATCAAAAGAAAATCCAGCAGCCATTTTGTGACCACCAAAACCCTCAAAAACTTCTTTGTGCTGAGAAAGTACAGTATGGACATTAATAGCATCAATGCTTCTACAAGAACATCTGATAATATTAGGTGTATTAGCATCCCTTGTCATTAAAAATACTGGTTTATTGTATTCTTCAACAAGTTTTGAAGCAACAATGCCGATTATTCCTATATGCCAATTATCGTGGAACAAAACAATGCTTTTTTTATTATTAATAATATCTTTTTCATACATACTTTTTGCTGTAGAAAAAGTTTCTTCACAAATTTGCTGACGTAAAGAATTCAAATCATTCAATGTTGAAATTGTATTTTCAAGTTCATCATCATTATCACTAATCAAAAGATTTATTGCAGTATTCGGCGATTCCAATCTACCAGCAGCATTAAGTCTTGGAACTATACCAAAAGCAATATTTTCTGAGGTTATATTTGAACTATCTTCAATACCTGCAACCTTTAATAATTTTTGAATACCTTTATGTTTGCAAGATTTTATAAGTTCAAGCCCCATCGCAACAATACTACGATTTTCATCTAGTAATTCAACAACATCACCAATAGTACCAACTGCTGCTAATGGAAGAATTTCATTCACAAAATCTTCTTGTCCATATTCTTGGAGTAAAGCACAAGCAAGTTTAAATGCAACACCAACCCCAGCTAAATAATTCAAACTTTGAATTTCTTCTATATCTAAAGAAGCGTCTATTTTATCAGACACCTTTGGATTTAAAATTGCAAAAGGCTCTGGTAAAACTTCTGGTGGTTCATGGTGGTCAGTGATAATAACATCTGTTTTAAATCCTTTAGCAAAGTTTATTTCTGAAACATTTGATATACCACAATCAACAGTAATTATAAGTTTTGTTTTTCTTTTAGAAATCAATTGAACTATTGCTTTAGTATTTAAGCCATGACTTTCAATCGCTCTATCTGGAAGATAAAAATATACCTTTGCACCAATTTTTTTTAGAGTCAAGTATAAAAGTGCAGTTGAAGTAATACCATCGGCATCAAAATCACCATAAACTGTTATGTTTTCTTGATTAGTAATTGCTAATTTAATTCTTTCAAGAATTTTCTCCATATCTAGAAAAACGCGAGGAGAAGAAAGGTGACCTTTTAAAGGATTTAAAAATTTTAAAATTTTATCTTGAGTATTTATTCCTCTATTATTTAATAAAGTAGCAAGAACTCTATTGCCACCACAATATTGAATAACATTATCAGAAACTATATTTGGTTTTGTTCTCCATACTTTGCGGATAGCCATAATTAAAGTTACATCCTAGTTATTAAAATCATCCTTATCATCATCAAAGAATTCTTCTTGTTCAAGTTCACGTTTTAAAGCTTCAACATCCTTGTCTTCTTTAATTTTATCAATTACAATTTTTGCCATTTCTTTTGCAATAATTTTTTGAGTTTCAGCAGGAGAATTTTGAAGCATATTAATAGCAGCTCTTACTGTTCTATCAATATCGTACCAGCGAGAATTTGCACGAGTATCCATACCTTCTTCAACAGCTTCTATAATCTCGTTAACATCTGTATATTCACTAAATGCTAAATTATGTTCAACAATAATTTTAATAAGATTTAAAGCAACTTTAATTTGAGTTTCATCATCAGAGGCCTCAAGTGTTTTCATCGAACGTGATAAAATAGGATCTTTATCATACCATCTTCTTTGTTTATTGCTGTACTCTTCACGCATAGATACCTCTCTTTACTAGCCTTTTTTAAATTTTACACCATACTCTACATTAGGATATTTCCAGATAATATTGTTTCTTTCGCAAGCTATTTTACAAGCACCACATTCCAAACAATTTTCATATCTAATTGTCATTATACACTTTTCTTCATTCCATTCATAGACATCTGCAGGACAAATATATGTACAGAATTTTTCCTTACAGCGAATACAAACATCATTATCGACAGTTAAATGACTTTCTGTTCCTTTATTATATTTTAAACTTGCTAATTTTTCATTTATATTCATTTTTTTAAGCATTTCTCCATTGCAAAAATTCCAAGTGGAATTGTTTTGGGAATAGCACCACTTCTCAAAACTTTAGAAACAAATCTACGATATTTTGCGCTCTTTGGCACTTCATCAGCAGAATGTAAAATATTAAAGAACTCACAAGCTAATTCTGGGTATAAAGAAGATATTGTTTTTATATTTTTCTTTAAAACTGGAATTGTGTTTGAGTGAGTACGTAAATCTTTAATTATTATACTTTTTTGAAGTTTTTTATAATATAAAGATAAAGTTGAAGCTGAAAAATCTCCTTTTTCTAGAGCAAAAACAGCAGTTTCCCCAGCCAATTTACCACTTAAAGTAGCTAAATTTGTGCCTTCAAAATGAATATTGTTAACAAATCCAGCAGCATCACCTACAACCATAACTCTATTATCATAAACTTTGGGAATAGTATCAATACTACCTTCTGATATCATATGAGAAGAATATTCAACAAATTCTGCATCTTTTAAATATGGTGCAATACTAGGATGTTCTTTTAAATCATCTAATAATTCATATGGTTTAACTTTTGCTTTCTTTAGTTCATCTAAAGAAACACCAACACCAATTGAAATAGTATCTTTATTCGTATACATAAAGCCCATAGCAAACATATCTTTTAATGGACCACCAAGTATTTTTGCGGCTATTCCGTCTTCACTATCAATGTTAAATCTATCTTCTAACCTTTGTTTTGGTAAACGATAGACTTCTTTTACGTTTACAGTAACGTTAGAATCTTTATATTCTTTTCTTAAACCAATTTGTTTTGCAAGGAGTGAATTTACACCGTCAGCAATTATTACAATATCAGAATAATATGTCTCATATTGAGTTTTTATACCAACAACTTTACCATTTTCTAGTAATAACTCTTTAACAAGTGTTTTTGGTGCATAATAAACACCTTCTTTTTGAGCTTGTTCAACACACCATCTATCCCATTTTGAACGGAATACAGTAAAAGCTTTATATGAACCTTTAGATGCATACCTATAAGCAAATTGAGAAGAGTCATAATCCGTTAACATGAAAATTTTATGCTCGGTAATAGAACGTTCAATTGGAGCTGTTTCCCAAAATTTTGGGAAGATTTCAGCTGTCTGTTTGGCATAAATACATCCACCAAACATATTTTTATCACCAACATTATCAGCTCTATCAACTAATAGAACTTTTCTACCAGCTCTTGCTATAGTAATTGCAGCACTTACACCAGCAGGTCCCGCACCAACGACTATTACTTCTATCTTGTTATTTTCCATATATATCCCAAAATCTACAAAATTATTATACTATTAAAAATTGCTCAAAAGCAAACAGTATAAATATTGTAAAGTTAATTGATAATAAAAAAAATATCCGATAAAATAGTTATATGTTTAAAAATATTATACTATCAATATTCTTTCTATTATTTTATATAAATTCAGCACTAGCATACATTGATATTGTTTATCCAACATCAAAAAAAACAACAATAAATGCACAATCAACTTTTTTTGTTGGAAATACTACAGAAGGCGCTAATCTTACAATCAATGGTGCAAAAGTTAAGCTATGGAATAACAACTTTTTTGTTAAAGTAGTCCCGCTTGAATATGGAAAAAATAAAATTAAACTTCAATCAAAAATAAATGGCAATACTGAAGAAGTAATTTTTGAAATTAATAGACCTAAACCTCCAAAATTTTTCAAACCAAGAGAAGAAAAATTTTACACAAAAGATAAAGATGAAATACTTTATACAAAGACAATAAAAGAAAATGCTACAGTAAGAGAAAAACCAAGAAAATCCTCAAAAAGAGTTGTAGATTTACCACTAAATGTAATAATGTATTTAGAAGGTAAACAAGGAAATTATTATAAACTAGAAGAAGAAGGTGAAACAGAATATTGGATACATGAAACAAATATTCAAGAACCAGTTAAACTTTCTGTAAAAACTAATGCAAAATTAAAAAATCAAAAATTATATGAAGACGAAAATTACAAATACATAAAATTCTATCTTTCTCATCCAGTTTTATACACAATAAAACAAAATGGAAATACGATAAAACTAACCCTTCACGGCATAGAAACCCAAAATGAAGACGGTACAACATCACCAAATTTTGAATACACATACTCGTTAGCACAACCAATTCTAGGTTATGAAGGTTTCTACGAAGAAAATATGTTTATATTAAAAATAACGCAAACACCCAAGATAAAAGATGAAAATAGACCATTAGAAGGTATTAGAATATTTGTTGATGCCGGTCATGGTGGTGATGAAAAAGGTGCAGTAGGACCAACTAGAGTAAAAGAAAAAGATATAAACCTCGCAATAAGTAATTATTTAATTGATTTTCTACGAGAAGAAGGAGCAACAGTTGTTGCTTCAAGAACAATTGATAAAAAAGTTGGACTATACGACAGAGTAGATATTGCAAAGAATAATAATTCAATGATATCAGTGAGTATACATAATAATTCTCTTCCGAACGGTAAAGACCCTTACATAAAACACGGAACAGAGGTTCATTATTATAATGAAAATGCAAAATTACTTGCGGAAATAATACAAAGAGACTTGTCTTTAAATTTAAATTTGAAAGATGGTGGAATACATAAATCAAGTTTTGCATTAAATCGCTCAACAAATCCAGTATCTGTATTAGTCGAAGTTGCATATATGATAAATCCAGAAGAATATATGCTTTTGCAAAAATCAGAATTCCAAAAGAAAGCTGCATTATCAATAAAAAATAGTATAAAAAAATACATAATTATAATGACAAATGAAAAAAACATGATATAATTTTCATTGCAAAAGCCGAAAATGGAGATTATTTATGATTACAAGTGAAAGACAATTAAGGTCTGATTATTTACGCAAAGTAATTGAAGAAACAGAAGCAAAAAATAGCCACGAAAAAGAATTTATTCAAGCGTTAAAAGAAGTTTTATCGTCTTTAGAACCTGTAATTATAAAAAATGAAGAATTATTCAAATCAGTTTCTCTATTAGAAAGATTAGTAGAACCAGAAAGAATAGTATCCTTTAGAGTGCCTTGGATTGATGATAAAGGTCAAGTTCAAGTTAATAGAGGCTATAGAGTACAATTCAATGGTGCAATCGGACCATATAAAGGTGGCTTAAGATTTCATCCATCAGTAAACCAAAGCATCATGAAGTTCTTGTCTTTTGAACAAATTTTTAAAAATGCTTTAACTGGTTTACCAATTGGTGGTGGTAAAGGTGGTTCTGACTTCGATCCAAAAGGAAAATCAGATTTTGAAATTATGAAGTTTTGCCAAAGCTTTATGAATGAACTTCAAAAATATATTGGACAAGATTTAGATGTTCCAGCTGGTGATATTGGTGTTGGTGGTAGAGAAATTGGATATTTATTTGGTCAATATAGAAAAATCAAAAATACATATGAAGCTGGTGTTTTAACAGGTAAAGGCTTAGAATATGGCGGTTCTCTTGCAAGAAGAGAAGCAACTGGTTACGGTTTAATGTACTTCATGAGAGAGATGTTAAATGCAAACAATATCGAACTAAATGGAAAAACAGCTATAATATCTGGTTCTGGTAATGTTGCAATCTATGCTTGCGAAAAAGCTCAAGCGCTTGGAGTAAAGGTTGTTGCAATGTGCGATTCATCTGGTTGTATTTATGATGAAAACGGTATCAACTTAAACGCAATAAAAGAAATTAAAGAAGTAAAAAGAGCAAGAATAAAAGAATATTTAAATTACGTTCCTACAGCAAAATATACAGAAAACAATGGAACAACTCCAGCTATTTATAATATAAAAGCTGATATTATTCTTCCTTGTGCAACACAAAATGATATTAACTTAGAAACAGCAAAAATTATTGTTGCAAATGGTGCAATTGCTGTTGGTGAAGGTGCAAATATGCCTTGTACAAATGAAGCAGTTGAATATTTCATTGAAAATAAACTTTTAGTAGCTCCAGGTAAAGCGGCAAATGCTGGTGGTGTTGCAACTTCAGCGCTTGAAATGAGCCAAAACTCAACAAGATGTTCTTGGACATTTGAAGAAGTTGATCAAAAACTAGAAAAGATTATGATTAATATATTCAAACAATGTAGCGAATCTGCAAAAGAATACGATTTTGATAATAACTATGTTGTAGGTGCAAATATTGCCGCTTTCAAAAAAATATCTGGCGCAATGATAGCTCAAGGTATTATCTAAAATATAATAAAGCTAGGAGAAATAATGAACAGAAAAAAAATGATAATCACAATAAATTTATTACTGATTATCATTTTTTTCTTTTTCCTAGAATATTGTTCATATTTAATATATTCTAATGAATATAAAACAACAATAGAAGAACAAAGACTATATATAAAAGATTATAAATTTCATTTTTCTTTTTTACCACAAAAAGTTATTAGACCCAAAAAATACAATGATAGTTTTTTTGCGGACTTTGGCTCAAAATCAAACAACAAAGAAGGAATTCTAATTTTAGGATCCTCATACGCAGCTGGTCTTTTTTTAAAAAAAGAAGAAACCCTTGCATACAAAATAAATGCAAAAACTGATATGCCGACATATTGCAGAGCAATATGTGGGGCAGGTCCTCAGTATATGCACTACCTACTTAAAAATAAGCTTGTAATTTTTGATGAATTAAAATATATTATCTATCTATACAGTCCAGAACATGTATTTATGTTAGAAAAAATGCAAGGTAGTGTTATGTTACCTTGTGTAAATTTTAGGTATAAACTTAAAGGAACTAATTTAGAAGAAATCAACCCAATTGGCGAAAAACTATACTCATACTATTCAGTAAAAATACTTCAAAATTTTCTGGAAAGGATAAAACTAACAAATAATATCAGAAATGGTAATTATTACAAAAAATTCAACATAATAATGAGTGAAATTGCTAAATTTTCAAAAGAACAATATCCAAATGCGAAATTAATATTTCTTGAATATGCAGCACACAAGAGCACGTTTCCAACATTTATAGACAAATCTTTCCAACAACTATCAAAAGAAGAGATATCTTATTTAGAAGAAATAGGTTACAATGTTATTAATTTAAATAGTCTGACAGGAGCAGATTTAGACTTATCAGAATACAAAGCAATAGATAATGATCATCCAAACGAAAAAGCAACAGAGTTAATATCAAATGAAATCGTCAAATACCTTAAATTATCTAACTAATATTATTCTAATAATAATTTTTATTTTTTTTATTGAATTATATTCATATAGTACGCTTTTTACCTTGAACAATATTTTTTCTTTCAATTACAATCGACTTAATGAAATAAATAGAGAATTCATAGTTGATAGACATTATTTTACAAATTACAAAAAACCCGAAATTGGAGATCCTATATATTTCACAAATGACGGTCGTTCTTTAGTTGGTGAAGAATACACAAAACGCCCAATTTTATTATTAGGAGACTCCTACACATATGGTCTAGGACTAGAAAAAGAACAAACTTTTGGTTACAAACTCTCACATAAAACAAAAAGGCCCGTACACAACTGGGGATTTTCAACAGAAGGTGTAGAATATGCATTATTTCTTCTTAATGAAAAACAAAATATAGACTTATTTAAAAATAATTTTCCAGAATTCATAATTTTTACATACACATATCCACAACCAGAAAGAGTATTATTAAAACATCGATTCTATAGATGGTATTATTTAAGAAAATTTTTTGATTTAAATAATCAGCATTATTCAGAATTTGACAGATTATATTCTGTATTAACAATTAGAAACCACCTTTATTATAATTATTTAATATCAGAAAACACCGAAGAGAAAGTTTTATCACATATACAAGATATATTTATAGAACTAGCAAAAATCATCAAATTAAAATTTAAAGATGCAAAATTCATCATACTCATATACTCAGATACAAAAGAAAATATAATAAAAAAAGGATTATATCATTCAAATATGGATATAGATTTCCTTGAAATGATACATTGGAAAAAGCTAAAAAAAGAAAATAAAGAAAATATTTTTTCAGTTGTTTCTACAGAAGAACTAATAGGAAGGAAAATGAATAAAATTGAAGACATCATTGAAAATGAGAAAACAATAACAATACACCCAAGCGAAAAAGCTTGGGATGAAATTGTTCCAAAATTAATTAAAAAATATAAAATGTAGAGAAAAAACTAATTAATCATCAATTTCGTCTTCAACTTCTTCAATATATTGAGCAACCTTATCAAATTCATCATCGTCTTCAATTGCTTCAAAAGTAAAGTCTTCACCATCTTTTTTAAGACGCATAACAAGAACTTCATTTTCTTCTTCATCCTCAGACTTTTCAACTGGGATTAATAAAGCATATTCAATATCTTCAACAGTAACAATATCTAAAAGCTCAAATGAAACTTTATTTCCTTGTTCATCAACTGTTTCGATAATTTGTTCATTTTTGTTTGTCATATTATCTCACTTTCTATCTAAATACTGTTGCAAAATTATACAAGCACTTTTTAAATCTACAAGCTGTTTGTCTTTAGTATATTTTCTACCAGTTTGAGCAAGAATATACTCGGCTTGTTTGCTTGTTAGACGTTCATCTTCAAAGATAATTTCATATTCATCTTTAAAATTTTCTGCAAACTGCATACAATCTTGAGCTTGCTCCCCAATTGTGTTATTCATATTTTTAGGCAAACCAGCAACAATTTTTTGTACATCGTTATCTTTACATATTTTTTTTATTTTTTCAATTGCAGAACTTTCTGGTTCTCTCTGTATAGTTTCTACAGGATGTGCAATAAGTCCCATAATATCACTAATTGCAATACCTATTCTTTTTTTTCCAATATCTAAACCTAAAATTTTATTCATTCAACCAACTTTTCTTTAAAAATTCGACAATACTTTCAAGTTTTTTTATATCGTATTTTGCCTCATTTGAATTTCTTTTTGTAAAAATATTCGCCGTATGAATAGCATCTTTAGCATTTTCAAGCAAAGAAACAAAATGAGAAAATATACTTCTTTGGATAATGACAGATTTAAATAATGAAAAATAATTTTCATCAATTAAAATTGTATAAAATAAATCAGCAACTTTTTGTTCTGAATTAACAAATAAAAGATAAATTAAATTGTAAAATCTATCAATCCAAATTTTTGTGTTATCTTCAGAAAAAATATTAGATTCATTTTCTTTTATCATTGAATTAATAACATCAATATCAAAATTTTCAGAAGAATATATTTCAGAAACAATCTCTTTTATATAGCTATTTTCATTTGGTGTAATGAACCATCTTAACGTATATTCTTTTGTTAAAAGACTAATAACATCAGAACTTTTTATTAATCTTTTTTTAGAATTTTGGTCAACAAAATCACTTACAGAAGTTGGTAATACTTCAATATCTTTTAAAATTGGAGACCAACAAATATATTCATATGGAAACTTTCTTTTAGATTTAATCGTTAAATAAACTGCATAATCTATTCTTGATTTAACATATTCTGGAGAAACCTTATATTTTCCTTCGGATTGATAGAATTTGCCTAAAACTTTTATTAACTCTTCTTGAGAAATATTGTAAAAACCAAAACAGTCAATAACACCAATTGTGTCATTAATAACAAATGCAGCAAGCAAATATTTCTTATTAGTGTTAATTCTAGATACTAATAAAGCTTGGTTACCATTTCCATCTGGGATTGTAGAAAAAAACTCAGCTGGAGTAGTATCTTTTATTATGTTTTTAAAATAAAGGTTCGCGTTTTCTCTTGAAGCACCAGATAGCTTTAATTTTTTCAATCCTATTTGACAAGAACTAATAATATCTTTATTTGAACTTGTATTAATCAAATATTCAAAAGGAGCAATTGCTAATGAAGATTTTGATTCGGCTAAAACATTTATAACATCTAAAACAAATTTGTCTTCAAAATCTGAATACAAAATAGGATAAATGATATTTGCTAAGACATCACCACTATAATCCAAACTCAAAGAATCAAGCAAAAGCTTCCTATCACGTGCTGAAACAGCTGAAACAAAATCCAAAAAATCCAACATGGATTCTGGATTAAAAACAGCATTTTCTAATAGTTTCTTTGTTTCTTTATCTAAAACATCCTCTGGATTTTCAAAGTAAGATGGAAGTGCGCTAAAATCATAATCACCACCAACTACACGAAGTAACTGAACCAACTTATATTTTGCATCATCTGATAAATTTGATTTTAGACTTTCCAACACCTTATCAGAGATGTATTCTTTATCAACTAAAGATTTTAATAAACAACTAACAAAAAGATATTCTTGTTCTTCAAGCTTAATAAATTCCTTAAAAAAAACATCAAATAAAAATTCTTTGTCTTCAATATCGTTCAATTGCGAAATAAAAGACAATAATAAATCTTCTCCATACAATTTAGAAGATTTTATTTCAGAGATAACAGAAAGAATTTTAGCTCTTATTTGAAGTTTTGAATATTGAGCCATTATTTTATTTTGCTCCAAAATATATCAAGGATTTTTTGCGCTTCACCAGAAGGCAATTTGTCTTCAAGAATAAGATACTGAACAGCAATCATCGTACATTCAGAACAAATATTAACACCAGGTCCTTGTACCATTTTTGCCACTTGAGAATTTGGTCTACCACAAAAACTACATATAACCGGCTCTTGAAGATTTTGAGTTTCTTCTTTATGCACTTCTTTAACTTTTTTACGTGCATTTTTTAGTGAAACTATTTTTTTTGATTCGTCCATAATTTTCTCTTTTAAACATTATCCACCATATATTGTATCTTATTTTAAAAATATTGCAAAATAATATAAAAAGCTTTATAGTGTAAAAAAGTCATAGGGGATTATTATGAAGAAAATACTATTGTTATTCACAATATTATTTATTTCAGTTATTACAACAGCCTGCATAAATAACTTTGCAATTCAAGAATTAAATAATAAAGCAGAAACTTATTTGAATAACGGAGATACAGAAACAGCTATATGTAGATTAAAGTCAAGTTTAGAACTTGATGATGAAATATATCAAACACATTACAATCTTGCAGTAGCGTATAATACTATTGGAAATTATAAAGGTTCACTTGAAGAATCAAAAAAGGTTATAGAATTAAAACCAGATTTAGCAAATGCTTATTATACAATGGCATTAGCAAAAGAAGGTTTAGCATTCGAAATTTTAAATAAAGAAGAAGAATTAACACTTGATGAGATAGCTGATTTTAATAATAAAGCTGCAGATGCTGTTGAAACATACAACAAATACCTTGTAATGAATACAAATCAAGAAGAAACAGAAAAAATCAACCAAAAGATTTCTGAAATAAACGGAAAAATCCAAGAATATTCAACAATATATGAGACAAGAAACTCTGAAAAAAATCAAAAATTACAAGAAGAACTAAAAACTCAACCAGAAGAAAATAATAATGAGGATGTAAACAATTAAAATGTTTACATCACCTGGAAGTATAGCATTTAGTATTCATAATATTGATGTTCACTGGTATGGGATAACAATGTCGTTATCAATGTTATTAGGTCTTTTTACAGTTCTAATAATAAGAAAAAATTTTTTTAAAGAAATAACCGTTGATTCTATTTTTGATATTGCTTTTTTCTTAATAATTGTAGGCATTGTTAGTGCAAGATTTTATTATGTCCTTGTTGATTGGAGTTATTTTAGCAAGCATCCACTAGAGATTCCTGCAATTTGGAATGGAGGAATATCAATACAAGGTGCCATTCTTGGCTGTATCTTTACTTTTTTAGAATATAGTAAAGAAAAAAATCTAAATTTTTTCAGATATGCAGATTTACTCTGTTTTGGTCTCCTAACGGGGCAAATACTGGGGCGTTGGGGGAACTTCTTTAATTCAGAAGCCTTTGGATTGCCTACAAATTTGCCTTGGAAATTATATATTCCATTTGAAGCAAGACCTATAGAATATAAAGGATTTGAGTTTTTTCACCCAACTTTTTTATATGAATCAATCGGGAATTTAATTATATTTTTAATATTACTCTTTGTTATATTCAAATTTAAAAATATAAAAAATGGAACAATATTCTATACATATATTATTCTATACTCATTCTTGAGAATATTTACAGAACACATCCGTATTGATAGCGTACTTAATGTTTTCGGAATACCAATTGCACAAATAACTTCTATTTTACTAATTATTTTTGCAATAATTGGACTTTATTTCTTATATGGTAAAGATAAATCAAATTCTTTGTATTAAAACTCATTTGATTTATAATATTCATATGAAGAAAAAATATATTTGGCTAATAGAAATTATCGCATGGCTTCTAATAATACTAGGCAGTCTTTTTTATTTTGTGTACAACACATCAATCAAGGAAAATGTAAAAAACACCTACTACATATTTTTTGATGATGTAGATGGCTTAGTAAAAGGCTCAAATGTAAAATTAATGGGAATGAATATTGGATACGTTAAAGATGTAAAAATCTTTGATAATAAGGTCTTTGTTTCTTTTATTGTGACGAAAGAAAACATAACTATTCCTAAACAAGCATTAGCAAATATTGAGTTTTATGGTCTTGGTGGTTCAACCTCACTAGAGTTGACACCTTCAAAAAACAACACTTTAAATACAGAAGAAATTCAACCAAATAAAACATATAGAGTTCAAGACCTATGGGACGGACAAGAGCTTGTTGCAAACGTAATGATTGACATCTATGGCGGTATAGGTAGAATGATACATTCAACTGGTATGATTGAAAACAAACAAATGTTCAAGCAAAGTAAACTTGTTGAAGAATTTTCACGACAAACTGGTGCTATCAATACAGCTCAATCAGTAATGATATATAAATTAACAGAAAATGCGATAAAAGGGACTTTGGATGAATAAGTTTAAAAATGTATACGTCGTTAATCACCCACTATGCTGCCACAACCTAAGTATTATTAGGGATAAAAATACATCAGCAGAAGTTTTTCGAAACGCTATAAGAAGAATTACATATTTATTATTCTACAAAGCAACTGAAGATTTAGAGTTAGAAGATATCAAGATTGAAACACCATTAGAAACTTGTAATGCACAAAAATTAAGTACAAAAAAAGAAGTTATCATTGCACCAATATTAAGAGCTGGATTAATTTTTTCGGATATAGCAAATGATATTATGCCATTTGCAACTGTCCGACATATTGGTATGTATCGAGATGAGGAAACTTTAACACCAATTTGGTACTATAATAAGATACCTATAGAGTTTGAAAATCCAAATGACAAAATAATTCTAATTCTAGACCCAATGTTAGCAACTGGTAATTCTGCAATAGATTCAATAAAACTATTTATAAATAAAGGTGTTCCAGAACAAAATATTAGATTTGTAAGTTTAATTAGTGCACCTGAAGGTTTAGAAAATGTTCAACAAAATTATCCAAATATAAAAATCATTACTGCACATATTGATGATAGACTTAACGAACACGGATATATTTGCCCTGGACTTGGTGATGCTGGAGATAGAATATTTAATACGGTTGAAAACTAATGTTCTATTTTGATAAATTTCAAGGAAAAAGAGTTTTAAAATCCACGTTATTAGATGACATTGACTGTTTTTTTACAACAAGGGATTTTGTTTTGACATGTGCTGATAGAACCGATTTAAAAGAAGTATGTGAAGAAAATAGAAATCTTTTGAAAAAAGAATTACAATGTAAAGAAATAACAACAGCAAAACAAACACATAGTGACCACATAAAAATAATCGAAGAAAATAATTATTTTTATGATGATACAGATGCACTAATATCAAACAAAGAAAACTCTCTTTTATTGATGAATTTTGCAGATTGCGTTCCCATTATTCTATATAGCAAAAAAGATAATACCGGAGCAATAGTTCACGCAGGTTGGAGAGGAACTGCATCTGAAATATTAAAGAAAACAATAATAAAAATGAGAGATGAACTAAATGTTCAACCAAAAGATATTACTGCATTAATTGGACCATCTATAGGAAAATGTTGTTTTGAAACTGATTATGATGTTTTTGAACAACTTGTGAAAAATAAATCAAATACGCAACTATATAAAGAAAAAAACTCAAAATATTATATTGATTTAAAAGAATTAAATAATATACAATTAAAAGAACTAGGTGTAGAAAATATAGACATATGTAGCTATTGCACATGCTGTATGTCTGATATATTTTTTTCATATAGGAAAGAAAAAGGTATAACGGCAAGACACTCTGCCATCATTAAAATTAAAGGGGATAAGATATGTCAGTAATCGAAAAACTAGCTATAATTTCAGATACTATTACAAAAGTTATGAATTTTGTTTTAGAGGATGAACTTACAAAACCAGATTTTAATGAATATTTATCAACTATTGGCGTTCAAAATCCCGACCCTAGCAGAGTTCAGGCATTGCTTATACCATATATTTTTGAAAGAAGATTGACAGAGAAAAGAAAAACTATAATTCAACTTTTTGAAGAAAAAAATAATGATTTAACAAAAGAGGAAAAAGATATCTTATCATCTCTTTCAAAATCATTTTCTTCAATATTTGAAGTTAGAAGAGTTTTAAGCAATGGTTTTGAACTATATAACTTAATTAACGAAAAAATGTACAAAATACTTTCACTAGTCAAAATGAATAATTTTAGAGGAATAACACCTGGACAATATGTTCTAAGCAGAATTTTTCCAATGGGTGAAGAATTTTATCTTCTTGAAGTGTCTAATGTAATTTCAAGTATTCAAAAAGAAGAAGTTTATAAATTTGCAATTGCAAAAATAATCGAAAAGCCAGAAGACGCTTACGAACAAAACCCACAAAAATTGGAACAAATTGAAAAACTTGTTGTTGATTTTGGCAAAAAATTTGATGAATGTTTTCAAAAAGATGAAGTTATTACAACAAATACACACGCAGATAACTTAATTAATTTATTCAATATTTATTGCGATGAAGGAATTATGCCAGAAAAAGAATTTTTTGAAGAAAATATAAAACAAGTTGAAAATAACCGTTATTTTACAGTTTCAGATTTTAAAAATTCTTACTCAGACTTTATGGAAAAATCATTAGAAGGATTTTCTTCACACTCTTCTACTTACGATATTGGTATTTTGTATGATAAGGAACTTGGATTATTTGTTCTTCCATTCTATCAAACCTTCTGTAAAATCTATGAAGTAGAAGACTATAAGACAATTCAAGGTTACAAAGATTGTATTAAAAATTTCTTTGAAAATGATAAAGTTCCTGCAAATATAATAAAAAAAGTTGCAAATAAATATCCAAACTTTATAGAAAGAACAAATCAAATATTAGAAACAGACTACACGCTAGATACACTATTAAATTTCTATAAAGCAGATTCGGTTGAAAAGAAGATATTTTCATCAGCAAGCGTGTTATATGCTTCTAAGATATTTGAACAAATGATGAAAGTTGTTTCAAAGAAAGAAGAAACACAACCATTAGAAGGTGTTGATTACTCAAATGTGGGTAGAAACGACAAATGCCCTTGTGGTAGTGGTAAAAAATACAAAAATTGTTGTATGCAAAATTCGTAATATTAACTTTTGTAAACAATGAATATATACTGGATAAAATCAAGCGTAGCTTAAAAAAGAGCCATTTCACCGTTGCGAGTATATAATAAACATATAAACAATATAGCAATTAATAAAAATGAATTGTTTTTATATAAATACAGCAACGAAAATAAGGAAACTTAAATGGGTTACGCACTATTTGCTCAAAGAAAGGTTCAATTAACAGGACAATTAAATCTTGTTCAATTGCAACAAACACAACGTTCTAACGAACAGTATTTG
>JAFTSM010000018.1 GCA_017467305.1 Candidatus Gastranaerophilales bacterium
CTGGTCAACCACTTAAAAAGATTGAAAAAGATACAGATAGAGACTATATCATGACTCCAGAAGAAGCTTTAGAATACGGTATGATTGATAAAGTTGTAACTGTTAATACACAACCAAAACCAAGTCAGGAGATATAATTAAATGGCAACTCACGACGATAGTCGTCTAAAATGTTCATTCTGTGGTAAAACACAGGAGCAAGTTAAAAAACTTATCGCAGGTCCAGATGTATACATTTGTGATGAGTGTGTTGAGTTGTGTAATGAAATTTTAGATGAAGAGTTTCTAGAAAATAAAGAAAAACCTGAAAATGCTGATGCTACTACTGAGACAGATATGAAAAAAGTGCCTAAACCGCACGAAATTAAAAACTATCTAGATGAGTATATTATCGGTCAAGATGATGCAAAGAGAGCTTTAGCTGTTGCAGTTTACAACCACTACAAAAGACTTGCTCATAATGCTTCAAACTCAGGTGATGAAAATAAAGTTGAAATCCAAAAAAGTAATATCCTATTAGTTGGTCCAACTGGTAGTGGTAAGACTTTATTGGCTCAAACTTTAGCTAAGATACTTGATGTACCATTCGCTATTGCTGACGCAACTACTTTAACAGAAGCTGGTTACGTTGGTGATGACGTTGAAAATATCTTGTTAAGACTTTATCAAAATGCTGATTTTGACGCTCAAAAGGCTGAAAGAGGTATTATCTATATCGATGAAATCGACAAAATCTCTAGAAAATCAGAAAACACAAGCATTACAAGAGATGTTTCTGGCGAAGGCGTACAACAAGCATTATTAAAAATGATTGAAGGTACTGTTGCGAATGTTCCTCCACAAGGTGGTAGAAAACATCCACATCAAGAATTCATTCAAATTAACACAGCTAACATTTTATTCATTGTTGGTGGTGCGTTTGTAGGTCTTGATAAAATTGTAGAAAGACGTGCTGGCGATTCAACTACTATCGGATTTGGTGCCGATAGAGCTAAAACTCAAGCAGAAAAAGAACTTGAAGCTGCTAAATTATTAAAGAAATTACAACCAGAAGACTTATTGAAATTTGGTTTAATTCCAGAATTTATCGGTCGTGTTCCAGTTTATGCAGTTTTAGACCCACTTGAAGAATCAACATTGAAGAATATTCTAACTCAACCTAAGAATGCGTTGTTAAAACAATATCAATGTTTATTAGGTATGGATGGCGTTGAATTAAAATTTGACCCAGAAGCAGTTGATATGATTGCAGCAGAAGCTATCAAACGTAAAACTGGAGCTAGAGCATTACGTTCAATTGTTGAAGAAATAATGATGGATATTATGTTTGCACTTCCTGCTCAAGAGGATGTTAAGGAATTTGTTGTTACTGCAGATATGGTTCAAAAGAAAAATGAAGGTGTTGCAGAACTAATACAACTTCCTACCAAAAAAGAAGAAGAAACTTCTGAACCTCAAATAAAGCCAGCAGAAGAAATTGCATAAGTCAAAGGAAATTAGATAATATAAAAAAGACTCTTAGAAATAAGGGTCTTTTTTTGTGGCAAATTTATTTTTTACAAGTTTTGAATCGAGTATGTATAATGTATCTTTCCTTGGACTAAAAGAAAATATTGCATATGGTCACAAAGCTATTGAGGAAATAAAAAAAGAATTCCCAGCTGGTTTTATGTCAAACACTTACTATGAAACTTTTTCCGAGAAAAAAGATCCCAAAATTCTTTTTTATTATATGGATTTAATTGATACAACAAGGGAATTAGTTGATTTCAAAAAAAGGCAAGGTAAAACCAAAAAAGAAGCAACTTATGAAGCTGTAAAATACACAAGTGCAGCAAATTGTGGTGAACAAGCCTTATTAGTCAGTCAAAAGCTTGATGAAATGGGCATTAAAAATCAAATAATCTCAATGAATCTAAGATTAAATACACAAAACTGTTATTATGTAACTAACGGACATTCTTTTTGTGTGATTGATACAGTAGAAGATATGGATATAAACAATCCAGACACTTGGGGAGATGACGCTGTAGTTGTTGATATGTGGTCTAATACTGTGACAAAAGTGAAGGACGCAATTAGTTTTTTTAGAACATTTTTAAAACCAAGAGAAAATGAACGTGTTCAATTTGAAAAAGCACTCCCTTATTAACATGTAAAGTTAGATATTTGCAACACTTTTATTTAAAATTCTCTTATTTTATAATCAACTTATGAATAAAAAATCTGCTGAAATATTAGAATTTAATAAAGTTCTTTCATACCTAAGTGAACACGCTATCAGTAAACTAGGTGTTGAGAGATGTTTAGATGCACAGATTTTTGATAATGTTAATACAATAAAAAATGAATTAACTATTACTTCTCAAGCCCGTAAACTCATAAATGAAGCTGTAAATATTCCTTTAGAAAATATTTATGATATTGAGAAAAGTTTAAATGATGCTAAAAAACAATTACGTTTAAGCGAAGAAGAAATTGTTGATATTGCTAGAACGTTAAGAACTTCTCGTTTAATGAGAAACTTTTTAGATAGTATTTCAAAAAATTATTTTGAATTATCTGAAATGAGAAATACTCTTTTTGCAAATAAAGAGCTTGAAGATAAAATCTTTGATACTTTTACTCCGTCTTTTACCGTGAAAGAAGATGCAACATTAGAACTTAAAAGACTATATCAAGCACTAAGAGATACTAATGCAAATGTTAGAACTTGTGTATCTTCTTTATTACAAAACTCTGATTTTACTTCTAATTTACAAGATACAATTTACACTCAACGTGACGGAAGAACAGTTTTTCAAGTAAAGGCAGAGTGCAAAAATAAGGTTTCTGGTATTGTTCACGATGTTTCTCAAAGCAACCAAACATTCTTTATAGAACCTGAAATTCTAGTTGGTTTGAACAATAAAATAAGAGAAACTGAAGCTAATATTCATATTGAGATAGAGAGAATTTTAAAAGTTTTATCTAATGAAATTGGTAAATTCCACGAGGAAATTAAAACATCAAATCTTCAATTAATTGAGTTAGACTTTGTATTTGCTAAAGCAAAGTACTCATCATCTTTTGATGGAATTGCAGCAAAAATTGCTGATACAAAAGTAATCAATTTAAAAATGATGAAAAATCCAGTTCTAATTAAATCTAAAAAAGAAATTGTAGAAAACGATTTTTATATTGATTCAAATAAAAATTGCATGATTATTACTGGTTCAAATACTGGTGGTAAAACGGTTGTTCTTAAAACTGCTGGGCTTTGTACATTAATGACTAAAGCTGGCATGCACATTCCTTGTTATGAAGCTGAAATTTATCCATTTAAAAAAGTGTATGCGGATATTGGCGATGAACAAAGTATTGTTCAAAACCTTTCAACTTTTTCATCTCATATGACAAATATCGTAAATATAATCAACCATGCTGATTATGATACTTTGATTTTGCTTGATGAAATTGCAGCTGGTACTGACCCAAAAGAGGGAGCTTCTCTTGCTCAATCAATTCTTGAGTACTTACAAAAACGTGGTGCTTTTGTTGTTACAACTACTCACTATGGAGAGTTGAAATCTTTGGCATATTTAAAAGAAGGTTTTGTAAACGCTTCTGTTGAATTTAATATTAATACTCTTCAACCAACTTATAAGTTATTAATTGGTATTCCTGGTGCAAGTAATGCAATTTCTATCGGTAAAAATTTGGGCTTGAAAGAAGAAATTATCAACAATGCGCGTGATACTTATTTCAACCAAAAAGACAATACTGCTAAGGTTTTAGAAGAATTACAAAAAACTCAACAAGAGTTATCTGACTCTAAAAAAGTTATTGAAGAAAAAGAAGAAAATGTTCGTAGATTAGAACAAAGTTTAAACGATAAGTTAAACGAAATTAAAAAGGATAAGAAAAAGAATATTCATATTTATAAGAAAAAATATGAAACTTCACTTGATGAAGCACGTGAAGAAATTAAGGACATTCTAAAACAAATGCGTGAAGAACAATCTGAAAAGATAGCACGCAGAAGCTTCCAACGTCTTGCAAATATTGAAGTTGCAATGAGAAAAGACTTCAATAAAGATGAAGATGAAATTGCAGAAAAATATACACCTATCAATTGGGAAACTGCAAAAGTTGGTGATAAAGTTATGATTACTGACTTAAATCAAGAAGTAACTATCCTTGCACTGCCTGATAAAAATAAGAATGTTCAAATTCAAATGGGTTTGATGAAGACAAAAATTAAGCAAAATAAGTTAGCTGTTTTAAATAAAAATTTAATTAAAAAAGAAGCTAAAGCAAAAGGCACATATAAATCTAACTTTGCTATTGAACGTCGTTCATTATCTCAAACATTAGACTTACGTGGTTATAGAGTTGAAGAAGCACTAGACGAAGTTGAAGCATATTTAGATAAAGCCAGCTTGGTAAATCTAACACCAGTTTATATTATTCACGGGCATGGTACTGGTGCTTTAAAACAAGTAATTCGAGATTATTTGATGCACTCACCTTATGTTGCAAAATTCCGTCCTGGTGAAAACACTGAGGGTGGCGACGGCGTAAGTGTAGTTGATATTAATTAAGGAAAACCCCTTCCAGTATTAAGAAGGGGGATGAGCACTAAGAATAAGCAATCAGAAGAGTTGAGGATTTACATTTTTATAATAGTGTATTTTTCACATCCATTCATTGCACTTAATACCTATATTTTGCTCTTATACTTTTGTGTAAAAAAGCTTATTTCATATTTGTATTGTGATTATAACTACGCTAAAATGTTCTTATGAAATGGGGTTAAGAATGACTAAACAAAATCAATTAGATAAACTTAAACAAGAATGTAATAGCTGTCAAAAATGTGTTCTTGGTTCAACAAGAAACAACATTGTTTTTTCAGACGGTAGTGCAGAAGCAAAAATTTTACTTATTGGCGAAGCTCCTGGTGCAGATGAAGATGCAACAGGAACACCATTTGTTGGTAGAGCAGGTAAGCTTCTTACTAAACTGATTGAAGACTGTGGGTTTTCTCGTAAAGATGACTTCTATATTTGCAATACTGTTAAATGTAGACCACCAGAAAATCGTGTTCCTACAAATGAAGAAAAAGCACTTTGTGAAAAATATTTGCTTGAACAAATTAAGATAGTTAACCCTAAAGTAATAGTTCTATGTGGTGCAACAAGTGCAAAATCTTTCTTGGGGGATAAAATAAAAATTTCTCAAATACGTGGTCAATGGTACAAACTTTTTGACGGAATTGATGCAACAGTGATATTCCACCCTTCTTACTTATTAAGAAATCACTCTGAAGCAGAGGGTTCTCCAAGATGGCTCACAAAACAAGATTTATACAAGATTAAAAAGATTTCTTCTCGTTAATTTCAAGAAAACTTAATTATTTGTAATATTTGTTTTTTATAAAAGTCTACTTATACAAGGGTTTACAACCTTTTTTTAAAGCTTAAATAAAATAAAAAATCTAAACTGTACACTAATAGCGTATGTTTGTTAAAATAAAGTTGAAGTGTAAAATAGAGAGTGCATTATGGCGACTGAAAATAACTACGAAGAAATTTTAGAAGATATTTGTCAAAAATTAAATAACATTGATACAGTTAAAGAGCTTGATGTTTTAGATATTAAAAATTCTGTTCAAGAAATTGAAAGTCTTATTACCGATACACAAGCAAAATTAAATTTTGAAGACATTAAAGAGAAGTTAGAAACAATTGCACTTCAAGTTGATAGCTGTAATGATGCTCTTTTAAAAGATTTGTATAATGACTTGAGTGCATTAAAAGATACTACAAGTAGTGTTTCTCAACATTTAGAAAACTTGCAAAATGTTCAAAACTTAGCACTTACAAGTGCAGAGTTCGAAGAGTTTCAAAAACAACAACTAGATTTAGCTCTTAAAACAAACGAAAATATATTCAATGAATTAACCGCAATTAAAGAAGGTGCTAGTGTTGAAAATATTAAAAATTTAGATTCTCAACTTCAAAATTTACACAAAAATTTAACAGGTTATTTAGAACAAATTTTTGCTAAATTTGAAGCTGTTCCAACGCTTGAAAATATTGGTTCTGTTATGTCAGACCTTAATAGTGTCCAATCTAAAAGCATAAAACAAACAAATGTCTTAATTAAAGATTTACAAGCTAAATTTACTGCACTTCAAGAAGATAATAAAAGCAAAGATTTTGAAAATCAAATAACTAAAATTAGCGAGATTTATGATAGTTTAAGCATAATCCGTGCTTGGATTGATAAAGTTGGTTATATCAATCAATCAATAGAAAATGTATATGCTAGACTTGGTGAAACAATTGATTTTGATGAATTATCAGAAAAAGTTGATATCATCTATGAAAACATTTCTGCCCTAAATAACTGGACTATGAAAATTGATGATGTTGGTACTTCTGTAACTGATATTCAATCAAAATTAGCACCGTTATCAACATTTATGGCAGATGCTAAAAATATTACAAATACTATCCAAACAATAAAAGAAAGAATTGATGCTTCTTTAACTGACGAAGTTGATTTAGAAGCTCTTTCTAACAAAATGGATATAGTTTATGATAATTTAGCTGCAATTAATGAATGGGCAAGCAAAGTTGATACTATCAACGAAAAAGTATCTACAATTAATGAAGCATTTGAAGATGAAATGGTTGCATCTAAGGTTGATTTAATCTATGAAAACATCTCTTTATTAAATGAGTGGGTTCAAAAAATTGACGGTTTAGAAACAACTAATGATAATTTAAACAATAAAGTAGATGAAATCACTGATACACTTTCTAAAGCAAGTGAAATTATTAATGATGTTCCAAACTTAAAAGATAGATTAGAAGAGTTATCAACTGAATTACACACTATTACAAGTACAACAAAAAATGATGCAGAGTCTTATATTTATACACTTCTTGATATTGAATCTGATTTCTTAAAATTGCACAAATTTGTTGACGATAAAACACAAGTAACTACCAATGATATCAATTCATTAAAAGAACATTTTTCTGAGTTAAATGATGACATTTCTAGTATCAGCATTAGAACAAACAAACTTATTCTTGCGGCTGATGATGCAAATAAAGAATTTAAAACTTATTTAGATAGCTTTAAAGCAACTATTCATGCTTTAGATGTTCAAAGACAACAATTTAATCCAGAATTGAAATTTACGTTCTTAAACGAAAAAATCAATGAAATGTCTAAGTTGCTTCATAATAGTATAAATGCAAGTAGAAACTTAAATAATGCCTTTTTATATCTTGCAGAATGGATTGATGCTTCTGGTACTCTTTTAAACTCTATGCAAGCTGACCTTGCCTCAATCAAGGAAAATGATAAAAATACGGCTGTTGCTGGTGAAGTATTAGACGAAGCAAAGCAAGAGCTTAAAGAAGAAATTCAAGTTATTGTTGCAAAATTAGATAATATGCAAGACGCACTTGCTAATAATAACAGTGATGATATTGCAGAAATTAAAAGTATGTTAACTGGAGTTATGGTTCAATTAAACAATACTCTTACACCGGTTGATGTGGATGCGTTAACAACTAAAATTGATAATCTTATTGAACACAATGATAACAAGCTTACAGAGTTAGAAACGCTAATGCAAGAAAAAATTAATCAACAATCTAAACAAATTTTGTCATTAGAAGAAAAAATTGAAGCATTAGATTCTAAATTCGATAGATTAATTTCAACATTAGCAGAAGACCAAAAGCAATTTGAAATAAAAGATGCTCTACAATTTATTGCATCTCAAATTGCCGCAACAAATGATGCTTTAGCCCAAGATAAAACAATTGAAGTAGTAAAATCAGTAGAAGAAAAACTTTCTACATTTGATTCTAATATCAATAAGATTGTTTCATACATAGAAGAAGACTAAGCTGTATTAAGGTGTGCTTCTATTTTTTGTGCCCTACTACGTTTTAGAGATTCTCTAATTTTTTTATCAGAATATGCTTCTAAAACGTATCCAACTTGACGTTCCATTCTTTCATATTCAACCATATCTGAATAATCTCGAATAGTCTTACTTAATCCACCAAGTAGATCATAGAATACATCATCTGCGACATCATCTAATAAATCAGTTGGTAAACCTAAGAAGTTACCATTTACAATATTTTCAATCATTTCATCAGAGAAACCACAAAGAAATTCAGTTGGTAAAAATCTTAAAAAATCATCAGCAATTTTATCCAAAATATCTTCTGAATCATTGTTTGAACTTCCAAATGATACATTCGATTTTTGGAAAATATCCAAAGGCAAAGGGCTAGTTTTAAACATTTGTTTAGCTTTAAAACTTTTATTCTGATTTATTTTTGCTAGTGATAGGGAATTTATCTTCATAGTCAACCTTTACAGTGGTTTAAAGGCTGAACATGAATTATTTTGACATTTTACATAAGAAATATTATGGATATGTCTTTGCGAGCGTAAGCGTGGCAAACCAGAATATATCAAAGGAAATAAAATTAGAAATCCATAGCGAAGGATAGCAAGAACATATTAGCGAAGAAATTGCAGGCGAGGACTTGTTTGAGGCAATGTAATTGCCGAGTTCCGCAGCTTAGCTGAGCTTAGATGTTATCTATCCATAGCTACCGGATGATAATTTTATTTTATTCAAATATAATAACAAACAAAATCTAGCAGAATATTTTATTTTTTATTATTTTAATATTCTGGATTGCCACAAAAATCAAAGATTTTTTCGCAATGACATGTAACCATAATATTCCTTATGTAGTTTATCCACAGTAATTTAACGGTAGAGAAAATGTTATTGCAGTTCCTGTATCGAACTCATTTTTTGCACTTATTTGACCACCATGTGCCTCTATAATTTTTCTACAATTAAATAGTTCTAATCCAAAACCTACTTTTCTAAACTTTTGTGAGCTTGCTATATATTCTTCAAAAATTCCATTTAAAAATTCTGGTTTTTGCGGATATCCATAATCTATAAATGAAACACTTATATCATTTACATTGTTTTCAATTTCTATAACTATCTTTGAATTTTCTATGCTCTGTTCAGAAGCATTTATGATTAAATTACTTACAACCTTAGACATCTCTTCAACATCTATTTCAGCATTAAGCATATCCCCTTTTACAACAAGCTCTATTGTTTGTTTTTTCCTTTTTAAAATATTCATCAATTTATTACATTGTTCTTTTACAAGTTGAACAACAGAAAAGCTTTGACGTTGCAATTCATATAAATCAAACTCATTTTTATATTTTATCAATAAGTTATCTGCCATATAATTCATAAAACGACAAGAGTTTAATAACTCATCTAAAACAATTTTTAAATTATTTTCAACTTTACCAAATTTATTCTTTAATATTAGTTCTAATATTTGAATATTTGCCCTCATAGGGTTTTTCAAATCGTGCGAAATGATATCAATAAAAGTTTCTTTTTGGATTTTATTTTTTAATTCTTGTGAAATATCTTTTATAATTACAGAATACCCTTTTATTATGTTATTTCTATTTTTTATTTTACATATATGAATATCAATAGGTGTCTTTTTCAATGTTTCTGTATCAAAAACTAATTTGAAAAATATATGATTCTTATCCGATTTTTTAAAATTTTCTATATTTTCTTTTATTTCTTTATTCATAAAATTGTTTGTAATATCAAATAAAGAAATATTTTTATGTTCATTAATACACTTAGAATTATGAAAAAGTACATTAAATTCTTTATCTGTAACTATAATTTCTTCATTACAATAATTGAAAATATGTGAAAAAACTTCTTGCATAAATACAGAATCTTTATTAATTACTAAAGAAGAAAAATTCATCGTAAACCCAACTTTTTATGTGCTCTTACTTTTCAATTTAAAATATTTTAATTTAAATTTCATTAGCCAGTTGGATATTTAAAAAGGTAATTTATTTGCCGATACAGAAGTTATCAAAAATGTTATTTAAAATGTCATCGGTAATTACTTCACCAGAAACTTCTGATATAAACATTAAAGCTGATTTAACATCAATAGAAATCAAATCTTGGATTTCATTATTTTGTGTTGCAATTAGTGCGTTTATAAGTGAATTTTTAGTTTCTTCCAACGCTTTTTGTTGTCTTTGATTAGTTACAAATTCAACTTCTGTTAGGTTTTGGCTCATTACCGCAGATTTTATTTTTTGTTTTAAAATATCTAAATTTTCACCAGTTTTTAATGAAATACAAACCGCATCTTCATCTTTATTTTGAGTTAAATCGCACTTTGTACCAACTTTTATAAAAGATTTGCCTTGAACAGAATCAAAAATTTCTTTATCTTCTTGTGTAAAACCGTCATTTAAATCATACAAAAACAAGACAACATCAGCTTCTTGAACATACTTTTTAGAATAATCTATACCAATAGCTTCAACTTTGTTGATGTTTTTATCGTCACGAATACCAGCAGTATCAATAATGGTTGCTGCAATACCGTCAATATCTAATGTTTCTTGGATAACATCACGAGTTGTTCCAGCAATATCGGTAACAATAGCACGTTCTAAATTTAAAAGCGCATTGAATAGTGATGATTTCCCAACATTTGGTCTACCAGCTAAAACAATTTTTATACCTTGTCTAAACACATTTGAACTTTTTGAAAAGCTTAAAATATGGTTGATTTTACAAATAATATCTTCTATAGTTTCTTCTAAATATGAATATTCTGGTTCTGCAACATCCTCTGGAAAATCAACAGCAGCAATAATTCTAGATAACAAATCAACAATTTCTTGTCTTATTTTTCCAACCTCAAGAGATAATTTACCAAACAAATTTTTAGCACTTGTTACGGCAAATTTTTCAGTACGGGCATGGATTAAATCTAAAACCGCTTCAGCTTGAGATAAGTCCATTTTGTGGTTCAAAAATGCACGTTTAGTATATTCACCTTTTTCTGCGTGTCTTGCACCATTTTGGATTGTTAGGTCTAAAATTTTATTAGTAATATAAACTCCACCATGACATTGAATTTCAATCACATCTTCGCCAGTATAGCTATTAGGTGCTTTGAACGGAAGCACAATAACTTCATCTAGTTTTTCGCCGTTTTCCATTACCCAACCATGGTAAATTTTTCCAGCTGTAAGGTTATGTGAAGAAAACATTTTATCAATAATATTAAAAGCATTAGCCCCAGAAAGTCTAACAATACTAACACCCCCATTACCTATTGGTGTTGCTATTGCTGTTATTGTATCTGTCATATATTGATTAATCATTCAAACCTCAGTTATAATTATAACCGAAAAACAAATTTTTTTTTTTTTGATGTTTTGAGCTGAATATGAGAGTTAATTTTAATACATTTAATTACATATCAAATATAAAAACATTCAAAAGAGAGAATGTAAGTGTTCCTGTCTTCAAATCGCAGCCTACTAATGATATTTTTGTAAGAACAACCGAGCCAATAGTAAAACTTTCGGAAGTTGAAGAAAGAAGGGCTTCAATTCCCCAATATTTATACCACTTAACCAATATGAATAGTTATGAAAAGATTATGGAAGAAGGACAAATAAAACTATCTAAAGATATTATTGATGGTGTATTTATGTTTGATATGGAAGATTTTCAAAAAAATTGGAGAAATACA
>JAFTSM010000019.1 GCA_017467305.1 Candidatus Gastranaerophilales bacterium
AGGAGAGAAAATGTCAAAAAGACGAGTAGTTGTAACCGGTTTAGGTTGTGTAACGCCTTATGGCATTGGTGTTGATACACTTTGGAATAATATAACAAAAGGTATAAGTGGAGTAAGAAAACATAACTTAGACCAAGAAAAACACGTTGTTAAAGTTGCTGGTCAAGTTCCAGAAGATATAGATATTGCATCATATATAGACCCAAAAGAAGCAAAAAGATTAGATAAAAGTATTATTTATGCACTTATTGCTGCAGAAGAGGCGTTTAAAGATTCTGGTTTAGACCTTGAAAAAGAAGATAGAACAAGAATTGGTACACTTGTTTCAAGTGCTGCTGGTGGCTTGGTAATGGTTACAGAAGGTTATATGGATATGCTTAAACGTGGTTTCCATAAATGTTCACCATTTACAGTTCCAATGATGATTGCAAATATGCCATCTGGTAAAATTTCTATCAAATATGGTTTAAAAGGTTTAAGCAAAGCAGTTTTATCTGCTTGCGCTACTGGTGCTCATTCTGTTGGTGACTCATTCCGTGCAATTCAATGTGGTGATGCTGATATTATGTTCGCTGGTGGTTGTGAATCATCTGTTTGTGACTTTGGAGTTGGTGCATTTGCTTCTGCAAGAACACTTTCAAGAAGCGAAAGACCAGCTAATGAAGTTTCAAGACCTTATGACAAAGACCGTGATGGTTTTGTAATAGCAGAGGGTGGTGCAGTTCTTATTCTTGAAGAAAGAGAACACGCAATAGCTCGTGGTGCTAAAATATATGCTGAATTAATTGGCTATGGTCAAAGCTCTGATGCTTATGATATGGTAGCTCCAGATCCAGACGGTAATGGTGCCGAATTAGCTATTAGAAATTGTTTAAGAGAAGCAGGTAAAAATCCAGAAGATGTTGATTATATCAATATGCACGGAACAAGCACTCATTTAGGTGATATTGCTGAATCTAACACAGTTGCAAGAGTATTTGGTGACAGAACTAAAAATGCAAATCTATGTGTAAGTTCAACAAAGTCAATGACTGGTCATATGCTAGGTGCAGCAGGTAGTACAGAGGCTATCATCTCTGTTAAGGCTATTTCAGAAGGTGTTGTTCCACCTACAATCAATATAGTTGAATTAGATCCAGAAGTGGCTGATTTAGACTACGTAAATGACATAGCTAAAAAGAAAGATGTTAAAGTATCACTTTCTAACTCTTTCGGATTTGGTGGTCATAATGCTGTCTTGATGTTTGAAAAAGTGTACTAAATAAAACATATAAATAAAAAGGCTCTGAATAATCAGAGTCTTTTTTTATAATAAAACATCTATAACATTTCCTGATGAATTTGCTTCTCTAATTTGTTCTCTTATGTATGTTTTTAATTTATCCTCTGTAAAATCTTTTGAAATATTTAGAGATGTACACTTTTGAACGCCATTTGGAGTTCTATATATTAATGAATTAATCTGCTCTCCATTTATCATCGAACTTTTAACAGCTTTTATAGATGAGGTTTCAATTAGTTTTGTTTCAATAAATCCAGTTTTAGGATTAATACTGAATACATTTAATCTGCCATTCTGGTTAATATTAGGTTTTGTTCTATTTATCATCATAGGAGTTACACTTATTTACTAATAGCTATAAAAAAGAACATAAAAAATTTTGCTAAATGAGTATTGTATTAATGACTAATATCTCAAATAATTTATGCTATAATATTCACAAAGAAACAAAAGGAGGGTTTTAACCGTGGGTTATAAAATATTAGACAAAATCGAATTATGCCCAAACCAATACGAATTAAAAATTGATGCACCATTCGTTACAAGAAATGCACAAGCTGGGCAATTTATTATTTTTAGAGTAGAAACTGACGGAGAAAGAGTACCAATTACTATCGCTGATGTTGATAGAGAAAAAGGTATTTTAACTGTTGTATTTATGGCTGTTGGTTATTCTACAAAAAAATTAGCTCAACTTGAAGTTGGTGATGAAATTTTAGATGTAGTTGGTCCTTTAGGTAAAGCTACAGAAATTGAAAACTACGGAACAGTTGTTTGTGTGGCTGGCGGTTACGGTGCTGCTCCTTGTTATTTGATTTCAAAAGCATTCCACGATGCAGGAAATAAAGTACATATGATTATGGGTGCAAGAAATAAAGATTTATTATTCTGGCAAGATAAAATGGCTACAGCATGTGCTGAATTACATATTGCAACTGATGACGGTACATTAGGTCACAAAGGTTTTGTAACAGAAGTTCTTGCTGATATTATGAAAAAAGAAAAAGTTAACTATGTAATTGCAGTTGGTCCAATGCCAATGATGAGAGCAGTTGCTAACTTAACAAGAGAAGAAGGCATTAAAACAGAAGCTAGTATGAACCCAATTATGATTGACGGTACTGGCATGTGTGGTGCTTGCCGTGTAACAGTTGGTGGTGAAGTTAAATTTGCTTGTATCGATGGACCAGACTTTGATGCACACAAAATTGACTTTGATGAAGTAATCAATAGAACAAGAATCTATAAAGATGAAGAAAGAAGAAGAAGCGAAAACTGTAATCTTTTAAAAAAAGCTGATGCGGCTGTAAAATAAGGAGAAAGAAGATGGCAAAGATTCCAATTTGTCCTTTAATGAGTGCAGGTAATGATATTCAAATTGTATGTGTACAAGAGAACTGCGCTTGGTATATGAAGAACTACAAAACATGTTCAATGTATTTATTAGGACACAATGCAGTCCTTGATATAAAAGAAAAACAAGCTCAACAAAAGACTCCTCAATAGAGGGGTCTTTTTTCTTATATATATGACTCTACTACTTTTTTAACTTCATTTGCTGGTACAGCAAAACCAATACCAATATTAGATTTGTTGTTATCTGGGTTAAATATAGATTGACTTATTCCAATAACTTCACCATTAGCGTTTAAAATTGGTCCACCAGATGAACCAGGATTTATGGCAGCATCTGTTTGTATCCTATTTCTTTCATAGTCAATACGTGAGACAATGCCAGTTGTTAAAGTACCATTGAACCCAAAAGGATTACCAATAGCCAAAACTTTTTGTCCCACTTTAATTACTGAAGAATCACCTAATTTTATTATTGGTAAAGGTTTTTTTGGTTTTATCTGTAATAATGCCAAATCTTTACTCTCATTATTATTACAGTTAAGAACTTCTGCTTTATAAGTTTCCCCATTTGCAGTTGTTACTTCAATAAAAGAGGCTTTGTCGACAACATGCGAACTTGTTAAAATAATTCCACTCTTGTTAATAATACACCCAGTCCCACTTGAAAGCCCGTCTGTAAGTTGAGCTTCAACAAGAACAATTGCTGGGTTTATTTTCTCATAAACTGTGACATTTATGAATTCTTCGCCTCTATAATAATCGTTTTCTCTTGAATAAACTCCTTCATTTATAAATAGTCCACTCAAAAAAGATACCCATAGAACACCAATTACAGACAATAATCTTAAATGTTTCGACATCATTAACAAAGCCTCTCTTACACATTTATTAAACAAGTTTTTTCTCGTTTTTTCATTAGTAAGAAAGTAATATAGCTTATCAATTAAAGCTGTTATTATAACTTCAAATTAAGTATAAATTATTGTTTTAAAATAATTCTTTGGAGTACAATTTTAATATGCTGAACACACTAATAAAAATCAAAAGTAATCTAGTAAAAACAATGGAAGACATAGTTGGAAAAAATAATGTGCTTTCTGACTATGATGAACTTTATACGTATTCAACAGATTCAACAAATATAACAAATCCAAAAGAATTAGCAGAAGTTGTTGTGTTTGTAGAAAATGTTCAGCAAGTAAGCAAAATTATGAAATATGCTTACAAAAAAAATAAACCTGTAATTGCGCGTGCTGCCGGTACAAATCTTTGTGGTGCTTGTTTGCCGAAAAAAAGTGGAATTATAATTGACTTTGCAAAGATGAATAGAATTATTGAAATAAGCAAAGATAATTTAATCTGCAAAGTAGAACCGGGTGTTGTTATTGAAGATTTACAAAAAGCTGTTGAAAAATTTGATTTATTTTATCCGCCAGATCCTTCAAATTTAAAGGTTTCAATGATTGGTGGAAGTATTGGTCTATCTTCTGGTGGGCCTCATACATTCAAATATGGTTCAACAAAAGATTATGTTATTGATTTAGAAGTTGTTTTGGCAGATGGTACAGTTATGCACACTGGTTCATCTTGTTCAAAAGATGTGACTGGTTACAATATGACTCAACTTTTTGTTGGGTCAGAGGGTACTCTTGGTATTGTAACTCAAGCAACAATTAGATTAATACCAAAACCAGAAGCTAAAAGAGTTATGCTTGCATATTTTGATGATTTAGAAGATACTTCAAAAACTGCAAACGAAATTATATCTAATTTGATTACACCCTCAGTTATAGATTTAATGGATATAAATACATTAAAAACTGTTGAAAGCTTCTACCCTTGTGGACTTCAAACAGATAAAATGGCTACTCTTTTAATTGAAATTGACGGTTTTAAATCTAACTTAGATGAGCAATATGAAAAGATTATTGAAATTTGTAAAAACAATAATTCTTCTTATATTCAAACAGCTTCAACAAAAGAAGAAGAAGAAAGAATTTGGATAGCTCGCCGCTCATCTTTTGGTGCAACTGCAAAATTAGCACCTAATGTAATGACTGAGGATGTTGTTGTTCCAAGAGAAAATATAGTAGCTTTGGTAAAAGGAATATGGGAAATTTGCAACAAATATGAGCTTAAAACTTGTATTATGGGGCATATTGGTGACGGCAATATTCACCCAAATATTGCTCTAGATTTAAGAAATCCTATTGAAGCAAATAATTTCAAACAAGCAAAATCAGAGTTATTTAATCTTGCACTTTCTTTAAAGGGAAGGTTATCTGGTGAACATGGTATTGGCTGCGAAAAATCACCATTTATGAATAAAGCATTAGACCCAAATAATTTTGAATATATGAAAAGAATCAAACAAGTTTTTGATCCAAAGAATATACTTAACCCTGGAAAGATTTTTTAATATGACATATTGTATAATCAACTGCACAACTGCAAATAAAGAACATGCAAAAGTAATCGCAAAACACCTTGTAGAAAAGAAACTGATTGCTTGTTGTAACATTGTTCCTTCTGTTACTTCTGTATATGAATGGAAGAATGAGCTTTGTTGTGATGAAGAATGTCTAATGATTATGAAAACAAAAACATCATTATTCAAAGACGTAGAAGAAGAGATTAAGAAATTGCACAAATATGAAACCCCAGAGATTATTTGTTTGCCAATTACAGATGGCAGCAATGAATATTTATCTTGGGTTAATGAACAAGTTTTAAAATAGCTATTGTAATAATAGAAAAATGATTTTACATAAATAATGTTATGAGTATGTCTTTGCGAGCGTAAGCGTGGCAAACCAGAATATATATCAAATAAAATAAAAATAGCGTCCTAGTTCTACGGATAGATAATTTCTAAGCTCAGCTTAAAGCAAGCTAAGCGACGCTTGCTCTGATGTTGCTTCGCTAAAAAGTTTAACTATCCTGCTTGGTTACTCGCGATAAATGGCTTCGGTCTTGTTCATCACAAGCCCTACAGCCTCTGCTCGCAATC
>JAFTSM010000003.1 GCA_017467305.1 Candidatus Gastranaerophilales bacterium
TAAAATGTCATGCTGAGGAGCAAAGCGAGCTCAGTATCTAACCAACTTTAAGATTAAATATAATATTGGTAAGATCTTGAACAGTTTGAAAAGCTACTATTTATATCTTGCTTTTCTAATCTTTCAAGATGACAGAGAAAGGTTGTTCTTTAGAATTTGTGATAGCATATAGTGCAATAAATAGACTTTCATAGTTCTTTAGAGTATACTAGGTAATAGTTACTTATAGCAACAGAAAAAACTACCGGTTAAACCCGGTAGTTTTTATTGAATATTTTAATTAATTAATTTGGACTTGCTACAAAGATATTTCCTTCAGCAACTGTAACATTATGTTTTGTTTTAAATTCTTCAAATGAAGTTCTTGCTTTTTCTGAATCATATACAATACCAGTTGTTAAATCAGTATTTTTAGCGAAGTCGCTCATTAAGAATTCTGGAACACCATAATATTTGTTTTCTGGAGTGTTGCCGTTTTTATTATATTCATTAGCTACTTCTTTAATTAATTTTAAGTATGCTTCAGCAGTACCAATATCATCCCAAACTGCTGGCTTTCCTCCTTTAGTTTCCAATGGTACTGTATAAACCTTCATTTGGTTACCTTCAGAATCTAGTAATTTTCCTTCGTTAGCTAGTTTTACGATTTCTGGCATTACGTGAGCACCTAGACCAGTTGCATTTGGTTCTAAAATACCTTTAGCTGTTAATACTTTCAATGCTTGTGGGCTTAAGAAGTAGAATCCTGGGTTTGCTAAGTATGAATTTTCATCAGCTGGGTTTTGTGCTGTTTGTGCTTTTTTGAATTCAGCCATAGCTTTATCATATTCGCCAGGGGCTCTGAAGTCATTTGGTAATGGAGCATCTGATGTGTATTTTGGTTTTTCTAAAAATTCTTTAATTTGTAAGTGACCAGCTTCATCTTGTTTTACTCCCAATAAACCAAATGATTTTGCTCTTTCTGGGTTTACTGGATAATAAGGGATTACTAATGCTGCATTTGGTAAAGTTTGTAATGCGTGGAATGTTCTTGTAATATCAGCATTAGAGAATATATCAGCATTTAAAATAACAGCTGGTTTGTTGTTATCGATGATATCACGTGATAAACCTTCCGCAATAGCACCACCATCAGTTTTGTATTTAGATACGTATCTTACATCGCCACCTTCTGGGATTTCGTGAGCTTGGCTTAAATATTTAACTTCGTCTGTTTCATCTGCATTTATGATACCAGCACCTGCTGCTAAGTTCATTGCTGTTGCCATAATTCTGTACTCATCGTGAGTTGGTAATTTACCAGATGGTTTGTTTTCATATTCTCTTGTGATGTTGAAGAATCTTTCGCCAAATCCACCAGCTGGAATGATTACTGTTGGGTCGGCAGCTTTAACTTCATCATAATAGTCACCTTTTACTGTTTCTTTTGGTAATGATGAATTCATATATGATTCAACAGCATTCAAAGTTCTTGGTTCTTTATTTAATGTTGTAATTACAGTTCTACCTTTAAATGACACTTTCTTCGAACCTTCACCTGGTTTTGGTTCGTAGCTACCGGGCATTAATAATTCAAAACCATCACCTTTAATATGGCTACCAGATAACATTTTAACTGATTTGCCATTTAATGCTGGGTCTTTAACAGTAATTTCTGGCATGAATTTACCTTGTTTATAAACTAATACAGGAAGTTCTTCTTTCGGTTTTGAAGCATCAATTTTACCTAAGAAAATCACATTGCCTTTGTCATTTGAAATTGTATATATATCAGTTCCATTTTGAGATTTTTTAACCACATTCAAACCTGCAGAGTTCAAGTGTTCTGTCTTTTCTGGCATGTTCTTTAATGGTAAATCAATATTTTCATTTAAATCTAATAAATTAGGAATTCTGATTTCCTTTGAACCAATAATTGATTTTTCTAAATCTGTTAAAGCACCGAAACTAACTGTTTTTGCAGTTTGGATACCATTCATTGCTTGATACATGCTAGAAAATTCAGCACCAGATAGTGATACAGATTTTGTAGCATCTGCTTGTACATTTGTTTTTGTTGCAGATTTTTGCACTGATTGTGCTTTAAAATTTGAATTTACTGCAGAAATTTTACTAATCATTGGCATTTCCTTTCACTTGCCCTCATATAAACACACATAAAATCTTATTAAGGTTACAAATAAATAACACTCCTAAAGAAAAAACTTTCACTTTTTCCCATAAAAGCGAGCTCAATCTTTACATTTATTTACACTTGACCATTAGATAAGAATTTATCCAAAGTTGATACTAGCATAATAACCAAAATAAGAAAAGGGATAATTTAAATTATCCCTTTTCTTTCTATTACACCCCTTCGTTTGGGCTATTTGAATATATTTGAGAAATTATATTGAATACATCTTTTTCAAACTGATGTTCTTTTTCTTCCTCTTCTTTATATTGTCCAGTATGGAATTGTTTTACGAGAGTTCTATATTGTTTTTTGTTCATAGCAAATAATTCATCTGGAGAACTAAAACCTGTTATGTCTAGGATTGCATCCATTTCATCTTTTGATATTTTAGATTTCGCAAAATAACAATTTGCTTCTGCTGGGTTTGCTGGTAATACATCAATCCAAGGTTTTCCAATCTCTTTTGCCAAAGAAGCAATGTGTTCTTCTTTGGTTTTTTGCTTCTTGTTATTCATTTCGGTTTGTTGAGAAGAATATGTATATTGAGTTTTTGCTTCATGGTTTGTGATAGATATTACATTGCCATATTCATCATATTCAGTTCTTTTATATGAACCGTCAGAGTTAAATTCTCTTTCAATTTTTATTGCTTTACCATTTTGATAGTAGTCAATTTGTAGCAATGGCTTACCATCTTTTGTTCTTTGAGTAAATCTAGTTCTATTTCCTGTTCTTTCATCATATAACGTAGTTTCACGTAAATTCATTGAATTTCTGTCTTTTACTCGTTTTATGATAATTCCATTTTCGTTATATTTTTCAAATTCGTAAGGAACTGCTTTATCTGTGCAATAAGTTCTTTGTGTGACATATCCTTCTTCATCATATTTTGAATATGTAAAGAATCTATCTTCACCATAAATAATTTCATCAGATACTGTTTCACCGTCTTCATAATATTGTTTTTCAGATATTAAAACGCCATATTCGTACTCGTCTGCAGATTTTGGAACATTTTTTTCTTCTGAGTCTGTGCAATATGTATATTCAATGTATGTGTCTTCTGTTTTGTAATCTGTTTTTGTTTTTATTATTCCAGTATTAGGAATGTAATCAGTTAAAGATAGTACTTGACCATTTCTTTTGTATTCAATATGGACGTCTTTTATTATTTTTCCGTATTCGTCGTAGTCATAAGAATCAACTTCTCTTTTATTTTTTGATGTTACAGTAACATTAGATATGTTTCCTTTTTTGTCGTATGTTGCAACTTCAGTGCTTCCATTTTTTGCAGCAACTGTTTTCTTTTGAATAATACCGTCTTCTGTAAATTCTTTTGTAATTACAGCGTTATTTTTTGCATCAAACTCTACTTCTTTTACTAATTTTAATGTGTTTGGAGAGTATTCTGCACTATATAATATATTTCCTTGAACGGATTTATTTTCTGTAAATAAAATATTTTTACCGTCATCAGTGTATTTTGTTTCTGATGTTTCGCCAGTTTTACTATCTGTTGTAAATGAATGTATTAATGCTAAAGTTTTTCTAGAATATTCTTCATAATGGATTCTATCTCCATATTGGTTTTGACGTTCTTTTTCGTATATATCACCAGTTACTATATTTTTAGTTATAATCCAACCGCCTTCACGTCTGAATTTTGATTCAAGAAGTCTTCCTTCTGTTACAACTTCTCCTGTTCTAGAATCGACAACTTCAACTTCTGACACTTCGCCATTTTTGTATCTTCTAATTATTTCACGTTGTTTGTCTCCATATTCGAATTTTACAGAAACTTTATCTAGCATACTTTCTTCAGAATCATCATCAGCTTCTTCTCTTAGCAAGATTTTGCCTTCAGAATCATATCTTTCAAAAACGTATAAATCCGGCTCTTTTTTCTCTACAGTTGTTGTTCCATCTGGTTGTAAAAGTGTAACTTGCTCAATTCCTTTTAAAGGATTAAACTTATATCTTTTCTTTAGAATATTTCCACTTGTGTATTCTTCATATTCAATACTTCCGTCTTCTTTGTTATAAACAAAATTTTCAGAGCCTTTTAATAGGCTTGCGTTTTGATATTCAAGTAAATTTCCTTCTAAAGAGCTTGTACCTTTAAAAGAAACTTGGCTACGGCCAATAGCTTCAGCCAAAGAATTTTTTGAAATTTCCGTTTGGTTTTTAGATATTGGATTTTTAACATTACTATTTTTTTGTAATGTTTTTTCTGTTTTTATATTACCTAGTTGATTAATACCATAAATTTTCATAGCTATACCTTCACCTTACTATTTAGTAAAAGTATAAACAAAGAAAAATATTAACCAAAATCAAAAAAATGTTAATTTTTGTTACGATAGTTTTTAATCAATACCTTTTCTTTTTTTTATTTCAACAATCTTTGCTCTAATATCATCAGCCATTTTTAATTGTAGTTTTTTAATCTCAGCAAATATAGGTCTCATTGTTTCATTAATATGATAATTATTTATATTAGTACCAATTAATAAATCTTTCTGTTCTTGAATTTTCTCCTCAGCAACAGTTATTATACTCAGAACTTCTTCAATCTCTTCCTTTGAAAAGCCAATTGATGATAAATTTGCATCCATTGAAACCTTTAATTCAGAACGTTTTTTATTTATTTCTTTAGTCTTATTTTCTTGAATAATACCAAGTGCTTGTCCTAATTTTTTAAAGAAACTCATATTAACTCCTTTGAGCTGTAACATCAAATTGCTTTACCCAGTCACAACCATACTTTGCAACATATAAAAATAACCACTCACGGTATCTTAAAAACATCCATAACGGTTTATTATATGCAATTGAACATTGTATTTTACAATACTCTAATATATTGCCCAGTTCTTGTTTATTCATACCAATTGAATCAAAATTTATATTTGGAGAAAATTCTTCTTCAGCTGGATATATTTTAGTGATGCCATATTTTTCTGGCTCTTGAGAAAGTTTTGCGTGTCGCCCCATAGAGAAAACGCTTCTTCCATAAGAATGAATAATATCTTTATTGTCGACTAACATTTTTACTGTCTTTTTTGCGTCCTCAACTGTCTCTGTTGGAAAACCAAAGAAGATAAATGCAAAGTTCCATATACCAGCTTCTTTTGCATCTTTTAGAATTTCAAATCTTTTTTCTAAATCAATTCCTTTATTAATAAGTTCAAGAACTTTATTTGAACCAGATTCTAGTCCCCACATTATCATCTTTAACCCATTCTCATGAGCTTTTTCTAAAATTTCTTTAGTAAATGCTGTTTCTAATCTAGCATCACAAAAATAAGAAACAGAAACATTTTCCTTATTTAATCTATCAGAAAGTTCATTCATATAAGAAGGTGAAACTGATTCATCAATAAATTCAAAATTATCTATTTTGTATTTTTCTTTTAACTCTTTAAATTCAGAAATAACTTTATCAACATTTTTAGAGTTAAAATTCATTCCAAAATCTTGGTCACAGAAACTACATTTCCCCCAATAACAACCTCTTGAAGACTGGAATGGTAATACAATTTGGGGAGAAAAATATTTTTTTAAATCGTAATCATCTAGATTTATATTTGCAATTTCATTTAATTTTAATGGTTTGATTTTCTCATTTTTGAACAATTTTTCATCTTTTATATATATTAGATTTGGAACGTTTTCTATTGGTATTTCATTATTTATAAACCTAGCAAATTCAACAATTGGACCCTCACCTTCTTCAATAGATACACTATCTGCGAAAAGTTCGAAAAACTCTTTATGGTTTAATAGTTCATCTGTAATTCGCCCAAAGAAGTTACCGCCAATATTAATATGCGCATTAGTTTTTTGCTTAAGGAGATAAGTTAACGTCAAACCAGGCATTATTTGGCTTGAAGAATTAAGAGAAATTGCTATAAACTTTGATTTTTTATCTAAAATTTCCTTTATTTTATCTTCATAATATTCAATAAATATGTTAGAGGATTTATCTAGTACAAAATATTTTATTGTTTCATAGTTAAATTTAAAAAATGGATTTGCAATTTGTTCCATTTCAATTCTCATTGGACTATATGGTAGTGATATTATTTGTAGAGCCCTATCAATTACATTTAAAGACTGTATTAATGTCATAGGATTATAAAACTCTTCAGTTTTAAAAAAATTAACCGCCTTGTCTATAACATTTGGAATAAAATTAAGATATTTTTCATTTTCAGATAGATAATTTTTTAAGTATCTATACTTATAAAGAAATATTTGTTCCTCTAGTTTATAATCATCAGCTTTTTTTTCTGGGGAAAAGACATTTAATAAATTTTCTTTTAGGTTTTCGAATTCTTTTCGTGCCATAAAAATTGATTTTTCAATGTATTGTTTTGAAAGCACGTCGTTGAAAAATTCGATATTTAAATCTAATGCTTCTGCATTGTATCCCTTTGATTTAAGTTGTCCAATTAGTGAAGGAATTGCAAAATGTGGACTAATAGGAGTCCATTGAGGAGGAAAAATTAAAAGCATTTTATTTTTCTTAACATTCTTCATATATACTCTAATATCTCATATTTATTGGTTTTTGGCAATATTGATATATTGATTATATTGCGATTTTAAATACTTTTTATATACCATTTGGCAATTCTTGTAACAAAAAATTGTTTATAAGTTTAGGGATAAAGAGAAGAGAGAGAAGATATGACTACAACATTATCAAGCAATTACGAACAGTTTAAAAAACAAAATTCGTATTCATCTGGTGGTGGTACAAAAAGTTATGACCAATTTGTTTCAGAAATGAACCAAGCTGGTATTAAAACAACTCACATTAATAATGGTGAAGCAAATTTTGCAGACTATGGTAATGCTCTGTCAGATGATTTAAAAGCACAAATTATGGATAGTTATGATTGTGCTCAAGATTATGAATTACAGTCATTAATTGCCGGTGTATATTCTGATTCTGGAAGAAGTGTTTTACAAAGTGGAGAATTTATTAATGCTTGTAAAAGTCTTGGTTTAAGCGTTAATGTTCAATATCAAGAAACATCATATATTCCAGACTGGAAAGCTGGAAACTTTAGTAACAGTATTAGAGAAGGCGGAGCAATTGCTGTTTATACAATTTCTGACGGTATGGGTGGCGAAATTGTAGTTGCCGACGCAAATGGAAATGCAGCACTTGAAAGTGAAGAACTTTTTATGAATCAAATTTTAGGTGACATAAACTACGAAATCTCTGCAACTAAAGGTGTTGGTGCGACTATATACTCTAGTGGCTCTGGTTCAAGTGCAGTATCAGCAAGTGAAGAAAGCAACAGCTTGTTCGGCAAAGAAGAAGAAAAAGATAAAGAAGCAAAACAAGAAGAATATAATACTCTTGTTGAGAAGTTTTTAAATAATGGTTCATCAATGGAAGATGCAATTAGAAAGGCTGATACTCAGCTTCACGTTGATAATTTAACATATTCTGGTTCTATGGAAGAAAAGACTGAAGCTAATGTTGAAGAAACTGCAAAAGAAACTGTTGAAAAAGAAACTAAAAATGAAGAAGTTATTGATGAAGCAGTTGATAAAACTATTAAACAAAAAGATAAATCTGATGATGTTGAAACTATAGCAGATTATACGGCAGATATAACTAAAGAAATTATTGAAGAAGCAAACTTCTTTGCAGCATAAAAACTATTAATTAAGAAAAAAGGACTCATTTGAGTCCTTTTTTAATTCAAAATTATCAAGATAGAACCAATAATCATTATTATAGAAGCGAAGATTTTCTTTATAAGATTTTCTTCTTTAAAAACTTTATAACCTAAAAACACAGTTACTAACGATGATAATTGGAAAAGTGCTAGAGCGTATCCTACATTCATTTTTTCAAAAACATAGTTAGTTGAATATTGCATTAGTCCTAGACATAAAGAAATTAATAGAATATTCATCAAATATTGATTTTGTTTTATAACAATATTTTTCTTAAAAATAATTATAAATATTAATGACCAAAATAAACCCGTAAAGCACCAAAAGGAAAAGCATATTTCTACGGATGAAAGTATAATTATTTTTTTTAAAATTGAAGCTTCAATACCTGTTAACAAAAGGGCTAGTAATCGATATTGAATATCTTTTCTTTTTAACAAATTCAAAGAAAATCCAGTAGTCGTTGTTTCAAAAATATATTTACTACCAAGAATGATTAAAAATATTCCTATTAATGATAAGCAAGAAGGGATTTCTTTCAATAAAAATATTGCAGATATAAGTCCTATCACGCTTTTATAGGAATTTATAGGACCTATAACAGATAGTTCTCCAATATTTATTGCTTTAATCAAGCAGATAGTTCCAAGTGCACAAAGAAATCCTGCAATTATTACTAATGATATAAATTCTAAATTTAAAATGTTTGAAATATCTTGCGAAAAAATTAAAAAACTAGATATTATACTTAAAAATAGATAAGTATAGAAATTTATGACTAATGATGATATGTTTGTTGAAAGTTTTTTTTGAAAAACATTTGCTATTGGATTAGATATAATTCTAACTATTAGAAAAAATATAGTTAAAACATTAATCATAATAACTAACTAAAGCTTCTTTCTAAAATTTGGTCAACTTGGTCAAAATGAAGGACTGTCATTGAATTTTCTTTTGCAAGTTCATTAAAGTAATTGATAAGTTCAAGATATGATTTTGGTACTTTTAAATTTCTCTCGAATTTATATTTTTCATAATCAATATCAATTCTAACTTGTTGAATTCCTATAGCTTTTGCTGTATCTATAAAAGCCTTGATTTCTTCTTTGTTGTCATTAAAATCATCAACGATTATGTATTTTAATAATAAATGTTCTTTTGCAGTTTCTGACGCTGAAATATATTTTTCTAGGTTATCAACAACTTTATCAAAACAATCAACTTGTTTTATACTTTTATATGCTTCTTTTGTTCCACTATCTAGAGAAACAATAAGTGAACATTTATCTTCTTTAAAACAGTCATATATTGCTTGTGAATACTTAATTGCATTTGTAAGAATTTCTATTCTACTGTTCAAATGGCTTAATAACAAATTGAGTAATGCTTCAAATTCTGGGTATATAGTAATTTCTCCACCACTCATATACACTTCAGAATTTTTTGAAAGAATATCTTTATCAATTAATTCTTGAATAAATGGTACAACATTATATTTATAACCTTTTTCTACGTGAGTATATGCACAATAATTACACTTTGCATTACAAGACATAACGTTGTGGAAATATAATCTATCAATTTTATTTTCAAAAGGTTCAACTTTTTTATCAGATAAATAATGATTTATTTCATAGCAACCTTCACATGCTTTTGGTACTGATATTTTATTAAATGGAGAATTAATCTCTTTTACTAGTTTTTTCCTAAAATTATATACATGGTGCCAATCAATTTTCTCACCAGAATAATTGTTGTAAATTGTTGGTCCATATATATTTGTACAACACGTTTTAACCATATCGTAAAAGAAATGGATTGAATGTTTCATATAATGACAGTCTAAATACTTTTCTTTTTTTGAAAAAATGTTAAACACTATACAAGTACCTTGATTGTCTTTTTTCTGTCAGATAAAAATTCTATGTGTTCTTTTCTTATAACTTCACCTGGAAGTAAAATTGGAATACCTGGAGGATAATCCATTATAAGTTCCATTGATACACGTGCGATAGAATATTTTATATCAATTTCTTTAAAGTTTCTTCCCCAAACTAAGGCTGGAGTGTACCTAACTCTTGGGATAACAGGGAAAAATATTTTTTCTTGACGGTTTTCTGGAATTATTCTTATATTTTCAGAACAAAGTTCAATTAATGCTTTTTCTAATTTTTTTAGTTTGACCTTTGTTGTTCCCATACCAGTCAATAGTAGCACGGATTTTTCATTCGCTAATTCATCTTCAATTCCATATTTTTCAAATAATATATCAGAAAGCTCAAAGCCTGACATATTAGCCACTTTAATCAAAATTTTAGTTACATCATTATTATTAGAATAAACTTCTAAATTAGGTATTTCCCGTAAAGAACGACGTAATCTGTTTATATTTTTCACAGTTTCAGATAGTTCTTGTTGACCTTGTTGAGAATTTAAATATTCAATAGTTGAATCAATATTCAATAATAATGGGTAAGAAGGAGATGTAGTTGTTATTAAGTTTAATGCTTGTTGAATATCTTTTGGATTAACATCAGATTCTTTACCAATATGAAGTAGTGCAGAAGGATTTAATGCACCAGCAGTTTTATGCAAAGAGTGCACTACAATATCAGCACCTTGCAAGAGGGCAGTTGTTCCTAATGACTTATGGAAATTCCATAATGCACCATGTGCTTCATCAACTATTAATAATGCGTTGTATTTTTTGCAAATTGCAGAAATTCTAGAAATATCAGACATTGCACCTTCATAAGTTGGATTTGTCATTATAAAGGCTTTTACATCTTTGTTTTTAGAAAACATTTCTTCTAAATAGTCTAAATTTATAGATTCATATATATCCCATTCTTGGTTATATTGTGGAAGTAACCAAATAGGAACAGCACCAGACAAAACTAATCCATTATAAACAGAACGATGACAATTTCTCGCAATTAAAACTTTATCGCTTCTATGTAATACAGCAAGCATTGCTGCAACTATCCCAGATGTTGAACCATTAGTGAGGAAAAATGTAAATTTTGCATCATAAATTCTCGCAGCAGTATCTTGTGCATTTCTAAGCATACCAATGGGTCTTGCTAAATTATCAAAGCCCTCAATTTCAGAATAATCACAACTAAAAAATCTTCTGCCAATCATTTTTGCTGTTTCTGGTGCTACAAAATCACCTTGTCCATGTGAAGGTGTTGTAAAAAGCGTTCTTTTTTCTTTTCTAAATTTTTCAATAAAATTTACAATCGACATAACAATTTTATTATAAGATAAGATAATAACAGATTTCCAATATATTAAAATTACTTAATTATTTGAGGGGTAGAATGAATTATTTTGAAGTAAAAGCGAGAATTGATGAATTAAAAAATATTATTCGCGAGAATAATGAAGCATATTATGTGTATGATGCCCCTAAAATTACTGACTTTGAATATGACGAATTATTTAGAGAACTAAGACGTCTTGAAGAACAATATCCAGAATTTAAAACGGAAGACAGTCCGACACAAAAAGTTGGGGATAAAATAGCTGTTGGTTTCAAAGAAATTAAACACAAATATCGTTTGTATAGTCTTGATAACTCAAATAATTTCGATGATTTAAGAAAATGGTATGAAAGAGTAAAAAAAGAATATGAAAAAGAATCTGATTTAGAACTTGTTGTTGAGCTAAAAATCGATGGTTTATCTTGTGCTTTATCATATGAAAATGGAGAGTTAAAGCTTGGTGCAACAAGAGGTAATGGTACAGTTGGCGAAAATATTACAGAAAATATCAAAGCTATAAAAAGTATTCCTCAAAAACTATCTAAACCATTAAATTTAGAAGTTCGTGGCGAAGTTTATATGCCAGTATCGTCTTTTGAAAGGCTAAATGAGGAAAATATAGCTAATGGTCAAAAAGAATTTGCAAACCCAAGAAATGCAGCTGCTGGTTCTCTACGTCAATTAGATGCAAATATTACTGGCAAAAGAGATTTGCATTTCTTCGCTTATACAGCCATTTCTGAAAATAATGATGCTTTTAAAACACATAAGGAAGCATTAGATTTATTAAAAGAATTAGGTTTTGAAGTTAATCCTAACCACAAATTAGTAAAAGGAATAAATCCAGTAATTGAACAATGTGCTAAGTGGGAAAATGAACGTTTTAATCTTGACTATGCTACAGACGGTATGGTTATTAAAATTAATGAATTGGCAAAACAAAATGAATTAGGTTATACTTCTCGAGCACCAAAGTGGGCTACTGCATTTAAATTTCCCCCAGAAGAAGTTTGGACAAAATTAAATGGTGTTGAATTAAGTGTAGGTAAAACCGGTGCTGTAACTCCCGTTGCACTTTTAGAACCAGTTCAATTAGCAGGTACAGTCGTTAAAAGAGCGAGCTTACATAACTTTGATGAAATCCAAAGACTCCAATTAAATATTGGGAACAGTGTTCTTATTAAAAAGGCAGCTGAAATTATTCCCAAAGTTATAAGAAAAAAAGAAGATGAATTTTTAGGAACTTATCAAACCCCAACAAAATGTCCTTGTTGTGGTGCTGATTTGGTTAAACCAGAGGGAGAAGTAGTTTTATATTGTACAAATACTTTAGGATGCCCAGCACAAATAAAAGGAAGAATTGAATATTGGGCAAGTAAAGAAGCTATGGATATTGATGGCGTAGGTTGTACTCTTGTTGATAAACTATGGGAAAAAGGTTTGATAAATGATTTTGCTGACTTATATAAATTAACAATGGATGATTTAATGACTCTAGATTTAATAAAAGAAAAATCAGCTGATAATTTATATACCGCAATACAAAATTCAAAAACTCCTTCAATGACAAAATTCCTAACTGCATTGAGTATTAAGTTGATAGGTAAAGAAACAGCCGATTTGATTGCTAATGAATATCCAACTTTAGAAGTTATAAAAAATGCAACAATAGAAGATTTGATAAAAATTGATGGTATTGGAGAAAAGGCAGCAAAGAGTATTGTTGATTTCTTTAATAATGATAATAACAAAATTATTTTAAATAAACTTCAAGAGTATGGGGTTAATCCACAAGGTAGTGCTTTTGAAAAAATTTCTAATATTTTTGAAGGTAAAACTTTTGTAATAACTGGTACATTATCTCAACCTAGAAATGTTTTTGAAGAAAGAATTAAAAGGCTTGGAGGTAAAACATCATCAAGTGTAAGTAAAAAAACATCATACTTACTAGCTGGGGAAAATGCTGGTTCAAAATTTGACAAAGCCTCATCTTTAGGTGTTATAATACTAACAGAAGCGGATTTTGATGTATTATCAAAAGGGAATGTAGATGAAGAAAAACTTTAAAGTAATTACTATAAACGGTGTTAGAGGATTATTTGCGGCGATATTTGTTGTATTAGGTCTTATTGCTGGTTTTATCATCTCTCCAGGTTGGGTTTGTATGCAAATTTGGAATAAAGTTTTTGAAGATTCACTAACTCTATCTTCTATGAATTTATTTCAAGGAATAATGCTTTGGGCAATCATTGCACTATCTTTATATGCTTTAAATAATAAAAGAACATTAATTGGGTTTGGCTCATATCCAACTCTTTCACCAGACCAAATTAAAGATATTATGAATAGAGCAAAAGCTAATGAGCTTAAAAATACTCTAAAAAAAGAAATTGAAAATATTAATAAAGAAATAAAAGAAGATATAAAAATAGATAAATCTATTGAAAAACCTATTGAACATTCTCTTGAAAAAGAGGAAGTTAAAGAAGAAATTAGGAGTTAAGATGAAGAAAATTGTAATTTTGTTAGCTTGCATTTCTGTTTTAACAATTAATCAATCAGTAAATGCAGCAGTTAATTCTGATACAAAAAAAGATGCTGGATATATTTCTTTGAGTGCCAGTGAAACAAAAGAAGTAGAACCGAATATGGCATCTATAACTTTTGCTGTTGAGAATAATGGCAATACTGCACAAAAAGCAACAGAAGAAAATAATACAACATCAAACAATATTATTAGTGCTTTAAAATTAATAATTGATGCAAATACAGATACAATCAAAACAACAAACTTTTCTGTTAGACCAAACTATACAACAATTGCTGGAAAAAGTACAATTAGAAATTATTCTGCAGTAAATTCTGTAACAGTAACAACAAAAGATATAACTAAAGTTGCAAAATTGATTGATACAGCAATCTTAAGCGGAGCAAATAGAACAAATAACTTACAATTTGGGATAGAAAATCCTCAAAAAATGTGTAATGATTTATATCCACAAATTGTAAAAGGATTAAAATCACAAGCTACAACATTAGCTACCGCACTAGGTACATCTGTTGACGGTTTAAAATATATGAATGTTTCTTGTAACGCAGATACAGTTGCAACAAATGGTAGATTTTATATGAATAAAGTTGCAATGGATTCAGTTGCAAGTGGCGAAGCTCAATCTACTCCAGTTGAGTCTGGTAAAGCAAAAATAAGAGTATTTGTTAACGCAGATTTTTATGTTAAATAGGTAAAAAAATGATAAAACCGAAACAATCAGTAAAAGAAATGAATGGCTATTTTGTTCCGATGTATGAGAACGATTGGGATATAAAAATAGATAGCAATGAAAATAACTATGGTCCGTCACCAAAAGTAATAGAAAGTTTAAAAAATTGTGATTATAAAAATATAAGCTTCTATCCTTTTTATGGTGAACTTTCACAAAAAATTGCTGATTATCAAGGTTTTGGTATTGATAATATTAAGGTTACAAATGGTGCTGATGAAGCTATTCAAGCTATAGTTCAAACTTATTTAGAAAAAGAGGAAGCACTACTTACCCTTGATATTTCTTTTGAAATGCCAGTTATTTATACTCAAATTCAAGGTGGAAATGTTATAAGGGTTCCTTTTGAAAAAAAATGGGAATTCCCTATAGATAGTTTTGTTAAAGAATTATCAAATCCAAAAGTTAAAATTGTTTATCTTGCAACTCCAAACAATCCAACTGGTAATTTAATTGAAGAAAATGACTTAGTTAAAATTCTTGAAAATGCAAAAGATAAAGTTATTTTAATCGATGAAACTTATGCTAATTATTCGGGTACAACTTATAAAAAATATGTGAATGAATATAATAATGTCTTTATTGTTCGTTCATTCTCAAAAGATTTTGCACTAGCTGGCATGAGGTTAGGTTATATTATCAGTAATGAAGAAAATATTAAAAATCTAAAGAAGGTTGTAAGTCCATTTAGTGTAAATGCTTTTGCTATGTTAGGTGGAATTGCTGCATTATCAGATATTGAATATTTTGAAAAAGTAAAACAAGAAATTTTGTCTTCTCGTGATGAATTAAAGTTATTTTTAGAAAACTTAGGTGCAAAGGTTTATACCTCTAATGCAAACTTTTTACTTGTTGATTTTGGTAAAAAGGCTGAGTTTGTTCATAATAAACTTAAAAAGGCTAATATTACTGTAAAATTATTCAAAAAAGGAACTCCTTTAGAAGGACATTTAAGAATAACTATTCCCACTAAAGCTGGTGTTGAAAAAATCAAAGAAACATTAAAGGTTAAACCATCACTTGTTTTTGATATGGATGGTGTATTGGTTGATGCAAGAAACTCTTATAGAGTTGCTATTGAAAAAACTTATGAACATTTTACTGGAAAGACTGTTTCACAAAAAGAAATTCAAGATGCAAAAAATTTAGGTGGTTTAAACAACGATTGGGATTTGACTCAATTTTTGCTAAAAAAATCTGGATATGAAGTTTCTTATGATGATATTACTAAAGTATTCCAAGAAATTTATTGGAATGACGGCAAAGGTTTGATTAATAATGAAGAACCATTATTTAATAGAAAAGTTTTTGAAGAACTATCAAAGGATTATAACCTTTCTATCTTTACTGGTAGATTAAGAGCAGAAGCAATGTTTGCTTTAGAAAAATTTTATGCTGTTGATTTGTTCTTCCCTATTTTAACTACTGATGATATTCCACACGGTATGGGTAAGCCAAATCCTTATGGATTAAATTTAACAAAAGAAATGACCATTGCAAGCAATTATACATACTTTGGTGATACATCTGATGATATTTTAGCTGCAAAATCAGCTAATTATGATGCAATTGGAGTTCTTCCACCACAAGATAAATCTCAAGAATTAATAGATAGCTTGAAATCTAAAGGGGCTCAAGCTACACTAATTTCAGTAAATGATATAAAAACTATTTTGGAGCAAAAATATGAGACAATGTGCTAAAACTAGAAAAACAGCAGAAACAGAAATTACAGTTAATTTAAATATTGACGGTAATGGTCAACACAAAATTAATACAGGAATTAAATTCTTTGACCATATGTTAGAACAATTAGCACATCACGCAGCATTTGATTTAGAAATCAGTGTTTTATCTCACGATAAAGATAACCACCACGTTGTTGAAGATGTTGCGCTAACTCTAGGTAGTGCACTGGCAGAAGCTCTTGGTGATAAAAAAGGTATTACAAGATATGGTGAAAAAATTCTACCTATGGATGAAGCGCTTGTTTTAAGTGTTGTAGATTTATCTGGTAGAGTATTTTCTAAAGTTGATGCAAATATAAGAGATGAAAGAACATCTGATTTTGAAACAGTAATTCTTCCACACTTCTTCTCAAGCTTTGCACAAGCAGCTTTAATGACTATCCACATCAAAATGTTAGATGGTTTTGATACCCACCATATCATTGAAGCTATTTTTAAATCATTTGCAAGAGCATTGAGAATAGCTGTTTCAATCGATGAACAGAATAAAGATAAAGTTCCATCAACAAAAGGTATTTTATAATGTCTAATTTATTTTCTAAAGAAGAAAAAGGAAATTATAATATTTTCAAAATTTGTGGTTTAAAAATCAAATTAAGAAAAGTTTCAAATAATAAGATTTTCCTCGTAAATTCTCGGGGGGGGGTAAAACGAGTAAGTCGTATTCGTGGTTTAAATTTAGAGTTTGCCGGTTCTAATTCTACTGTAACAATTTACTCCCCAATCTTAAAATTTAAGGATTCAAAGATATTTTTAAGAAGTAATTGTGAAGTAGTGATTGGTCCTTCAGAACACGGTGCAAAGAAGTTTGATGCTCGTTTACTTGGTAATAATCAAAAACTAAAAATAGGTGATAATTTTTCTTGTACAAATGGTTGTTTGGTTTTATTTTCACAAGAAGAAAAATTGTCAGTTAATGTTGGTAATGACTGCATGTTTGCTTCAAATATTGTATTAAGACCATCTGATGGGCATACGATTGCAGACAAAACTACGGGAGAAGTTCTTAATAAAGGTAAAAATATACAAATAAAAGATAAAGTTTGGTTAGCAATGAATACATCTGTATTAAAAGGTGTAACGATTGAAGAAGGTTGTGTTATTGGAACTGGTAGCATTGTAACAAAATCTTGTACTGAACCTAATTCAATTTATGTTGGAACACCTGCAAGAAAAATAAAATCTAATATTATTTGGGATAGAAATGCAATTCCTGACTATGAGGAAAAATTATTAAAGTCAAAACTTTAAATTACATAAATGATGTTATGGGTACTATAAAAACAAAACTAAAAATATTTAATTTCTCAACCGGTGTTTTCTACTACGTGAAAACAATGGTATCGAAATCAAATATTATTTAGTTTTGAAAAGAGTTGAATAAAATAAAATTAGAAATCCATA
>JAFTSM010000020.1 GCA_017467305.1 Candidatus Gastranaerophilales bacterium
AGGTTTTAACATTACGCTACCAGCACCTGAACGACCTGTGATTGGGTGAGGAATTGTTGTTTTGAAGATAGGAACATTAACAAGATTTTTTCTACCGTCAGCAACAGCTTTTTGAATAGCTACGATAACTTCAGCAGCTTTAGCACAGCCAACGCCAACTTGTCCGTTTTTGTTACCTACAACTACAATTGCTCTAAAGCTTAATTTTTTACCACCTTTAACAACTTTTGTTACTCTTCTTACTTGGATAACTTGTTCTTTCCATTCAGATTGTTGAGGTTCTTGAGTTGTTTCAATTTTTCTCTTTTTAGATTTTACTTTAGTTTCTTCCACTTTAATTGCCTTTCTTTAAGTTTATTTATCCTAAAAAAATAAAAACATGCCCCAAAGGCTTTAGCTTACCTTAGCATAAGCACCTTCTTATACATGTTATAGTTGGATTTTGTTTTTTTTCTGACAATATTATATTATTACATCAAGATTTAAATGCAATAGCAAAAGGAAAACTCCTACTCCATTTTTAAATATTTTGAATCTTTCCAAGATAAATCAACATATTGAATTTTACCAGATACATTTCCAATTTGCGGAAGAATATCTCTAATTGGTTTAATACGTCCAAAAACAGCGTGATCAAGTTCACCAAGTTTTATTTTTACGCTTTCTAATTGAGCAAATGCATTATGAGGATTTCTCAAATCAATATACTGAACCTTTTCACCAGAATATTCTTCTAACATAGCACCTAATTTATGCAAATACTGAATACGTTCAACATCCCAAGTATCATAGTCATCACCTTTATTACCATATGTAAGAATTTTTACAACATTAACACTATCTGGTAAAGGTAAATACTCACGAGTAATCAATTCACCAGTAGACGCAAACGCAATAACAGGTGGAACATCTTCAGATGGCGCAATAGTTATAACTGGAAGCAACTCTTCAACCATTACAACAAATCTAGTTGGCAACCAAAAACGTCTAATATATGCTCTTTTTATTGGCACAAGTTCTTCTATTTGATTTTCTAATGGCTTAGGATTAATTTTGAATATTTGTTTTTTATCTAAATGAATTTTTTTCATTTGTTCAATAATTTTTTCATCAGAAACAATAGAATTTCCTAATATTTCAATTCTATCAACAGGCTGTTTTTCGTACAAATCATTAGGTAAAAACCAATGACGAGTCGCTCCAAGTCTAAAAGTCGCATAAAAAATAAAAAGAATAAAACAAAATCTTACACATTTAAAAACTCTACGTACAAAAATTTCACCACGTCGAGCTTTTCTACGTAGTTTTTGATGTTTTATTCTTCTATTAACTATGTAACTATTTTCCATTTACCTATTTAGTCCAGCATTATTTAAAATCATAAGAACTAAGTCATCATATGTAATACCCATAACAGCTGCTTGTGCGGGCAAATCACTAGTATCTGTCATTCCAGGACTTGTATTAATTTCTAAAATATAAGGAATACCTTCAGAAATTAAAAAGTCTACACGACTAACACCGCTACATTCACACGCTTTATATGCTTGAATAGCTTTCTCTTTTACAGATTTAGTCATTTCTTGTGATAATTCAGCAGGAAGAATAAATTCTGTCATACCTTTTGTATATTTAGCTTCATAATCGTACCATTCATTTTTTGGACGAAGCTCTAAAATCTCAGTAGCGAACGTTTCCCCATTATTATCTAACACGCCAACAGTGGCACATACGCCTACAATATATTCTTCAATCAAAATATCTTGATTACATTCTGCTGATTTATTATAAAGTTCAACTAATTCTTCTGGCTTATTTACCTTATACATACCAATACTAGAACCTTCACAAACTGGTTTTAGCATAAGTGGATATTTTAAATCTTTTACTGCCTCAACAACATCTTCACCCTTGCGAACAAAGACAGATTTTATTAAAGGAAGTCCAAATTTTCTAAGAACTGTTTTTGTATATTCCTTATTAATACAAGTAGCACTAGAAAATACGCCACAACCAGTGTATTCAATGCCTAAAAGTTCTAAAGTTCCTTGAATACAACCATCCTCACCATATTTACCATGAAGAGCATTATAAGCAACTTTAATATCTTTTTCCACGAGAGTTTTTGCCACTTTATTATCAACATCAACTAACTCTACATTAGTATAACCAAGTCTTTTAAGTGCTTCAAAAACATTCTTACCAGAGCGAAGAGATACTTCTCTTTCGCTTGATAAACCACCACAAAGCACTGCAATCTTCGTATCTAGTGCGTATTTTCTGTCATTATTTGCCATAACTTATATTCTTCCGTTCCTCTATCACCAATATATTTTATTTCAGGTCTTAATTCTATTCTATATTTTTCTCTAACTTTTGAATACATTGTGTACATTAAAGTTATTACATCTAAAGATGTTGCATTACAATAATTCAAGACAAAATTTGCGTGGTTTTCAAAAACCATTGCCCCACCTTGTTTTTGCCCCTTCATTTCACATAAATCAAGAAGTCTACCAGCAGAATCATTTTCTGGATTTTTAAAGGTACTACCGGCATTTCCATACTTTAATGATGGTTGTCTTAATTTTCTGAATTCAATATTTCTATTCATTAATTCTTGAATTTTATCAATATCATCGCGCTTTAATTCAAATACAGCATCTAAAAGAACATTTTCACCTTTAGAAAGAATGGATTTTCTATATTCAAATTTCATTTGTTCTTTTGTAAATTCTTTTATAATATTTTCTTTTAAATCAAAGACCCTTGCAGAAACTAATACATCTTGAATAGCTTGGTTATGAGCAGAAGCATTCATAGATATCATTCCACCAATTGAACCAGGAAAACCTATCATAAATTCAAGACCTGACAATCCAAGTTTTTGAGCCTCTCTAGAAAGAACAGGTCCTTTTACACCACAAGTAACATATAATTTATTTTCTTTAAAAGTATACTCATTAATATTTTTAGTAATAATGATACTTTTATCGATAAAATCAGATGAAAATAAAACATTTGAACAATTACCTAAAACTATGTCATATTGATTTGTTTGCAAAAGTTGTACTAGTTCATCAATAGAAGAAGGAAAAGCAACTTTTTTTACTATCCCACCAATTTTAAAAGTAGATTCATTTTTAATTTCATAGTTTTCAAAAATTTCTACCACGAATTATACCTTTTCATTTTCATTTTGGATAAGTTTTCCAAGTTTGGTAATTGTCCCAGCACCTAATGTAATAACAATATCATTTTCTTGTAAAAGTGGATAAATTTTATCAGCACATTCATCCATAGAACCTGACACATATAATGAATTTTTGTGTTCAATCTCATTTGCAAAGATACTTGAACAAACACCTTCTATTTCATCTTCTCCAGCTGAAAATACATCAGTTGTAATCAATACATCTGCAGAATCAAATGCTGTTTTGAATTCATTCCAAAGCCCTTGTAATCTTGAATATCTATGAGGTTGAAATATAGCAACAATCCTTTGATTATCATCTTTAGCGTTAGAAACACTTTCTAAAGTTGTTTTTATTTCACTAGGATGATGTGCATAATCGTCATAAATAGATATTCCATTAAATTCACAAACTTTTTGAAATCTTCGTCCCATTCCACTAAAAGAATAAAAATGCTCACGAACTAATGAGATATCAACATCAGCTAGCATTAAAGCAACATATACTGCCAAAGCATTATAAACATTGTGAATTCCAGGAACAGATAATTTTAAACTATCTATTTTTTCACCTTTAAAATAAATATCAAAAGACGAACCAAAACCTTCAAATTGAATATTCTTCGCAACATAGTCAGCATTATTTAGTCCAAAGGTAACATAATTGTAGTTTGGATATATGCTTTTAAATTCATTATTTCCAGCATTATCATTATTAATAACTACAATTTGTTCTGGTTTATTTGATAAATACTTATTAAAGGTTTTAACAATATCAGAAAAACCATTCTTATAATAATCTAAGTGGTCTTCTTCCATGTTATTAATAACAGCAATATCTGTTGAATATTTTTGAACTGTGCCATCTGATTCATCAAGCTCTGCAATGAAGAATTTATTATCATCAAAAGTTCCATTTGTATTAATATCTGGAATAATTCCTCCAACAACATAAGAAGGTTTTAAACCAGCTTTAGATAAAACATAAGAAGATAAACCGCTAGTAGTAGTTTTTCCATGAGTGCCAGAAAAACCAATAAAATAAGAATTTTCACGTTGAGAAAACTCATCAGATATCATTTTTAAAATATCAGAACGGTGATATATTTTAAGTCCATATTCTTTTGCACGAATAATTTCTGGATTAGTTTCTTTTATTGCAGTACTAGCAACAACTATCATATCTTTTTCAATTAAATTAGCATCATGTCCGATAGAAACTTTTACACCTTTTTGTTCTAGCAAATGAGTATATTTGCTTTCATTCATATCAGAACCAGAAACAATAGCACCACGTTCAGCTAAATATTTAGCCAACGCACTCATACCAACACCGCCTATTGCAATAAAGTGAAATTTCTTATTTAGAAGTTCCATAATTAATCACTTTCTGCAACAACAGTAACTATCTGATTTCCATAACTATCAACATGCCCATCTGTTTGTTCAATGATATAACGTAAATCATCTCTACCAGCAATTGCTTTTTGAGCAGCTTCTAACGCTTTATCAAAATCAGTATATTCACCAATTTGTTTTCTTGAAAATTCAGAATAATCTCTTTCTGTTATAACGTGGAACATAATATCTCCTCACATAAACCTAATCTATAATAATTTTAGTACAAAATAAAATTAAATAATACTTTTTAACTCTACATTTACATCATTATTATTTAAATCACCTTGAACTTTAACTCTAAATGATTTTTCATCTTTCGCAGTCGCTTCAATATTTGGCACTTTATTCAATTTAGTTTTATATTTTTCCATAGATTTTTCTGGTCTAAAGACTATTTTAACAAGCCAAGATAATGGAACAAATAATATTTTAACTCTTGAAATTTGTGAACTATTATATTTTCCAAATAAGTTAGCATCAGCGTATTGAGAACTCATATTATAATCACCCTCTACAAATAGAGATAAATATTTTTGTTGAGATTTTATTTCAACATCCTTAAACATTTCATTATCAACAACAAATTTACCATTTATATTAGAACTTAATGCTTTCATATTTTTAATATCAATATTTACGATATCAGAGAGCTGAAATTTTTTATCTCTAAGCATAAAGCTTGTACTACCTAATTTAGGCAAATAGCCTTGTTCTACAGAAAAGGTTCCTTCTGCTTTAATGTCTTCTAGTTTATTTTTTGTATGCGCACATAAAGAAGCATTTGCAATTCCTTTTATTTGACCTTTTAAATTGAATACAGTATCTGCAACAATATCAGAATTAATATTTTCTGCTTGAAAAATAACATCAGAAGAATGTAGTTTCAAATCATAAAGCCCAGTTGCACTTAATATACCACCAGCAAACTTAGTATGAGGCATAGTAAAAGAAAAGATATTATCAATAACACTACCTGTGAATAAAATATCTTCAATTAAAATTCTATCTTTTTTTATTTTATTCATTTTGATTTGCCAATTTTTTATTGAAATATCTAAGTCATCCACTTTATCTGCAATGTCAATTTCTGATAAATTGATTGAAGATTTTTTCTTTTTATTTGTTTTTATAACGTACTCATCAAGGAACAATGACATATCGTTAATACTAATTTTTTCAACAAATCTATTCTCTGCATCAAACTGACAATTAAATGGTGAATTTTGAAAAGTACCAAACGCCTCAATTTTCATCAATTTATTATCAGCAAGGACTTTTGCTTCCTCTAAATAAAACTGTTTATATTTTGAGTCTTTAACGATAAAACGACCTGTCAACAAAAGTTTGTTAAAATCATACTTTAAATCACCATTAAAATAGCCACCTTCAACATACTCTCCAAATGAACCAGTAACAGAAACAGGGGCATCACCATTTGTCCTACACGTCATAAATTGTGGTGTCATTTTACCATTAACTTTTTTGATTAAACCATTACCTAAAATAATATTTTTTATCTTAGAACCATCTTGGAAAGAATAATCATAACCACTAACAGTTAAATTATCTCCTTGTTTTAAAGTTTTAACCATTAATCGTCTATTTGTATCTCGTAAACCTAAATATGCTTTTTTATAAAGCAAGTCTGAACCTTTAGGCAATTTCAAAAGATAGTTAACATATATTTTTTTATTCTTAACATAGTAATTAACATTAGTATCTGCATAACCAATTATTGATAAATCTGGCAAATATTTTTCTGCCAATTTATCTGTTAAATTAGAATGAACATAACCAATAACTTCTTGTTCAGTAGTTCCAATATTATTAAGTTTAAAACACGTATAAACTTTTTCACTACCAAGCTTACCAATTGATTCAGCATTAATATTTCTACCATCAAAATTAAATGGAACATTTTTAAAATATATAGGAACGTTAAATAGAGTTGTAATAGCCGATAAATTATTTGCACGAGCAACACCAAAAGCACCCAACTCATTTATTTTTAAATCAACATCCATAAATCCATCAAAATTATAAAAATTTTCAATAAACTGTTTTCCTGGCTTTTTTGTTTTTTGAAAATATAACAAAGATGCGACAACATCACTAACTGGAATTTGTTCTCCAACCACGTCAAAATCAATAGATTTATTATCAATATCAAACAACTTTCCATTAAGATTTAAACTAGATACTCCAACTAAAATTTTTAAATTTGAAGCATTTATCGAGTTTTCATCAATAAACAATCCACCGTCACTTCCGATATTTACTAAATTTCTTAATAGTGGAGAAATTATCTCTATTTCAAATTTTGAAGTTAATTTATCTTCTTGCCTTTTTATTTGAAAATTAGAAACAGTAATAAAAATACTATTCAATTTCCCATTATCAAACCATATTTCGGCATTATTTAAATTAACTTCTGGCAATATCTTTTGCAAATTAAAAGTTTTGTTACTAGAATTTTTTTCATCCTTAATAACAAACTTACGTTCAAGTTCAACTTTATCTAAAAATAAGTAATCAACACAAACATCTTTAACAGATAATGATTTTAAATCATAAGAAACACCAACACCATTTAAAAGAAATAATTTTTTATCATCATCTTCACCTGAAAGACTATCTACACTTAATGACAACACAAGATTATATGATGTACTAAATTTAAATTTATCTACATTAAAGTCTAAATCATATTTCTGTTCTATAAACTCTACAATCTTATTTTTAAAAAGTGATGAATTTAAAATTTGAGGTAAAAGAAAAAGAAAGAAAGCATACAAAAAAATAAATCCAGAGATTAGAAATAAAAATATATTCAGAAATACTCGTTTTACTCTCATCATTGAAATAATGATACCTTGCAATAATACCAGTTACAAGAAATAAAGGGATAGATTTTACAATCTCTACTGAATATTTACACTAAAAAGATTAGTACTCATCAGAATTTTCTGGTAATGATTGATCTTCTAATAACCATTCGAATAAGTCTGATTTATCATCACCGTCTGCATCACGATTAAACACATTAATAGGTACAGAACCATGCTTAGTATCAACCCTAACAAAATTTTCTTTACCAAATACATCAATAAAATCTTCTTCCATAAAAGAAGAATCACCCTTGCCATTATATCCAATAATAGGCATAGAAATATTTTTGATATCATACGAACTATGAGCAAAGCCACTTAACACAAAAGCCTTAGAAAAAATATCTGCGGCATGAGTTGCCATATACATAGTACCAATACCACCTATAGAATGTCCGCCAATAAAGACCTTGTCTTCATTTACGTTATGAGAATCAGCAAAATTAGAAACTATTCCTCTTACATATTTTTCTGCAACTGGAGTTGCCCAACCATTAGAATCAACACATTCTAAAGAAGGAGCAATAACATACCCATTAAAATCTTTTAAATTTGAGTTTTTTAAAATTGTTCCAAGTGCATTATGTTTAACTTCATCATCAGAAATTGAACCATCCAAATTTTTATCTACATAACCAACAGTACCTAATTGACCAGATTTATATTCACCAGTACCAGGCAAATATACAATAAGCGGTAATCGTTGATTATCATCAATTTTTGTAGGTTCTATTAACATATAACGATACTCACCATCTATAACATATCTCGGCTCTTTAAATTTTACATCTTTCCTAAAAGCCTGATATGACTTATTTTCCACAGAATCAATACTTGAAAAAGAAGGCATTTGTTTTTCTTTTTTATTTATCGTTTTTTCTGATATATTTACAAACGTTTTAGATAACAATAGTGCATCTGCATAATAATTAAACAAAGCATCATTACTCGTTAAATTTTTGCAGTAAGAACCAGAACTAAAGTTATTCTTAGTATTTAATTTTCCTCTAAAAGATTTTGAAACATTAATTGTATTAATACTCCCAACACGTAAAGACACAAATCCCATCACTTTCTACTAATGTCGACTAAAAAAATACAAAATTATAATTAAATTATCACATAAAAAAATAGAGAAAAGATGTTAACTTTTCTCTATTTTAATAACTATACTTCGATATATTCTTTTAAGCGTTTGCTTCTGTTTGGATGTCTTAGTTTTCTTAGAGCTTTAGCTTCAATTTGTCTGATACGTTCACGTGTAACACCAAACAATTGACCAACTTCTTCTAAAGTTCTTTGGCGACCGTCATCCATACCAAATCTCAAACGAAGAACATCTCTTTCTCTTGGAGATAAACCAGATAATACTTCTGCTAAGTCTTCTCTTAAAAGTTCTTGAGCAACAGTTTTTACTGGAGCATCTGCATCTTTATCTTCAATAAAATCACCTAAACGAGAATCTTCTTCTTTACCAATTGGAGTTTCTAAAGATAATGGTTCTTGAGCAACTTTAATGATTTCTCTTAATTTTGGAACAGAGATATTCATTTCAACAGCTAACTCTTCTTCGGTTGGTTTTCTTGAAAGCTCTTGAGCAAGTTTTCTTGTAACTTTCTTCAATTTATTGATAGTCTCAACCATGTGAACTGGAATTCTGATAGTTCTAGCTTGGTCAGCAATAGCTCTTGTGATAGCTTGTCTAATCCACCAAGTAGCATATGTAGAGAATTTATAACCTCTTTCATGGTCAAACTTTTCAGCTGCTCTGATTAATCCCAAGTTACCTTCTTGGATTAAGTCTAAGAATAACATGCCACGACCAACATACTTTTTAGCAATAGAAACAACTAAACGTAAGTTAGCTTGTACAAGTTTTCTTTTAGCAATTACACCAGCATTACCACCTTGTATAATTTTCTTTGCAAGGTCAATTTCTTGTTCAGCTGTTAATAACTTAATACGACCAATTTCACGTAAATACATTCTAACTGGGTCATCAAAAGATACACCTTTTGTTAACATAGCATCAGTTAAAGATACATCTTCATCATCTTCTTCATCCGTCATATCTGTAGAGAATAAATCTTCATTCTCCATAGTATCAATAATTTTATTTCTTTCAGAGTTCATAAGAACATCCATGCCGTCACGGCTGATTGAATCTGGTTCTGTCATTAAAATAATGCCAGAAGATTCAGATGTTTCGTTTTCTAATGTTTCTTCCTCGTCCATAATTCCGACTACTGATAAATCTGAAATTTTCTTTTTGCTCATTAAAATTATTCTCCAGTTTTTCGTTTGTTTCTTATCATATCTCTCAATTGCAGTTGATAATCTATAGACCCAATATCTTTATCATTCAAATTTTTATATTTAGATGCTAATTCTCTCTTTTCAGAGTCAGAAATATATTGTTCAATCTTTAGCTTATTCTCCTGCACTACAGCGTTAAAATCCTTTTCTGAAAGTCCTTTAAAGCTGTCAGCTATATATATTAAATCTGTAATTATATCCTTTAATTTATTATCCTCGGCAAATTCTGAATACAGGGCTTGTATCAATTTTTCCACATCATTATTTACCTGACATAACAATTTGTCAATTGTTTGTTGAATAATAATTAAGTTTTTATCTATAAATTTAACATTTTTTGCTATTTCTACTAGATACGGATTGTCTAAATTCGTTCCACCAAGTAGAAAAAGGCTTAATAAATTTTTTTGTGCTTTTTCGCATATATTTGAAGATTTTGTTACAATTCCGGAAAAATCTTTATTTACAACGTTTTGCACCGACCTACTCCGATTAATTTCCCTAATCAAAGCCTTTTCATCAACCTTCATTCTGTCAGATAAAAGCTTTATATATTCATTTTGAACTATACTGTTTGGAATTTCCTCGATTAAAGGCATGATTTTTTTAACCATAGCTAACTTATCTGTTGGAGAAAAATCATTATTAAAGTCTTTTAAAATTTGTTCAATCTGAAAATCTAGAAGTAATGGTGCTTTTTTTATGTACTTTTTATATTGTTCAATACCAAATTCTCTAATATATTCATCTGGGTCTTTACTATCAAAAGGTGCAATAACTCTTATCTCACAAGTATATTTATTCTCAGATAAGCCAGAATATGATTGGTCAAAAATTTTCAAATTTCCTAATCCAGCAAAAGCTTCTTTTATAACATCTGTACTTCTTTGAGTTGCTTTTAAACCAGCTGAATCAGTATCAAATGATAAATATATTTTTCTTGATTTAGAATATTTGGCAATCAATCGAACATGGTCAACTGTTAAAGCTGTACCACAAGATGCTACTGTATTTTTTAAACCAGCAGACTGGGCAGAGATAACATCAAAATAACCTTCCATGATTACAACATAATCATCTTCCAACATCTTATCTTTTGCAATATCAATACCATACAAAATACGGCTTTTGTTGTACAAAATAGTATCTGGAGAATTTAAATATTTCGGATTTTGATTTACCTCAATAGCTCTTGCACCAAAAGCAATTACAGCACCAGCTTCATCACGAATTGGTATCATTATTCTATGACGAAATCTATCAACCAAATCTCCTTTTTCTGTTTTTACAATCAATCCAGCTTTAATCAATATATCTTTATCAAAATTAGAAGACAATTTTTTCTGTAAATCAAAATAACCTTTTGGAGAATATCCAAGCTTATATTCTTCAATAATTTCTTTCGTGATGCCACGATTTTCGAGGTATTCTAAAGCACCTTTCGCTTCTGGCAAAGTTAAAAGATTTTTATTATAAAACTCACAAGTTTTATCAAGACAATCCTTAATCTTTTGTTTTTCTTCTGCATATTGTTTTGAATTTCCAGTAGTTTCTGGAAGTTCAATATTAAATTGCTGCGCCAAATCTCTAATTACTTCCATAAACGATTGATTATTAATTTTCATCAAAAAACTAATAGCGTCTCCACCTTCACCACAACCAAAACACTTAAAAATACCTTTTTGAATATTCACACAAAAAGACGGTGTTTTTTCACCATGAAATGGACAACATCCCCAATAATTAGCACCTTTTTTCTTTAAAACAACACGAGACTGTACAACGTCCAAAATATCTAAACGATTGCGTATTTCATCTATAACTTCACTATAAGTTTTATTTGTCGACATTCTATTTGTATAGTCCATTCATTTCAGCTAGTCTGAATAGAAATTCATCATTATTTTTTTGTATTAATGGAGAAGGAAGGAATATTTCCTCAAATTTTATAAGAACATATCTATCAGTCATACCAGAAACATAATCGCAAGCCGTCTGAAGAATACTATCATCATCAGAAGTTGGATACATTCTTTTTAATTCATCACAATAATATTCAAACAATCTTCGAATAACATTTTGAGCTTTATCTTCAGCTAATTTTGCAGGAGAGTTACTGTACACATGTTCAAACATCCATGTTCTTAACATAACAAATTGTTCAAAACATTCCTCTGACATTGATATTGTATCTTTTCCGTAGCTAGTTTCAACAATATCATTAATAAGTTTTGTTAGTCTTATTCTATTTGTTGTAGAAAAATATTCAACAGTTTCTTTTGGAATATCTTCTGTACGAATAATATTTGCTCTAATAGCATCTTGAATATCATGGTTTAAATATGCAATTTTATCAGACAAACGAACAACCTTACCTTCAAGTGTAGAAGGCATAAAATCATAAGAATGATTTAAAATACCATCTAGAGTTTCTTCAGTTAAGTTTAAATCTTCAATGAAAGTAACAACCCTTACACTCTGTTTATTATGAAAATAACCATTTGGCATGAGTTCATTTAAAACCCTTTCACCACTATGACCAAAAGGCGTATGACCCAAGTCATGACCTAATGCCATAGCTTCAGTTAAGTCTTCATTTAAATCCAAAGCCCTTGCAAGAGTTCTAGCAATTTGTGAAACTTCCAAAGTATGCGTCATTCTAGTCCTAAAATGGTCATCGTATGGTGAAAAGAAAACTTGAGTTTTATGTTTTAATCTACGAAAAGCTTTAGAATGTAATATTCTATCTCTATCACGTTGAAACTCTGTTCTTAATGCACAAGGTTCTTCAAACCTCTTACGCCCCTTTGTTTGCGAACTTTTTTGAGCTAATGGAGATAAAAATTTTAATTCTCTCTCCTCAATTCGTTCTCTAACTGTTTTTCCGTCGATTATAAGCATATTAACATCCCATTCTATTTAATATTATAATAAATTCGTAGCAAATAATATAATTTAGATTGTTTTGTTTAAATTATTTAATATAATATTGGATAAGGGGTTGATTATTAGTTTTTTTTCTTATATCATCAACCTATAAAGATTATTTGAAAGGAAATATAAAATGTCAGTTGAATGCGCAGTTTGCGGAAAAAAACCATTGAAAGCAGCAAAACTTTCATTCTCTCATAAACACCATGTATATAGACAAAGCCCAAACCTACAATCTGTTAAAGTTGTAGAGAACGGTACTGTTAAAAGAGTTAAAGTTTGTACTTCTTGCTTAAGAGCAGGCAAAGTTACAAGAGCTGTTTAATCAATTAAAACAATTTAAAAGAACCCCTAAAGGGGGTTCTTTTTTTATGCCACATTTCCAGATACAATTGAAGACTTTAAGGCTTCGACAACTTCAGTACTTACTTCGCCTTTTAAAGCTTTTTGGTCTAAGAGATATAGTGCATCTTCTTGTTGAAGTTCTTGTTTATAACTTCGTTCTTCTCTTAGCGCTGAATATATATCAGCAACTGACAGTATTTGTCCCAAAATATCTGAATTTTGGTTCTGCGGCATATGATGATTTTTTATTAAATTTAAAACTCTATCATTCATTTTTGTTGAAGATAATAATTCATACCCCAACTCAGCATGTAAATCGATAATTTCTTTTTCATTTTGTGTTAGTGAATCAGGCTTATTAATTATTTCTTGAGGAATTAATATTTTTCCAAAGTCATGAAACACGCAAGCTAGTTCTAAATCTTTTTTATCAGCTTGAGATAAACCTAACTTATCGGCGATTTGAAGTGCATAAGCAGTTGTTGTTGTTAAATGAGTATTTGTAATATTTTTTATAATACTTGGATTAATATTAACTTCTAATCCTTTACTAGCCAAAATATCCCCTACTTTAGGGTTAGCTTCAACTAAAGAATTTACAAAATCAGGATGCGAATACGCACTTAAAAGTTGTTTAGGTGTATATAAATTTAAAACAGAAATATTACTTGAAGAATATTGCTGTGTTTTATTAGGAACTGAAACTAAATTAGTATTATTAAAATTAACATGTGCAGGAACAACAGAAGAAGCTAAGTTTACACCTTGCACACCTTGTTTTGCAATATGTGCTTGTAACAAATTAGCTTTAAATTGAGTATTCAGATTGTTATTATTGTTTACTTTCAAAATACAAGACCTAAATAAAAACCGTCCCTGTTTATATATAAAAACAACTAAAATTAAAAAATTGCCTAAAAAACGTATAAAAATAATATTTTTTACACTTGACAATATAAAAAAAAATAAGAAAATAAAGATGATGTTATAAAATTACACTTTTGTGGAATAGCAATAGGGTTAACATATATTGGAAGATAGAGACAAATTTAAGGAGATTGTATGTATTCAAAAGAAGAACTCGCAGAATTGATTATTAAAAATCCTGAAGAGTATAACTCATACAAAAAGACTATGGGTGAACTTGATTTGACAGAATTAGACTTTTCAAATGTAACATTAGAAGAAATTGACTTTTCAAATACAGAATTAGCTGGTACTTCTTTTACTGACACTCACTTATCAAATTGTAATTTCAGTGGAAGTGATTTAAATGCAACAGATTTTACAAGAGCAAATGTTGTTGAATGTGATTTTTCAGAAGCTGCACTAAATGGTACAGATTTTAGTTATGCAACAGTTAACTACTGTAATTTTACAGATGCAGATATGGCTGGTTGTATCGTTAAAGAAGCAGAATTAACTGACTCTGACTTTTCAGCAAGTTTAAATTTATCAGCAACAAGAGCTGATGAAACAACTGTTTGGCCAGATAATGATTTACTTCCAGATGATTTTGACACAAACTACACAAAAGAAGATGAAGAAGATGATGAAAGTTCTTCCGACTCTGATTACTAATTAATTTATAGAATAAAAAAATACCACCTCATTTTGAGGTGGTATTTTCGTTTTGGTTAAAAACTATTTTTCAGTAGGTATTCTCATAGCATAGAATGAACGTACTACAAAGATTACTGCAACTACAAATAATATGATACCAACAGCTGGTGCCATTTCTTTAAAGGCAGGAGCAATAGCAATTTCCATAGCTAATAAACCAAATAATGTTGTAAATTTAATAATTGGGTTCATAGCAACAGAAGAAGTATCTTTAAATGGGTCACCAACTGTATCACCAACAACTGTAGCATCGTGAAGAGGTGTACCTTTTTCACATAGATCTACTTCTACAATTTTCTTAGCGTTATCCCAACATCCACCAGCATTAGCCATAAATACTGCTTGGAATAAACCAAAGATAGCTATACCAATTAAGTAGCTTACAAAGAATGAAACTGGGTTTACATTTTCAGCCATAGGAGCCGATAAGCAAGCAAATGCTAAAGCGAAAGCAAATAATGCGATAAAGATATTTAACATACCTTTTTGCGCATATTCAGTACAAATTTTAACAACTTCTTTTGAATTGTCTACATTTGCTTTTTTATCATCAGTTTCACCTAATTTAATGTGTTTAGAAATGTATTCTACAGCTCTATATGCACCAGTAGTAACTGCTTGCATTGAAGCACCACTAAACCAATAAATTACAGCACCACCCATTAATAAACCTAAGATTGTATATGGGTTTAATAGGTTAAGAATTGCTTCTGGTTCAATACCTAAAGTTTCTTTAATTACAAGAATTAAAGAGAAAATCATAGTAGTAGCACCAACTACAGCAGTACCAATTAATACTGGTTTAGATGTAGCTTTAAATGTATTACCAGCACCATCATTTTCTTCTAAGTATTTTTTAGCATTATCAAAGTTTGGTTCAAAACCAAATTCATTTTTGATTTCTTCAGCAACATTTGGAATTTCTTCGATTAAAGATAACTCATAAACAGATTGAGCATTATCTGTAACCGGACCATAAGAGTCAACAGCAATAGTTACAGGTCCCATACCTAAGAAACCGAATGCAACTAAACCAAATGCAAATACTGATGAATAAATCATAATTCCAGCTGGAATATGTAAGCTTGCGAAATAAGAAATTGTCATTAACGCAACAATTACAAAACCAATCCAGAAACCAGAGAAATTACCAGAAACTAAACCAGAAAGAATAGTTAATGAAGCACCACCTTCTTTAGAAGCAGTAACAACTTCTGCAGTATGTTTTGCTTTTGGAGATGTGAATACTTTTGTAAATTCTGGAATTAATGCAGCACCTAAAGTACCACAGCTGATAATAATTGATAAAGTTAACCATAAGTTATTTGGCATATCACTTAATAAATAGTTACTTACACCAAATGTCATAGCGATTGATAAAATTGAAGTTAACCAAACTAAGTTAGTTAATGGAGCTTCAAAATCAAATTCAGCTTTTTTAGCAAATAATACTTTGTTCAATACATTATTGATACCATAAGCAACAACAGATGTAATAATCATTAAGTATCTCATTACTAAAATACAAGTCAATAATTGTATTTTGTATTATTGAAATACACATAATAAAATAAAGATTACAA
>JAFTSM010000021.1 GCA_017467305.1 Candidatus Gastranaerophilales bacterium
ATAGTGTCTTGCATCTGATTCATATTCTACGTGAGCTGTAGAGATAGTAATACCTCTTGCTTTTTCTTCTGGAGCTGCGTCGATTTCGTCAAACTTTTTAGCTTGAGCTTTACCAACAGCTGCCATACAAGATGTGATTGCAGCAGTTAATGTTGTTTTACCGTGGTCTACGTGACCTACAGTACCAATATTAACGTGCGGTTTGTTTCTTTCAAACTTTTCGCGTGCCATGAGTTAAAACTCCTTTTTCTTTAATATTATCTACTGTCTGTTTTCTTCTAAATAAACTAATTTAAATAGCTCTTGATGGGACTTGAACCCATGACCTTTCCCTTACCAAGGGAATGCGCTACCTCTGCGCCACAAGAGCGTGTTTCGAGACTTTTTTGGTGCTCATTCCCTTCGGGAATGCTACCTCTCGAAAAAGATAATCAATCTTTTTCTTCGGCAGAGTCTCTGCGCCACAAGAGCATGCGATTCTTAAAATCCAATCTCTTCAAAAAGATTTGGGCAGAGGTGGATTCGAACCACCGTACACTCTCGTGAACAGATTTACAGTCTGTCGCCTTTAGCCACTCGGCCATCTACCCGTATTTATTCAATTTAAAAAAGTACGATTTAGAAAAAGCCGGTGATAGGAATCGAACCTACAACCTACGGTTTACAAAACCGTTGCTCTACCGTTGAGCTACACCGGCATATCTCTTATGCTGTTTGTATAGTACAAGGAACAAAATCTATTGTCAAGAAGAATTTTTAAATTTATTTAATTAATTATTTTTATAATCCATTACAATACTACTAAAACTATTTACCTATCCTAAAATAATCGCTATTATTATATCTAGAGAAACATGTTCAAGGAGAATTCAAATGGCAAACGTATTAGAAATTACTGATGAAAATTTTGAAAAAGAAGTTGAAAAAGAAGAGCAACTCACACTTGTCGACTTTTGGGCAACTTGGTGCGGGCCATGTAGAAAACTTTCAGCTGTTATTGATGATTTAGCTAATGAATTTGAAGGTAAAGTTAAATTCGTAAAAATAAAAGCAGATGAAAACGTACAAACAGCTCAAAAATATTCAATAAGTGGGGTACCATCATTATTAGTATTCAAAAATGGAGAGCCAGTTGAAAGAATGGTAAATATAGTACCCAAATCTGTTATAGTAAACAATTTGAATAAACATCTATAGGATAAAAATGCAAAGAGAAGATTATAATAACGATTTTTTTAGCTATCAAGGAAGAATAAGCAGAAAAAACTATGTAATAAACATGTTTATTCTTTTGGCAGTATTTGGGGGATTAAGTTTTATAAAACTAGAGCGCTTTGAACCGTATATAACATACAAGTTTTTATATTCTGCTCTAGTTTTTATGGTTAGCATGACAAAATTTGTTGCATTAATGGCAATGTTATCCGTGGTCTACAGAAGAATTTCTGATTTTACAAATAAAAAAGTAGATTCATATAAATTAGTAATGAAAAAAATTTTCATTTTATTTTTTGTGCTACCAATTTTATATGATTATTGCTTTAGATTTTTTATCAATATAATTCCTCCACTACAGTACACTTTGGATATAACGACAATATTCATTTTATATCCTCTTGCCTTTTTAACAACAATCATCTTATGTTTTGTAAAAAGCGAATAAATATTGTATACTCTTAATTGATTTATTATTGAAATAGGAATAAACACAATGAGTGATGATAGACTTTTTGCTTCAAACAATGCAATCGGAAGAAAATGGTATGCACTAAATTTATTAATTCTAAGTGTAATTGCGGGTGGAACTCATTATTTATTCAATGAACATATAATTCCACACGTAACAACAGATGTATATGAACTTATAGCAAAAGGATTTTTATATTTTGCTTATTTAATATATACAGTTACGTTCTTTGCCTTGATAGAAAGAAGACTATATGACGTAACCGGAACAAGAGATTCTAAAGGATATAGAAACACATCATCAATTCTTACACTTTCTATCTTTGCAGTTGGGCTTGAACTATTTTGCAAATGGAAAAATTTTAGCACTCCAATTCCAGAAGAGATAATAACATTATCTGCACACGTTTTAGGCGTAATCTTTGTTTTAATTATGATAATTTTATTGTTTATGAAAGGAAGTATTTCTAACCTTTCCTATGAACAATACAGAAGAAAAATCAAATACGAGTAACCTTAAACAATGAACGAAATAAAAAACGTACTATTATGCGGTCTTGGCGGAGTAGGGTGTGTTTGTGCTTCCCAAATTGAAGATTCTAATTCTTATAATTTTAAAGTTTTGCTAGATGAAGATAGATATAATAAATACCAAAATACACCTACAACATTTAATTCAAAAGAATACCACTTTGACTACACATTGCCAGATAATACCGAATTCAAAGCCGATTTAATCATCATCGCAACAAAAGATGATGGTCTAAACGCTGCAATTAAAAATATTAAAAAGTTTATTTCTGAAGATACAATTATTATTTCTGTTCTAAATGGAATTCATAGTGAAGCAGAAATCGCAGAAGTATATGGTTGGAAGAATATTCTCATATCTTTTTATATTGGAAATTCTTGTATCAGAGAAGGAAGAAACATAACCCAAGACGGAAACTATGAATTTTTTATTGGTGATAAAGATAATAAGAATAAAGATATAGTTGAAAAGTTAAGTAATTTCTTTAACGAGGTTGGAATTAAGCATAAAGTTTCTAGTCAAATAATGGAACGCTATTGGAAAAAATTCATGGTAAATGTAGGGTTAAACCAACTATGTGCAGCAAACAATTTAACCTTTAAAGAACTAAAACAAAATCCCGAACTAATTGAAGAAATGAAAGAACTAATATCTGAAGTAAAACTTCTTGCAGAAAAAGAGGGTATAAATAATCCGCAAAAGTTATACGACGACACAATTAGATTTTTAATTGAAGATTTTGAAGATGCTACACCATCAATGCTACAAGATATACGAGCTGGAAGAGAAACTGAAGTAGATATATTTGCAGGTGAAATAATAAGATTAGGAAACAAACACAATATATAAACACCTGCAAATGAAAAAATATATGGAGAAATCAAAAAAATTGAAACTAATAGACAAATTCTGGAAACTTTATAGAAAAATATATAAATTACCGAAACTAGCAAGAATAGAAGCTTGTAGCATTTGCCAACTTGATTGTAGAGATTGTTATATGAGAAAAAACTCAAACAATAACCCAATAATTGGTAATGGCTATTTAAAATTCGATGATTTTAAAAATTTTATAAAAAGAAATCAATACATAAAGCAAATTGAACTATCCTTTAGTGGTGAAATATTCCTAAACCCAGATTTGTTAGATATTATAAAATACGCCTACACAGAAGGAATAATATTAACTGCACACAATGGTGTAAATTTTAATAATGTTTCAGATGAAATACTTGAAGCACTTGTAAAATACAAATTCAAAGGAATTACAATTTCGATAGATGGAACATCAAATGAAACCTATAAACGATATAGAAGAAACGGTAATTACGATACCGTAATTAACAATATAAAAAAACTAAATAACTATAAAGAAAAATATAACTCTATTTTCCCAATTTTAACTTGGCAATATATTGTTTTTGAACACAATAAACACGAAATATGTAATATAGATGAAATAGCAAAAGAACTTAATTTTGCACGAATATATCTAAAAGAGGCGTGGAATAATGAAGTCAAAATACACGAGATAACAAGATTCCCGCTTCGAATACTAACTAATTCAAAAGAAATTATTAAAACCTTCGAATCTATTAATTTTGGATTATGCGAACAACTATGGTATTCACCACAAATAAATTGGGATGGAACTTTACTTGGTTGTTGTTGTTCAACTCATCATAATTTAAATATAAACGTATTTAAAACTGGTCTAAAAAAAGCATTAAGTTCAAAAAAAATGAAGCTTATGAAAAATATAATAACCGGAAAAGAACACGCAAATGATACAATTGCATGTAACTGGTGTTACTTATATAAAATCAAAAAAGAACATAATACGTTTATAAACCCAAAGAAATTAAGATTTAATTAAGACACAAAAAAGTATGCTATAATAAATAATTATTGTAGAAGAGGGAAAAACTATGCCGAAAAAATATATTTATTTTGTTGACGTAACAAACCGTGATGGCGTACAAACATCAAGACTTGGTTTAGCAAAATTACAAAAAACCATCATCAACTTAATGTTAGATGATATTGGTATAACACAATCAGAATTTGGTTTTCCAACAACAAAACACGAAATCAATTATCTAAATGCGAACTTAGAACTTGTTGATAGAGGAGTTATCACAAAAACAAAATTATCTGGTTGGATGAGAGGTATTGAATCAGACGTACTTTTATCATTCCAAAATGTACCTCGTTTAAAACACGTAAACTTATCAGTTTCTACATCTGACCAAATGATTAAAGGTAAATTCGGCGGAAAGAAAACAAGAGAAGATATTATAGAATCAACAAATAAAGCTGTAAGCGCAGCTGTTGCTTGTGGTGCATTAACAATTGGTGTAAATGCTGAAGATGCTTCAAGAAGTGACATCAATTACTTAATTGAATTTGCAAAAGAAGCAAAAAAACATGGTGCACAAAGATTTAGATATTGTGACACTCTTGGTTATGATGATCCAATAAGTGCCTATGAAAGAATCTACAAAATTGCAGAAGCTACCAAAATGGATATTGAACTTCACTTCCATAACGACTTAGGCATGGCAGCCGGAAACTCAGTAATGGGTGCAAAAGCAGCTATTGATGCAGGTGTTAATGCTTTTATTAATACAGCAGTAAACGGTATGGGTGAACGTGCTGGTAATGCCGACTTAATTTCTTGCTTACTTGGCGTATTAAAATCAAGTGGTATGCACGGTAAATATGAAATCGATCCAAACATTGATTTATCAAAAACTTGGAAGCTAGCAAAATATACAGCGTATGCTTTCAATGTACCAATTCCAATTAACCAACCAGCAACTGGTGATAACGCCTTCGCTCACGAGTCTGGTATTCACGCAGATGGTGCTTTGAAAGATAGATTAAACTATGAATTATATGACTACGAAGAATTAGGTAGAGGTGAACCAGAAATCGTAGAAACTGGTCGTATGATTACAACTGGTGAATATGGTGGTATTAAAGGTTTCCGTAACGTTTATGACAAAATGGAAATCAAATTCCAAGACGAAGATGAAGCAAGAAACATTCTTGAACTTGCTCGTTACGCTAACGTACATACACAAAAACCACTTACACAAAGTGAGTTAAAATTCATCTACTACTATCCAGATATCGCAGCAAGAATAATGACAGTAACTCCTTACTATGTTCCCACTGGTAACTTAAAGAAGAGAGTTGATAATCAAGATATTACAAAACCTCATTTATTTGTATAGGAGAGAGAAATGGGACAAACAATTGCAGAAAAAATATTATCTGCACACGCAGGTAAAAAAGTAAAACCAGGTGAACTGGTAATATCAAATATAGACGTAGTAATGGTTCAAGACGGAACTGGTCCATTAGCGGTTAGTGAATTTAAAAAACTTGGCAAAGAAAAACTTTCTAATCCAGATAGAACAATATTATTCATTGACCACGCAGCACCAAGTCCAAGGAAAGAGCTTTCAAATTCACATACAGTTTTAAGAGAATTTGCAAAAGAATACGGTTGTATTTTATCAGAAGTTGGTGAAGGTGTTTGCCACCAAAGATTAATTGAAAGCTATGTCAATCCGGGCGAAACCCTTTTAGGTGCAGACTCTCACACTTGTACATCTGGTGCTTTAGGCGCATTTGCAACTGGTGCAGGCTCAACAGATATTGCGGTTGTAATGGGGTTAGGTAAAACTTGGTTAAAAGTTCCATCAACATTCAAAATTGTAGTTGAAGGCGAATTTCAAAAGGGTGTTTGTGCTAAAGACTTTATCTTACACTTAATCGGCTTAATTGGTGCTGATGGTGCTACCTATAAAGCTTTAGAATTCACAGGTTCTGGTGTTAAAAATATGTCAATGGCTGATAGATTTACAATTTCGAATATGGCAGTAGAAGCTGGTGCGAAAGTTGGCTTATTTGAAACTGATGAAAAAACATTAGAATACTTAAAAGAACAAGGTAGAGCTGATAAGTTTGTAGAAGTTAAAGCAGACCCAGATGCTGAATATGAAAGAGTAATCAATATCAATTTAAATGAATTAAAACCAACAATTTCTTGTCCACATACAGTTGATAACACAAAAACTATTGATGAAATGGATAAAGTAAAAGTAAACCAAGTTTATATTGGTACTTGTACAAATGGACGTATTGAAGATTTAAGAATTGCAGCGAACATTCTTAAAGGTAAAAAAGTGAACCCAGATACAAGACTTTTAGTAGCTCCTGCTTCAAGAAAAGTATTCTTACAAGCATTAGAAGAAGGTTTAATTTCAACATTTGTTGAAGCAGGTGCTGCAATCGTTACTTCTGGTTGTGGTGCTTGTGTTGGTGTTCACGCTGGTATTTTGGGCGACGGTGAAGTTTGTTTAGCAACACAAAACAGAAACTTTCAAGGAAGAATGGGTAACACAGAAGGGTTTATTTATCTTTCTTCACCTGCAACTGCTGCATACAGCGCAATTAAAGGTTATATAGCTGACGTAAGGGAGATTTTATAATGGAACTAAAAGGAAAAGCATTTAAATTTGGCGATGATATTTCAACAGACCACATCGCACCAGGTAGATTATTCCACTTACGTTCAAATCTTCCAGAATTAGCAAAACACGTTTTAGAAGATGCAGACCCAGAATTTGCCTCAAAAATGTCTAAAGGTGATTTTGTTGTAGCTGGTAATAACTTTGGTTTAGGTTCATCAAGAGAACATGCACCACAAATCATTAAAATTGCAGGAACTGGCGCAGTTTTAGCAAAAAGTTTTGCTAGAATTTTCTACCGTAACGCAATCAACATTGGCTTGTTACTAATTGAATGTGACACAGATAAAATTGATGCTGGTGATGAATTAGAAATCGACGTTAAACAAGGTTTTGTACACAACAAGACAAAAGATATTAAATTACCTTTTGCACCATTACCAGATGTAATGATTAAACTACTTAATGAAGGTGGATTAATCAAACACTTAAAATTACACGGTGATTTTGATTTGGTATAGGGGAATAAAATGCAAAAAATAACATTAATACCTGGAGACGGAATAGGACCAGAAATAACAAATTCAGTTACAGAAATATTAAAAGCTGCAGGTGCAGAGATTGAATGGGAAGTTCAAACAGCTGGTGCAGATGTTGCAGAAGTTGAGGGTTCACCACTTCCAGATAGAGTAATTGAATCAATCAAAAAAAATAAAGTTGCATTAAAAGCTCCTGTAACAACACCTATTGGAAAAGGTTTTAGAAGCGTTAACGTAGCATTAAGAAAGTCTTTAGATTTGTATTCAAACCTTCGTCCTTGCAAAAACATTGATGGTATTAAAACTCGTTTTGATAACGTTGATTTAGTAATTGTAAGGGAAAATACAGAAGATTTATATGCTGGTATCGAAAGACAAATTGATGCTGATACTGCTGAATCAATTAAAATAATTACAAGAAAAGCTTCTACAAGAATTGTAGAATTTGCATTTGATTATGCAATTAAAAATAATAGAAAATTAGTTACAGCCGTATCAAAAGCTAACATTTGTAAGTTATCAGATGGTTTATTCTTAGAATGTGCAAGAGAAGTTTCTAAAAAATATCCACAAATTGAATATAAAGAAATCTTAGTTGATAACCTTTGTATGCAATTAGTACAAAAGCCAGAACAATTCGATGTATTAGTTCTTCCAAACTTATATGGTGATATTGTTTCTGATTTGTGTGCTGGATTAATTGGTGGTTTAGGTGTTGCACAAGGTGCAAATATTGGTTTAGATGCTGCAGTATTTGAACCAGTTCACGGTAGTGCACCAGATATTAAAGGACAGAATAAAGCAAACCCTACAGCCCTACTTTTATCTGCAATAGAAATGTTAAAATACATTGAACAAAGAAAAGTAGCAGAAAAAGTAGAAAAAGCTTTATATAAAACATTAAAAGAACAAAAAGTTGTAACAGCAGATCTAGGTGGTACAGCAACAACTACAGAATTTACAAAAGAAGTTATCAGTAATCTATAAAAAATACTAAAAAAAATAATTATTTTTTTACAAGGTTGAATTATTTCAGCCTTGTAAATTTTTTGTTACATTTCTACAAATATAGTAATTTCAAGAACTTCAAATATTTTTATATATATAGTATATAAGAGAGATGAGAACACATGGGACTTGAAGCACTAAAACAAGGCTTTTTGAACTATTTAAAAGAATTAAATGAAAAATCTGCATCATCGACAGAGTATGCTGTAAATGATGCTGAAGTAAGTGTATTCTTATATTCAAACGAGTTTAAAGACTATGTAAAAGAAGAACTAAGTGTTTCATCAGAACTAGCCTCAATGAGCGTAAATGACATTCTTAATATGGAAGTTAAGAATGGAAAACTAGTTAATCCTAATGAAGAAACAAGCGATATATTTACAAAAACAGAGACTGAAGAACCAAATAGTGAAGATACAATGATAAGTGATGTTGAAACAGAACAAGAACAAGTTCAATCATCACTTACTCCAGAATCAAATGGAAAAGAGCAAAAACAAAATAATTCAATAATTACAGATTTATTAAATACATTATTCCAAGAACAAGAAGTTATTGACGCTTTGGATACAGATACTAATGGTAAACTTAGCGAAGAAGAAATTAACGCATTTTTAGAATCTATCCAAGATTTAGACGGAAATAAAGAAGATATTTCTATCGATGATATTCTAAAATCAATAGATGAAATTAAAAATGAAACACTAAAATTAGAAGCTGCAGAAGAAAGTGAAGAGAATGAAGCAGAAGAAATAGACGGCGGTTCTTCAACAGAATCTAGTAATGCGTCTAGCGGTAACAGTTCTTCTCACGGAGGTTCTAGTGGTGGTTCTTCAGGTGGAGGTTCTAATTCAAATTTAGAAACAAGCACTACTAGTGAAAAAGATGTATCAAAAATGACAATGAAAGAATTAACATCTGAATTAGAAGAAGCTGACACAACATTAAAAGAAGGTGAAGAAACACTTAATGGCATCTTAGACGGAACAGAAGATGGAATAAAAAGCCGTCAAGAAGCAATGGATAAAGCATATGAGACATATCAAGAAGAGCTAAAAGTTCTAGATGAAGATATGGCAAAAGAACTTGACGAAAGAAAAGAAGCTGCCGAAAAACAAGAAGAAAAAGTTGATACAAAAGAAAAAGAAATAAATACACAAGAAGGCGTAGTTAGAGACGCTGACAGAGATTATAAAGAAGCTGTTTCAAAAAGAGAAAGCTTAGAATCAACATTATCTTCATTAGAAAGTGCATTATCTGGTGCTTCCGAAGAAGAAAAAGGAAGCATAGAAGCACAAATAGCGTCAGTAAAAGCACAACTAGAACAAGCGAAAATAGCAGAACAAAACGCTAAAATCGCACTAGATGAAGCAAAAGAAGCTCTTCAAAAATTAGAAGATGAAAAAGTTGAACTGGAAACAGAATTAACAAACTTAGAACAAAAAGTTACAGAATATGAGCAAGAAATTGCTGAAAAACATCCGGAAATAGCAGAATATCAAAGAGCTTATAACGAAGCAAAAGTAGAAAGAGATAATTACAAAACTCAAGCTACTACCGCACTTAAAAGTGATATTGAAAACGTACAAAACTATAAAGATAAAATAGAAGCAGAGATAACAACAAGAGAAAACCAAGAAAACGAGAAAAAATACAACGTAAAAGGAAACGGAGAATATAACGCCGAAGAAGGTGAACGACTCGTAGATACAGCTAAAGCAATGCTTGCAAAATATGGTTCTACAACAGGATATTGTGCAACAGGAGTTAGCAGAACAATTTCAATGGCATATGGTATCCAAATGGGAGGAAATGGAAACGACTGGGATACAAATATGGAAAAATTAGTAGAACAAGGAATGTTCACAGAAGTAACTGATGATTATCCTTCTTCAAACGACTTATCAAACTTACCAGCTGGTGCAATTATTTGTTGGGAATCAACAGGCGGAACAAATGGTGGCGGTGCACAATATGGGCACGTAGCAGTAGCAGACGGACAAGGTGGAGAAATTTCTGACCACTATCAAAAGAATATATATAAGAGCGTTGGTGGAAGAAGTGATCAATACAGAATTTTCATTCCAGTATAACTGATATAAATAATTTTTTACAAAAAATAGAGTCTAAATGCTCTATTTTTTTTATTTTTTGTAATCTTTTAATTTAAAACATTAAAGTTTTAGGCAAATTTGTCGATAAATAAATTGAGAAACAAAGGATTGAAGTTATTTCTATGAACATAGAAAATATCAAAAGTAAATTTATCGCACAATTGCTAGAAGAACTCAAATCAGACCCTAAAAAGGAAGATTTGACTGCTGAAGATATAAGCATTTTTGATTATGCCGATGAATTTAAAGAATTTGTTGCCGATGAATATAATATCGATGAATCTGAATTAACCACAGATATAACCGATATTTTATCTATGGAATTAGATGAATTAGGACAATTTGTTTATGGCGAGGAAGGAAATGAAGAAGATGTCGACAGTAAAAATTTAATTACTGGATTCCTTAATTCATTCCTAGAAGATGAAAAAATGCGAGATGAAATTGATGCCGACGGTGATGGTAATATTTCAGATGAGGAAAAAGCTAACTTCTTAAATACTGTTGGTTCAATGGATAAAGACGATGAAAGCATTTCATTAGATGATTTATTCAAAACAATGAAAAAAGCTGATAATGATAAGTTTAAAATAAAAGAAACTGAAGACAAAGATACCCCAACGGAAGTTGGTAATACAGGAAGTTCTGGCGGTTCAAGTGGTGGTGGCGGTCTTTCTAATACTGGAACAACAAATACTCAAAAAACAGAAAACCCTACGAGTGATATCCCAGACTTTTCTAAAATGACTCAAAAAGAAGTTGAAGACAGCCTAACAACTGCTGAAGAAGATTTAGCTTCTGGTAAAGAAATTGCTTCTGCCGTTCTAGACGGTACATTCCCAGGAATGGAAGAAATGCAAGCAAAAATAGATGAAGCATACAAAAACTATCAAGATGAATTAAAAGTTCTTGACGAAGATATGGCAAAAGAACTTGATGAACACATCGAAAATATAGAAAAAGAAGAAGAAGCAAGAAACGATAAAATACAAGAAACCCTTGACCAAACTCTTGCCGTTAGCGATGCTGAAGCTTCTTACAATGAATGTGTAGACACAACTAATTCATTAAAAGAGACATTAAGTAGCTTGGAATCTTCTCTCGCTAGCCTCGAAGGTGCATTAGCTGGTGCGGAAGAAGAGGAAAAAGCTGGAATACAAGCACAAATTGCTGCTGTTCAAGCTCAAATTGCAGCAACACAAGAACAAATAACTGCTGCTGAACAAGCTGAAGAAGAAGCAAAAACAGCTTGGGATGAAGCTCAAGAAAAACTTGAAGTTTTAAACGAAGAACTTACTAAAGCAGAAGAAGCTGTAACTAAAGCTAATGAAGCTAAAACAGAATTTGAAAAACAAATCTCTGAAAAATATCCCGAAATACAAGAACTACAAACAAACTATAACAATAGTAAAACTGAATATGATAAATTCCAAGCTGAAGAATTATCTACAGCCATTGACTTTATTAACAAAAATCAAACTATAAAAAATGCAGCAAAAGCAGAGCTGACTAGCAGAAAAAATGCAGAAAATGATAAAGCAACAATAAAAGAACTAGGTCTTGACCCAATGGCAATGTACGACGAAGAAGCAGGTCAAAGACTTAAAGAAGCAGCTCTTACAACTAGAGGAACAACGGGTTTATGCTTAGCTGGTGTTCACGAATCGTTAATGGAAGCATATGGTTTGAACTTTAGTTTACCATTTGGTTCAGCATATATGGCTACAGAATATCTGAGAGGAAATGTTGAAGGCTATGAGGAAATAGCACAACACTTCCAAGAAGTTGAAGTCTCAGAAGAAGACTTATCTAGCTTACCAGCAGGTGCCATTGTTGTTTGGGATAAAGGTGGTAACTCATCAGTAAGTTCAGCCGGCAAAGAACATGGTCACATATCTATTGCACTTGGAGACGGAAGAGAATCTAGCGACCATATACAAAATCAAATTACAGGTAGAGGTGTTAAATTCTACGTATTCATACCAACTTCATAAAAAAGACCTTACTCGTCAGTAAGGTCTTTTTTCTTTTGTTAACCAACGTCTTGGTTTTCAAAATGATTTATTAAGCTTTTGCTTGAGCAACTACTTTTTCAAGAGCTTCTAAAGCATCTGCTGGAAGTTTATCAATACCAGCTTTTTCTGTTTCTCTAGATTTTACGAATGCGATTCTATCATTCATACGAGCAACGAATTCTGCAGCGTATTCTTTGTTGCTGAATGAAGCATCAAATCCATCAACATCCATAATTTCAATATCAGAGAAGTTTTCCCATTTATGGAATTTAGCACTACCTTCAACAATAGCTTCAATAACGCCTAATGTATGAGCAGGTTTTACTTTTGTTCCCATAAATTCACCAGTATTTAAGATGTAGCAATCTACACCGTCTTCAATTAATTGTTTAAATCTAGAATAATCAACAGCTAATGGATATACTCTGAATGGGTTTGCATATGGTTCAACAACTAATGCGTTAGGGTCAACACCTTTAGCAAGTCTTTCTGCAGAAGAACGTTTTGTAGCTAAAGTAGCACCCATAGCAGAACCTAATGAAGCACCTGATAATTTTAATACTGGTGGAATTGTTGGGTC
>JAFTSM010000022.1 GCA_017467305.1 Candidatus Gastranaerophilales bacterium
ATACGAGGATTCAATTAAGTTTTAATTAAGATACAAATTTTACATTTTATATTCATACTTACCTTACTTACTTAACCTTTACTAACACACGAGGAAATTGAAAAAGATTTCAGAGGAACCCAAAAAGTTCCTTTTTTTTTGTGGATTTTTCGGTAGGGTGTAGTTGAGCGAAGCGAACGAACCCGTGAGAGTAATAGGCATACGACACACAAAAAGACTATTGTCTTTTGACGTGGAGTAGACTGCCTATGATAACCCGAAAAATTCAAACCAACTTTGAAATGCACAAAATTGTTTAACGCGAGCAACGGTAATGCGAAGCATTACGTTTGGTTAAGGAATTTTCAAGACGCGAAATTACGAGCAGAGCAAAATAAATTAGTCAAAATTTCAAAAAAATCATACATTATTTTTCTGGTTTGCCACGTCGTTTCACTCCTCGCAAAGACTCTATATACTATAATTGTCATTACGAGCGAAGCGAAGTAATCCAAACTGTAGGTTGGGTTAGCAAAGCGTAACCCAATAGAAACTTGTTGAGTTTCATTCCTTTTCACCAAACTTATAATCTGGATAGCCACGCAAATCAAGATTTTTTCGCTATGACTTATCAAAAATATTACACATACAAAAAGAGGACTATATTAAACTTAGTCCTCTTTTTTATAATTTTGATTTAATTAAATACCCTCAACATCACCACAAGGAATTAATGTATTAGGTGCTTTTATAGTATCTTTTGTATAGTAATCAGCAGCTTCTCTATGATGCAAACGACCCATTACATCTTCATCATGATTTTTATTCGCTTCAACATTAGCAACTTCTTGAACATGTTCAGCTTGTTGAAGATGTTGAACTTCATCTGGATAATCCCAAGTTGTGCCAATTAACTCTGTACGAAAATCTTGTTTTAACAGTGGCAAATTATGATTTTGATAACTTTCTAATCTATAACCACCATTCTTATGAGTTGAATTTGAGCCATAATACGTTGTTTCGACGTAATCATCACCAACTTCATAATATTGAACAAATGCTTCTGGCCCACTACTTCTTGACGGAACTCTTCTATCATTTGTATCATTCACAATAACTTTAGCCGCAAAAGCTGGTATTACTGAAATATAAGAAAATAATAAAAGTATTAAACAAAGTTTTTTCATATATCCTCGCTAACATTCTCTACTAAGACTCTCAATAATCTTATAGTTGCCACATTATAGATTATCTTAAACGTACTTTACAGAAAATACAATACTCTATTCTGCGTATATCAATGCCTTTTCTAGCTTTCTTAACATTTTTAACATATGTGTTACACAAAAGTAAATTTACAAAAGAAAAAACACTTTATATATATGTGTAGAAAAGGATTGGTATTTTTTTATAATGGTAAGTTCTATTAAGTCGACAAACGTATTAAACAACACAATATTAACTTCAAAGCAAGATGATATTAAAACTCTTGTAAAATATTCAAACAATGAAGTATTAAAAGAAGTTCCGGATACATTCTCAAGCACAGTTAAAAGCGGTTTGGGTTCTGCAGCAATTTTTGAAGGTATTCCTTTATTAGGCTTTTTAAGAAAAGGTAAAAAAGTAAAATCAATAAAACCATCAACTGGTAAAGAGACTCTAGTCAAAGATGCAATGAAAGCATTAGATGAAAAAACATCTAAAGCATTTAAAAATATTTTTACTGGTAAAGAAGGTAAACTAAGCGAAAGAATTTCAAACTTCATTAGCACACAAAACCAAGTTAAAAAAGATTTTATAAATTTAAAAGATGCAACAAAAGCAGCAAATAAGGCGGCAGATGCTGTAAAAAAAGGCAAAAACTATGAAGCAATAATGAGCAGAATAGACGATGCAACAAAAGCAGCAGACTATTTTGTTGACCCTAAAAAAATTGATTTACAAAGAGCTCAACAAGCAGCAAGTGATGCAGCAGAAGCATTAGCAAAAAAACCAAACTCAAAATTATTACAAATCAAAAATTCTATTGCAACAAAAAAAGTTAATAAACTTGCTAAAGCTGGCACAAAACTTGGTAAATTAGGTAACTTTATGAAATCATCTGGTGCCGGAATAATGCTTGTATTTAGCGGTATTACAGAAGCTGCAACAGAAGTAGTTCCAACTTTTAAAGAATTAGGAGCAAAGAAAGGCTTAAAACAACTTGCAAAATCAACATTTAAAGTTGTTTCTGATACAGTTGGGTTTATCGCAGGTGAACAATTAGGTATGGCTGTTGGTAGTGCAATTGGTACAGCAATCATGCCAGGTATTGGTACAGCCGTTGGTTCTGTAGTTGGTTTCTTAGGCGGTATGGTTGGTTCATTTGTTGCCGGTAAACTTACAAAAGCAGTAGTTGGTCAATCAGAAAGAGAAATAGCAAAAGAACAACAACAAAATGAACTAGCAAAACAATTAGAAAACGACCCAACTTCATTAGAAGAATTGAAAAAAGTAGTTAACGCAAAAATCGAAGAAGAACAAGCTACTACTGGGCAATTAAGCGAAGACTCTCAAATAGCGCTTCAAACATTAAAAAATTTAGAAACAACAAACCCATTCACAGTATAGAAAACACAAATCAACCATCACAGCGGAGCATCAAACAAATGCTCCGTCTTCGTGTTTGAACCTAAAAAAGAGCAAAATAAAATGCGACCAAGGCCGCATAAGTCAAGAAAGGAATGGTTAGACTATTAATTTATTTGTATTATTACATACATATGATTACTATGCAAATTTATGAATATTTGTTAATATTTCTTAACATTTGTTTTGTGATATAATCTTGTTCAATGAGGTGAAAATGAAAATAGGCATTGTAAGTTTAGGGTTAATTGGTGGTTCGCTATTTAAAAAACTTTCTCAAAGTGAACATGAAATATTTGCTGTAACTAGAAATACAGAAACAATAAAAAAAGCTTTAAAATATTGTAAAAATGTTTCTACTGAATATGAGATTTTAAAAGCTTGTGATGTTGTTTTTGTAGCTTCACCTATAAACAAAACCCTTGAAGTATTAGATAAACTTGAAACAATTGTTTCACAAGATTGTATTGTACTAGACTGTGCAAGCGTTAAGGAATTTGTTATGCAAAAAGCAAGGCCATACAAGTTTATCGGTTCTCACCCTATGGCTGGTACAGAAAAAAATGGATTTGATGCATCTTTTGAGGAATTGTTTGTTGGCGCAAAATGGGTATTAACACCACATAAAGACACAAAAGAAGAAGATATAGAATTAATAGAAGATATTATCTCTTTAACCGGAGCAGAAGTAATAATAGCAGATGAAAAAGAGCACGATGAAGCGGTTGCTTTAATTAGCCACATGCCATTATTATTAGCTCAATCATTATTTAATAGTGTAAAAGACAACAAATTAGCATCAAAATTAGCTTCTAGTGGATTTAGAGACATGACAAGATTAGCAATGTCTAACCTTGAAATGGCAAAAGATATGAGAGAATATAACGCTGAAAACATAGATATAGCTTTAAATAAGTTATATTCCTCAATAGATTTTTTAAAAAACACTAAAGATTTAGAAATTTTTACCGACATTAAAAATACAAGGAAAAACATGTATTCGATTGAAGGGAAAAACATTTTCTAGATAATAACAAAACTTTAATTGTCATTACGAGCAAAGCGAAGTAATCCAGTCAATATATTCTGGACTGCCACGGGTTCCACCCACGCAGTGACAAGCATGGCGTTAGATACATAATTTCGCTATCTTGAAATTCTTTTCACTCGTACAGAATTTCGCATAAAAAAACCGACTGTCATCGGTTAATAAGTTCACTATATATCAGAGAGAGGAATCAGAGAGAGAGAAAACACTTATTTATCACCTTTTGGTAAGTTATACTTTTAATATCCTCATACTATACAAATGCCACATGTTCATATTTTAATATCGTGTACAATGTACACTTTTAACAATTTGTTACATTTATTATATTTTTATTTTCCACGTGATTTCAAAAAACATTATCATATAAGGGTTTTAGCGACTTAATACTCGTGTAAATTATTTGTTAAATTTATTAACTAATCAAATAAAAATGATATGATTATCTGATAGGGAAATTTATTTTATGAAATACAAATCAAGATTAAACAAAGCACACAATCTACCAGGCACTCTTATCTGTGTTGAAGGTATTGACGGTAGCGGAAAATCAACACAACTTGTAATTTTACGTGATTGGCTAAAATCACTAAAACAAGATGTTATTTTTACAGAATGGAACTCTTCAGACTTAATTTCGCAAACAACAAAGTTAGCTAAAAAAAAGAATTTATTAAGTCCAAGAACTTTTTCATTGCTTCACGCTGTAGATTTTGCTGATAGATTAGAACAGGTTATTATCCCAGCACTCAAAGCAGGGTTTATTGTTTTAGCTGATAGATACGTTTACACAGCATTTGCAAGGGATGTAGCTAGAGGCGTTGATAGAGATTGGGTAAGAAAAGTATATGGTTTTGCTGTAAAACCAGATTTAACAATGTATTTCAGAGTATCAGAAGATGTTTCACTAGAGAGAATTTGTTCAAATCGTTCACCTAAATTTTATGAAGCCGGTATGGATTTGAAAATTAGTACCGACCCATATGAAAGCTACAAAATATTCCAAAAACGAGTTAACGATGAATACAAAGATATGATTAAAGAATATGGACTTGTAGAAATTGACGCAAACGATACAATCCATAAGAAACAAGTATTTTTTAGAGATGAAGTTAAAAAAGTCTTGGCTAAAAAAGGAATTATATTATAAATGGCAAACAAAAAAACAAAACACGGCTATGACGGTCTATTAATAGTTATTGAAGGTACTGATGGAAGCGGTAAATCCACTCAAATTGAAAAACTAAAGCGTTGGATTGAAGACCAATCTTATGGAGTTATGGTCAGCGAATGGAAAACATCAAAGTTCATTGCTGATGCAATTAACGATGCAAAAGACAGAAACCTTTTAAACGCAACAACTTTTAGCTTGTTATATGCTGCTGATTTTGCTGATAGATTAGAACAAGTTATTATTCCTGCATTAAAAGCTGGTTTTGTAGTCATCTTAGATAGGTACGTTTACACAGCATACGCACGTGACGTTGTTAGAGGTCACAATATCGAGTGGCTAAAAAACTTATATGACTACGCACCAGAGCCAGATATGGTATTCTATTTAGATGTTCCAGTAGAAATTTTGTTAAAAAGAATTATCGGAACAACCGGTTTGGATTATTGGGAGTCTGGTAGAGACATTGGTTTAAGTACAGACTTCTATAAAAGCTTCCAAATATATCAAGGAAAGTGTTTAGAAGCTTATCAAAAAATGATTGATGAATATGGATTTATCTCTATTGACGGAACAAAATCACCTAAAGAAATCCATAAAAAAATAACAGCTCACGTTGGAGATTTACTTGAGATTTTGAACTAATCAAAATGTATTAAAATCTTTGTATAAAATAAAAAAAAGATTATAATAAGAATATGAAAAAGCTAAATAATTCTAATTTTGAATTACTTGAAGACATAATTAAAAATTTAGATTTTAATTATGACCCAAGTCATAATCAAACATTAGAAAAACTTGAATGTTACTGGAATGAAACAATCGGTAACAAAATTTCAAAATTTTCTAAAGTTTTAGAAATTTCTGACGATAATGTTCTGACAGTAATATGTGCTGACTCATTTATTGCAAATGAATTATACTTTGAAAAAACAAGATTAATAGGCAACATGAATGAAAAAGCAAAAGAACTGGGTATTAAAATAGTAGATATTAGATTTGATTATAAAAAATGGAAAGAAAGAAACAATGAGCAAAAAATTTAAAGGTTTTTCTCTTGCCGAATTATTAATTGCATTACTTGTAATTAGTATCGTTTTATCAGCGGCAATTCCAACACTAACAAGAAAATCAGCACAAGATAGAGAACAAATTTGGAAATGGAGCCAAGACAATAATAGTACGTACTTTGGTTTAGGCGCAAACCAATCAGTTCTTATTGGTACGGCAAATACACCAATGGATACTTCTGACGATGCAGAAAATCCTGTTTCATTAGCAGTTATGATGACCGACGACAAAGGTAGTGACTCATATGAAATTGACTATAATGGACCCCGTTTCACAACAGACGGTGATAAATTAGTAATTTTGAAAAAATCATTACTAGGAAATACAACCAATATGGCCAACTCCCATATATCTTTTTATAACATCAACAATGGTGCATCAACAGTTACTGACAACATAACATATGGTGGTAGAATTGCTGTGGATAAACACAACCTTGCTTTTGGTAGAGCAACTCTACTTCATATGGCTAATCCAGAAGCAATTACAGAAACAAATAATTTAAATTCATCAAACCCTCCATTTGTAGGTGAAAATACTGCTGTTGGTCACTTTGCGCTTATGAACACAACATTTGGTGAAAAAAATGTTGCCGTGGGTGAAAAAACTCTTACTTTAAACAAACAAGGCTCAGAAAATACGGCAATCGGTTATATTGCTGGTAACCAAATTGGATACGTTGAAAGAGAAAACCAAAGAACAGTTGGTACATCCCAAGCACAACAGCTTGTGTTAGAAAAAATAAATGATTATTCAGAAACTTCATCTTATAATTCTATTTTAGGCTCATATGCATTAAGCCAAAATAGATATGGATTTGGAAACACGTCATTAGGTGCACAATCTTTATTCGTAAATCAATATGGTGATGAGAATACAGCATTGGGGTACTATTCTATAGGTGGATTAAGAAATGGCTATGGTAATACAGCCATTGGTGCCAATGCTTGTAACTATTTAACAGAAGGTAATTACAACATTTGTATCGGTAATTCTGTTGTTCCAGATATGCTTGGTTCTAACTTAAGGGATTATAATTTTGGCTTAGCGATAGGTGCGACAAGAACACCTCAAGGTGGAGTTACTAGCCTATTACAAAATAGTGCACCACTTATTACTGGCCACGTACAAAGAGTAGGACACGATACAAGTATTGCCGGTGGTGTAGTAACTACAACATACAAAAATAATCCAACTATTACAGATAATCAAAATGGATATTTTGATAAGGAATTAATTGTAAACGCAAAAGATGTTGAATTTAAACCATTTCACGGTGGTAATTTCCCAACCTTCGTATTCACATCAGTTCCTGGTGATATTAATAACCAAAATAACTATGGTTATGGAGAGAACAACAATCTTGGTGGCGGTGTAAGTGGTTCTGCCTTCTTCAATTTAAGATATTTCAATAATGTTCAAGATAGTGGTTCTGTCACAATGCAATTTAAAGCACTTCAAAATAAACCAATAATTGCTGCTTTTGACCCTAATAAAATAAAAAGTGAATCTGGTCACAAAATAGCAAAATTACACAGTATCTCATTTAACGAATTGATTAAATTTGATATGCCAGATAACTATACAAGTTACCCTACTTGGATACCAGCGTGGAGAGCTACCGATAGTGATTTAACAGACAAATTACGTTCAACAAATCAAAATGTTGTAGGCATCGTTGCTGACAATTATACAAACAGCCCTGGTATTGGTGAAGCAGATATTTTTATTAATAATAGATTAAATGTCACAAGACGTGCTAATCACTTAATAAATATTGATGACAAAGGTACTCAAATTATTGATATGGGTCTAAAAATGCCATTTGAGGTCAATATAAATGGCAACGAAGAGAAACCTAGTTTAAAAGTAACTAGTGATAATATATCTATGAATTCTGATACAAATATAGAATTTGACATAGCAGGTTCACAGCTTATACATATAAACAATAATGGTGTAACTGTTGGAAATGGCAAAGACTTATTTATTGAAGGACTTAGTATCAATAGTAGTAGCGGTGTAAAAGCAGCCCTTAATTATTTAAACCAAGAAATAAATAGAATCAGCCAAATAGCAGGAACATATTCCGATGCTCGTTTAAAAAATATATCTGGTGACAGCAAAGCTGGTTTAGCAGAAATCAACAAAATTGAAGTTAAAAACTACACATACAAAAATGATGAAAAGAAAACTCCACACGTTGGTGTTATCGCACAACAATTGCAAAAGATATTCCCTAACTCTGTAATTAAAGGTGAAGACGGTTACCTAAGAATTAAAACAGAAGAAATCTTCTATGCAATGGTTAATTCAATAAAAGAATTATGTGCAAAACTTCAAGATTTAACCGCAAAAGTTGTTGGTTTAGATAAACGTATAACAGAGCTTGAAGCACAAAACAAAATGCTTCTTGAACAAAATAAAGCTTTTGAAAAACGTTTAGAAAAACTAGAAAAACAAGCAGCTAAATAAAATCAATCAAATAAAAAACCTCCTTTAATAAGGAGGTTTTTTATTGCCATAAATAACTATTGACTACTTTCACAAAAAAAACAAACCTCTCCTCTGTCATCTTGAAAGATTAGAGAAACAAGCTTTAAAGCATAGTTTTTCAATCTATTCAAGATCTTACCAGATTTTATATTTTATCTTAAAATTAGTTAGATACTGAGCTCGCTTCGCTCCTCAGCATGACATAAAAAACAGTAATACTAAAACCGGTTCAGAATGACATAATTACTAAATTATATAATTACTTTTATTAATAATTCTCTTTCAAAAAATCCAATAAGCAATCTAGCGCCTTAGAAGAAAAAGCATATTTCATTATTCTTCTATACAACAATGGGTTAACCTCATATCTATACGATTTAAATTTTTCTCTATCTGCAACACCTATATAAATCAACCCAACCGGTTTTTGTTCTGTACCACCAGTTGGTCCAGCAATGCCAGTTGTTGAAAGTGCTATTGTACAATTATATTTTTCTAATGCGCCTTTTACCATTTCAAGAGAAACTTCTTCACTAACAACGCCGACTCTTTCTATTGTTCCTCTTTTTACGCCTAGAATATTTATCTTTGCTTCATTTGCATAGGTAATAAAATTTTGCCAAATATACATACTAGAACCAGATAAATCAGTCATTCTTGAACTAACCAATCCTCCAGTACAAGATTCAACAGTTGCAAGAATTAGTGCATTACGTTTTAGTAGATTAGCAATCTCTTTTTCTCGCTTTAAAGTTACTATTCCATAAAAATTTCTTACAACAAAATCAATATTAACTAATAATTGTTTTATATTCATATTAGTACACTGGCATATCTATAGGTTTTATTAACTGAACTTGGATTGTTTCACCTTGATTCATATTAAAATCTTTACCTTTTTTGAATATATCAGCAATAGCGTCACCAACAAAATAAATACCAGCAACCGGAGTTGAAACAATAGCAGTTATAGGCGCAAAAACGTATTTTGGATATCCCTTCATAACAGTAATATCCTCACCTTTTTCCCACGCCCATTTTGTAGGTGTTGTTATAATATTTTTTGATGTATTTGCTGTTTTGCTAAGCGCGTCTTTATAAGAAGTATTTGTGCTCAAAGCACCATCATAAGTTACATTTTGATTATTACAGATACCAGCTGTAACAGGAACTTGTCTACCAGTTGAGCTAACAATATGGTCAAAATATAATCTTACCATACCACCTTTATATAGCATCTTTGCAGCTTGTACATCCTCTAACGAACCACGAATTACGCTACCTTGAGGAATAACAATAGAATTATCTACTTTAACGTTTTCTACAACCATTAAATCAAACTGGTCGCCTAGTTGAGAAGTTGCAGAGTTCACTGGGTTTAACAGCTTTAAGGTTAAAACAGTACCAGCTGGAACTTTTTTAGTTTTAATATTTGCATTTATTTTTTTTGTTATTGCTGCAGAAGCATCTAATCCAACTAATGAAAATACGAACAAAGTTGCAACTAATAAAGTAAATAATTTTTTCATCTTATACCCCTAGCCAATATCTGATATTGATATTTTACCAAATTTTGCAGATAAGTCATCAATGTGGTGAATAATGTACATATATGGCTCTGCATCTTTTTCATTTAAGTCAATCAATGCGCCCCAATCTGTTCTACCATGATGAGCTGCAATCATTTTTGCAATATCTTTAAAACCATTACTCATACAAACAGTAAAGCCCCATTGAGAGTGTGTTCTCCAGTCTTTTCTGAACTCTTCATTATATTCAATAAGACCAGTTTCCATATCAACATTGTATTCAAAAATCTTACCAAAATCGTGCAAAATACAAGCTGCATACACAATATCTGGATTGATTTTATTATTGCATTTTGTAAGAACAGTATTAGCAATATCCAAACATTCATATGTATGCTCTAATAAACCACCAATATAATTATGGTGCATAAGTTTAGCAGCTGGTGTAATTTTAAATGCGCCTTCGTGTTCAAATAACAATGTAGAAACAAATTCAGATAATTTCTTATCTTCTATTTTATTTACATAGCTCATTATATTACTAAACAATTCTTCTCGTTGTTCTTCAGAAAGACCCAATTTAGACTCTTTTACAAGTGCAATATCTGAAACTAAACAGTTGTTGTATTTTTCATTATAAGTACCAGATACTATTCTAATTTGATTGTTACTTCTAAATAGTTTAGAATCCAATCTATTCAAAGTTTCTTCCCATAAAATACAGTTAAGAATAGTGCCATCTTCCATATTTTTAACTTGTAATTTACCCATTTTAGAGCCAGCTTTAGTATCGCCGATAGCAAAAGTTACAACCTCATATATTGCGTGTAAGTCTAACATAATTAATCCCTATCTATTTTTATTTTCTTTATTATACAACAATTCGTTCATTTATATTCACAAATTTTTCCAAATATAACTTTGTAAGAAACCCAGCAAAAGGACGTTTTAGCCTTAAAGAAGAAAATTCAATAACTCCACCATTTTTACACACAACAAACAATGATTTATTTTCCTTCTTTACTATTGTGCCAGCTTGTTTTTTTGAAGACTTTGGACAAATTTTATGGTTTGCAAAAGTAAAAAATTCACTCTTGTGCATAATATGGCAATTAAGCCAAGGGCTCATTGCTCTTATTCTTCTATCTATTTCTTCTGCTGTTTCTTTTTCAAAATTAATTATTGAATCATTTAATGTGATTTGATGTTGATACGTTGCTTCTTTCTCATTTTGACTGATTGGATTTTTCATTTTTTTAGTAAATTCATTCAAGAAAACAGCAACTTCATTCCTAGCCAAATCACAACAACGCAATTTTAAACTTAAACCAGTATCATTATCTCTAATATCTGTTTCAGCTTGATGAACAATTGCACCAGTATCATAATTAACATCCATTTGATGAAATGTAATACCAGTTTTTTCTTCATTGTGAAGTATTACTTGCAAATATGGATTTGGACCTCTATATTTTGGTAAAAGGGAAGGATGTACATTAATGCAACCTTTTTTAGGCACATTAATTGTCTGAACTGAGAACTTTTCACTCCAAGAACCAACCAAAATCAAATCAACTTTAAGTTCTTCTAGTGCTTGAATAAATTCTTTTGAATTAACACTCTTTGCTTTAATCTCTTTTAATTGATGAGTTTTTATAAAGTTATAATCATTAGAGGGAGATAAAATATCTTTAATTGCACGTTCAAGAGGAGATTTCCTAAGATTATCTTCTCTAAAGACAGCAACAAGCTCATGTTGTGTCTTTAACACACCACTAACAAGTGCTTGAAACATTTCTCCGTAACCAACTATGACTATTCGCATAATTTATATAATATTTGATATGTGAATAAAAAGCAAAATTTAAATAAATAATGTAAATTAAGTATTCGATTTTGTAATAAAAATGTTTAAAATAGTTTTATATTGATTGATTTTTTTATACAATGAAATCAGAAAGAGAAGGATTTTTTGAACGGAAATTTTGACTATTTAGAAACGACTGCAAGAAAGTCATCTGTAATACAAGAAAGAATGAGCCTTGTATCTAGCCATATGTACAAGCAATTTCTTGAGTATCAACAATCTAACGCAAATACTGTTGTTTTGTTCGAAAAAATGGTTGAAAATATGGCTCTTACCGTTGAATATTTAAAACAATCCTTTAAAGCTAGAGGTATCCCTTCTGAAAATATTTATTATGAATATGACAAACAAAGACATATTGCTGTAATGAATATTTTATGGCACTCAATTACTTTATACGTTAATTTAAAAGATAAACCTAAAGCACTACATAGAGAAAAAGATACACCTTTATTCACTGGTAGAATAATTGCAATAAAAGGAACTTTGCCAGAACTTTATCAAGGCTACAATGATGAAGTTGAACAAAAATTATTAGATATGGAAGTTTCTTCATTATATGTTCCAGCCGATAAAAGCGGAAAAGCTATTATAAAAATCCGCCATTTAGGAAATCAAGAGTTTTACATCAACCAAATGGAAGCACCAAGAGAATTTCTTTTAAAAGTTATTGAAACAATTTGTGGTGGTGGTAACTACCATAAAGAAGGTTCTAGGGTTACTATTAGTATTTAAGCCTCTTCTATTTGTTTTCTGTGTTCATCCTTCCATTGGTAGGATACTTCGTATTTTATATTATTTTCTATCGCAAGTTTTTTCATTAAAATTGCAAGGTCAACTATTTCTTGTGTTATTGGTCCAAAAGGTTTTCTAACAGCTGTCACACTACTTGATTCACAATCTATAACTATATTTTTAACGCCACATTCAACACATTTTTCTATAAATTTTCTTATATCATTTTCATTTGCGCTATATGAGAAAAATATGTATTTAACAAAAAGCATATCTGGATATTGGGCATATTTTTTAATATTTTCCCAAACTTTATCAAAATTGTTTTGCCTTTTGATTTTAAAGTAGGTTTCTTCTGTTCCTGCATCTGGGCTAATTTGAATACTCATAGAATTATCTTTTAAACCCTCAAAAATAACATTTGAAAAAATAATTCCAGATGAATTTACAGCTTGTCTAATATTATTCTTATGGAAAAAATCAGCAATATCTTCAAATTCAGAACACATTGTAGGTTCACCGCCACCCCAATTAATAAGGCAATTTTCAGCGAACATTTTATCTTTTACCATTTGTTTTATAACTGGTAATAGATGATATTTTATATCTTCCGTTTTTCTACCAATACCGCAATAGATACAATTAGAATTGCACTTTGTAAAATGGTTTATTGTAAAAAATGTTAGGAATTTTTCGTGCTTAAACTCTGGCACAATTTGCTTCTTCAAAAAACGACAAGTTCCACACTCTGGAGCCCTTGTTTGATTTCTTTTCATTATTTCATCAAGCGCACTAATATATTTATAAAAGGATATTTTTTTACTTGGCTCTTGTGAAACTATTGGTGGCATTTTGTTTAACACTTGATGATGACAACACTTTACTGCCACTTTTGAATAAAAAGTAATATCTTCATAAATACGTGGGCAGAAATATAGTTCTTTTCCCGCATATTTTTCATTAAACTTTTTTGCCAAAAATTTCTTTATCATATGAAAAGTTTAATAGGTCTTGAATATTAATGCAAGATGATTTTGACAAATGATTAATGTATGAAATAATAAACAGCTTTATAAAAATTTTTTAGTTCATCTGTGTTCATCATTAATAAACACTTATTAATATCTTCAATTATTTCATCTTTGTTTTTTGTTGTTTGAGTTTCAAAAAAATCCGAAATACTGACATTAAGTGCTTTTGCAATTTTATCTAGAGTTTCAATTGTTGGAATATTTTGAGCATTTTCCAATCGTAGAATACTTCTTGTATTCATTGAAACCATTTCAGCAAGTTTTTCTTGTGAAATCTTTTTACGTTTTCTTATTTCTTTTATTTTTAATCCAGTAGATTCTAAGTTGTACATAACACCTCTATAGAAAGCATAGTCTTCTTTTAAAAATAAAACTATGCAGATAAGAGTGCATATGTGGTTGATTTTATGTATAAGCATGTCATATAATCGTGACTGTAATGTCTGTTTTTAGAATGAAACATGAATATCAATGTCATAAGAGGGGCAGTTATGAAAAAGAAGATAGCAATATTAGAATCTGGTTTTATGAGATATTATCTTAAAGATTTTTTATTTTTATGTGAAATCAATGGAATTGATGTTGACTTATTTTGTTTAAATTGTACAAAGAGTTTTTCTCCTTGTGTAAAAAAGATATATTTTTTAGCAACAAAGTACAATCCTAAAAATATTAAATCTATATATGAGCTAGAAAATGAGATAAAATCAGTTGTTGATATTGACAATTATGATTATTTTTTAAGTGATTGTATAAAATTATCTTTTGCTTGCAATATACTGCATAATCTATCTTTGGCAGGGAAATTGTATGCTGCAGAAAATCCATTAATAAGGTTTTTGGTTCTTTTAACACATAAAAATAGATTGAGGATGCAAACTAAACATTTTAAAAAATGTCCTAAAATATTTGCTGCATCTAATGTTGTAAAAAATGATTATATAAAACATTGTGAAATCTCGCCTAATAAAATTGTAGTTGTTTATCCCGGAACAAATAATTCTAATGAGGAAATAATAGAAAAATCTTCTACAGAAAAATTTGTAATTGGTTCTGTTACTTGCGGTTTTATTACAAAAGGAGGATTTAATGTTTTAAGAGCTTTGAGAGTTTTGGTGAAAAGAAGAAAATACATTATTGTAAAAATGATTAACCCTAAATATAAAAAACAAATTATTTTAAAATTGTATTTAAAAATATTTGGACTCGAAAAATATGTTACATTTTTACCTTTTCAAAAAAATATAAATGATTTTTATAAAGAGATAGATTGTCTTGTTTGTGCTAGCAAATATGAGGCTTTTGGTAGAATTGTTACTGAAGCGATGACAAGAAGGGTTCCAGTTGTAGTAGGTTCTAATATGGGAGCTAGTGAAATTTTAGAAGATGGAAATAATGCTTTTATTTTTAATGCTTATGAAAATGCCACAGAAAATTTAGCAAACAAGATTGAAGAGGTTATGCTTGTTGATAAAGAAAAATTATCTTTATTAAAAAACAATGCTGTAAAAGTTGCTAATTCATATACTTGGGGAAATTTTGCAAAAGAAATTTTTAATGAACTATATCTGAAAAATTTTTCTTATAAATAATATAGTTACCTTTGATTTTTTACCTAAAAACATTAATACATTAAATAGTGTATTCAAAATCTAAGCTAAAAAGTACATACTAGTTATGTAGAATTAACGGATTAAGTGTAATGTGAGGCGGTAAAACTTGTATAATTCTATCTATCCTAATTACGCAAACGCATATTATGGGATAAATAACAGACAAATTACAAGAAGAAAAGATGAGGATAAAAGTTCTCAATCTTCTAATGCTACCGAAAATAACCCACAAGAAGAAAGAAAATCTTCATCTAACAATAATCAGAATACTCATTTCCCAAATGGCGAAAAAGTAGCTATTGATTATACGAAAAAGAGAATTGGTATAGACCAAGTTTTGTCAGATTTTAGAAATACCGCTAATGCAATTGGTGCTCCAGATAACATCAAATCTGAAGTCGCTTCATATTTAACACTAATAGAGAACCAAGCACAAAAAGAAAACCCAAATCCACAAATTGTTCAATCTAATTTAAAAAATGCCTCACAAATATTAGATGAATATATTACTAAAACACTAAAAAAACCTTCAAAGGTTGTTGAAAATTGGGTTGATGCACTTTTCTTACAACAAATTGACTATAAGTCAGAAGTATTAGCTGGTGCTGCTGCACAAGTTGAAGCACAACCTATAGAGGAACCAGCAGAAGAAATTGTTGAAGAACCAGAAGCTATTCAAGCTGAAGCTGTTGAAGAAGTTATTGTAGAAGAACAAGAACCACCAAAACCACAAGTAAAAAGTGGGGTGTATGTTCCAGAAGACCCACAATTAAAAAGAATGTTTATCCAAGCAAAGAAATATGCTGCTATCGACAACAAAGAACAAGCTTTATATTCTTTCCAAAATACAATGGAATATGCTGAGGATATTGGTGACATTCAAACTTGTGCAATGATTAATTATGAAGAAGGTCGTTTATATGATGACTTTAATCAAGTTGAAGATGCTTTGTATTGTTATCATCAAGCAACTCAACAAAGCTCTGATAACAACTTAAAAGCTAGAGCTCACTTATCAATGGGCAAAATCTACGATGATTTTGTAAATTTTGCACCAGCTGTAGACCACTTCTGTTCTGCTGTATCTTTTGCTGGTGAAGCTGATAATCAAATTTTACAAACTCAAGCCTTAACTGATTTAGCACAAGTTCATACTGATAGATACGATAAAGAAAATGCCATTAAATTTATGGATATGTCAACAATAGTTGCAAATGAAACCAACAATGGAAAGGTAAAAGGGATTACGTATTCAAGAAATGCTAAAATGAGCGAAAAACTTGGTGAAAAAATTAGAGCTTTAAATATGTATAGTAATTCTGCTCAATCCTTCCACACAATAGAAGATAATGAAAATCTAGCAAAGAATTATAGAAGTGCAGCTGAAATAATGCTTCAATATGGCAATACCGCTAAAGCAAAAAGACTACTATCAAAAGCATATATTGCAGCTCAACAAACTGGTAATTCAGAGCTTAAAGAGCTCATTTCACAAGATTTAGCTACTGTATAACAAAATATTGCATAATAGACAAAACCCCCTTTTTAGTTTATAAAATGGTTAAGTAAAGGGATTATTATGAAAATTGTTATATATGGCGCAAATGAAACCGCTTCATTAATTGCAGCTAAATTATACGAAGACCACGATATTATTGTTATTGATGATGAAACATCTATTAATGATGATATTCAAAAGCTTGATATAGAATATATTCAAGGCTCTGGTGCTAACATTGCACTTTTAGAATCAATTGGAATTAAAGATGCTGATATATTTATAGCTTGTACAGATAATGATGAAGCGAATATTGTTGCGTGTTTAACAGTTACTAATATGACAAAACTTAAAACTGCTTGTTTTGTAAGTAAAAAAGATAATGTAGAATCCCTATCATTAGTACGTGGTTCAAAATACCAAAAAGAACTTATGATTGATTATGTTCTTTGGCCAGAAGAACTTATGACTCAAGAAATTTTTAGAATAATCACAGTTCCAAATGCTATTGATGCTGAAGATTTTGCTAATGGCAAAGCTCGTTTATTTGAATATAGAGTAGTTGAAGGTACTAAATTTTTAAATAAAAAAATTAAAGATTGTAGTTTCCCAGAAGAAACACTTATTGTTGGAATTACTCGTGATGATACATTGTTTATTCCAAACGGTGATACTGAATTATTATTGAACGATAAAGTAATATTTATGGGCTCGTCGTACTCTTTAGATATTTTGGCAAACAAATTTTTCCAAGATAACAACGATGTTAAACAAGTAACAATCATCGGTGGTGGAAATGTCGGCTTAATGCTTGCTCAAAACCTTGAAAAAGCAAATATGAAAATTAAAATTTTAGAGTTTGACTATGATAGATGTGTTGAGTTAACAGAAAATCTAAAAAATACTCTAGTTATTAATGGTGACGGTGCTAACTTTGGACTTTTAGAAGAAGAACGTGTTGGAGAGTCTGACGTTGTTGTTAGCGTCACAAATAACGATGAAAAAAACCTATTATGTTCTCTTCTTGCAAAGCAAATGGGTGTTCCAAAAGTAATAACAAGAGTTTCTAAAAATTCAAACGCTAAAATTTTTGAAAAAGTAGGTATAGATGTTGCTATATCACAGAATGCTGCAGCTATTGAAGATATAGAAAATCATTTAATCAAAACCGAAGTTGAAATTCTTGCAACAGTTGAAAGAGGTCAAGGTAAAGTTCTTGAAATCTGTGTTCCTTTTGACTTCAAAACAGAAAGTTTAATGAACTTAAAATTACCTTGTAAAGCAATCATCGCAATTATTCAAAGACGTAATAGAATAATAATCCCACGTGGTACAACTCAAGTTATGCCATTTGATAACTTAATTGTATTTACAACTCAAGAAAATGCAGATGCAATTTTAAACTATTTTAAAAGGTAATTAATAAATGAATTTTAATTATGTATTTAATACAGTTAGTTTAATATTAAAATATATAGCAGTTGTAATGCTTGTACCTTGCATTTGCGGATTAATTTATCAAGAATATACACATTGCCAACCATTTATTTATGCTTCATCATTAGCTTATTTATTGGGGATTTTACTAAAAGGTAACCAAAAAAGTGGCGAAGAAGTTAATAATATCAACAAAAGTGAAACCTTAGCTATAACATTGTTAGTATGGATTTTATTTGCAATTTTAGCTTCAATCCCATTTTTATTTTTTGGATTAAATCCGGTAGACGCACTATTTGAGGCAGTATCTGGAGTAACAACAACTGGGGCAACCATATTAACTAATTTTTCAGAATATCCTAAAGCTATGTTCTTTTGGCGTTCTTTTAGCCAATGGCTTGGCGGTATGGGGATTTTGGTATTATTTATTGCAATTCTTCCTAAATTTGCAATCGCTGGACGACAAATGTTCTATGCAGAGTCTCCTGGAGCTAGCTCAACTGAGAGCAAACTAACACCAAGAATAAGACAAACTGCTGGTGCATTATGGGGTATATATTTCGTATTAACTATTATCGAAATCTTCACGTTAAAATGTATGGGTATGCCAACATTTGATGCTATTTGCAACTCATTATCATCACTATCTGGTGGTGGATTTTCTCCAGCTCAAAACAGCATTATGGATTATGGTCAAGCTAAATTCTTTTGGGTGATTGCAATATTTATGTTTTTATCTGGAATGAACTTTGCACTTCAATATAAACTGTATATTAAAAGGAATTTTCAAGTTCTAATAAAAGATGATGAATTTAAGTTATATTTTTTAGTTGTTCTATTTTTCACACTTTCAATAGCAATTACACTCACAACACACAATGTATATGAATTTAAAAAAGCAATTGAAGCTGCATTTTTCCAAGTAATATCAATAGTAACAACAACTGGTTTTGCTTCTGTTGATTATAATGAATGGAATTTAAGAGCAAAATTACTATTGTTCTTATTAATGTTCTGTGGTGCGTCAATTGGTTCAGCATCTGGTGGCTTAAAACTTTTGAGAATAGTATTTATATTCAAATACTTAAAAAGACAAATATCTAAAATATTTCATCCAAACGGTGTATATCCAATAAAAATAAATAAGGTAATTGTAAATGAAGATATCGTAAAACAAATGATATCATTCGTAATATTTTATTATACAATTTTTGCAATTTCTGCTGTTCTATTAGTATTTATTGAACAAAATGTAGTTATTGGTTTAACAAGTGCAATAGCCACTTTAGGCAATGTTGGTCCAGCTTTTGGACAACTTGGTCCAATGGGCAGTTATGCAGATTTGAATATTTTATCTAAATTCATCTGTATGTTTAATATGTTAATAGGACGTTTAGAATTAATTCCATTTTTAGCATTATTACACCCAGATTTCTGGAGTTTTAGGAAGATAAAGAACTTGCACAAAAACAAAAAGATATGATACAATTTTGGTGGTAGATAATAGTTTGAGAGTAATATGTTTAGAAGAACTTTAACATTGGGTTTTATACTACTAGCATTTATATATGTTGCTAAATGCTTGTATGTAGGTTGGAACAATATGGAATTTGGTGAATTTAAACCAGTTGCAACCATATTTTTGTTAGATACATCTGCATCTAATAGAGGTTTGTTTGACAAACAAGTTCAAACAATTTTAAAAATTTCAAAAAGATTAGACTCAGAAGACCAAGCATTAATTTATGTTGTTACAGAGGATACTTATAACGTATATAACGGTGTACCACATAAATTAGTTGCAATGCGTGAAGCAATGAAAAAACGTAGTGCAATAGACGAAAAATCTTTTGGTACAGCATATGGTTTAGCACTTAAAAAAGCTGTTGGTGATGCTCTAAGATACAAACAAGACGGCTATAAGCCAGCAATTATTATTTTAGGTGACCTTGAAAATGAAGGTGATATCACAAAACAAATTAACTGGAATACATTACCTAAAAACATCAAGAAAACTATGCAATATATTCCAGATTTAACATTGGCATTCTTATATGCACACCCTCAAAAATTGGATGAAGTTAGACAAACTTTATTACCAATTATGAGCGATAAACAAATGATTATTGCATCAGAAGAGAATGTTGACCAAGCAGTTAGAAGTTTTTTAGAAGCAGTAGGAAGATAGAGGATAATAATGAAAGTTACTATAACATCTAAAAACAGTGAAAAAGTATTTAACGATTCTAGTGTTATTAACATTGGTACTGCTCCAAATTGTAATTACAAATTAAATTTGGATTTTGACCTAATTATCTCACTTCAAAAGATGGATAACGGAAAATGGCAAGTCGTTAATAATTTCAAAAGCGATAAAGTATTATTTAGAGGACAACCAATCGGTAGTTCAATCGAAATCGCTTCATTATGCAAATTAATGATTGCTGATACAGATGAATTTATTGCAATTAAAATAACAGCTGCTGGTACAAATCCAAAAGTTGTTCCAGGCTCTTTAGAATTAGCAAACAGAAAAAATGCTGAAAGAATTAAAAGAGTTGAAAATAGAAGAACAATCTCTATGATTGAAGACGAAGACTTGAACGAACAAGATATCGAAGCATTATATGGTACAGGTATCGGTGCTCAAGCAAAAATTAAAATTGACAGAAGAAAAGCTGATATCGAAAGAAGAAGAGCTTTAATTACAAAAGAAATAGCATATAAAGCAAACTATTTAAGAGGCAAACTAGGACAAAATGAATTAATTCTTGCTTTCTTGAATTTCTTTATCGTGTTTGTTCCTTTTGCAATGGCATTTATATTAAAAGATATTATTAGATTAGAGTCTTTAGGTGGTCAATTACAAAATAGAATTTTATTCTTGGCTGCAGTTTCATTTATCGTAGTAACATTAATATTAAAGTTAGGACAATTCTTAACTCTTCAAAATAAATCAAAAAGAAATGTAAGCCAATCATCAAAAACAATCCAAGGTCTTTGTATGTTATCAGGTTTTGGTATTTTTGGTTTAATTATTACATTTTCTATAGTTGAATTAATGGCACACATTTATCAACTACCATTATTGATACCACAAATGTTATTATCAACTTCATTCCTATGTATTTTCTTAGGAATATTTGCAGCTATTACACAGAATACTATTGCTGAGGCTGGTGAAGAACTTGATAGCTATGAAAGCAGAGAAGACTTCCAAGCGGTTGTTAAAGATTATCAACAATGGATTACATTATTCGTAAATAACGTTTCTAAAAAGAAATTAAAAGATATCGGAAACAAAATATTCAACCTAGAAGTAAAATCTGGTATTGAATACGTTGTTGGGGTAATTACAGCACCATTCTTGGCTTATGGTGTATCTCAAACATTAGCAGAATGTTTCCCAGAAGCAGCTGGTTGGATAAGATTAGCAGAAGGTTTTAAATTCTCACCAATCTTCCTTGCGTTAGCGGTATTTATGATTGTATTCGCATTCCACTGTTTTGCAACATCTTTTGCTACAACAAAACGTTTATATGCATCTAATGTTATTAAACAAGACGGTTTTAGTGATTACAACATTCACGGTGTAGTTCTTCACGGTGTAGAATCTAGTAAAAACTTGAAAAAAGAAGCTAAAAAATTCTTCTTAATCGCATTATGCGTAGTATTCATCGAAATTACAATGAACGTTTCATACTTTATCGGTGTAATGGGCGGTGACGTAATGGGTATGATTCTTTCATTCGTAGGTGCTTTATTACCAACAGCAATTCTTATTATGGAAACTACAATGCTTGGTAACACAAAATTTGAAATCATAATAAGAGAAGAATTATTAGAAAAAGTAGATAAAGATTATTAATATTTAAAGGAAAATATATAATGTACAGATGTACCGAGTGTAATACAGAATTTACAGACTTACCAGATTATTGTGATTGTGGTAACGACACATTTGAGGAAGTTGTAGAACAAGAAGTATACGAAGAAGAATATTATGAACCTGCACCACGTCCAAAACCACGTCCAAAGAGAAAACCTTCTCCAGAAGAATTGGAAGAGATGCGTAAGGAAGAAGCAGAAAAGAAAAAATCACTTATAGCTATAGGTGTAATCGCAGTCTTATGTATTGTTGTTCTTTTCTTACCTCCACACAAAAAGAAAAAAATGGAAGTTGTAAAAGAAAAGGTTGCAAAAGAACAAGTAGTTCTTCCTTCAGTTAATTCATACTGGGATAATACTGTTCCTTCTGCACACAAGAAAAAAGACCCATTGGCAAATTTACCACTATTAAATACATACTTCAGAAGTATATCTCCAAATTTAAGGGAGTACTTAGTTGATATCGGTAGTGAATTTGACAGAAACTGGGATAGAAAAATTATTACTGGTTCTGGTGAATGTAAAGTACAATTCACAATTGATAAAGAAGGTAACTTAGCTTCTAAGAGGATTGTAGCAAGCTCTCACAACGAAACTATAGATAATTCAGTGTTATTAGCTTTATCAAAAGTTCAAGGCTTTAATATGCCACCAGATGACTATAAAGGAGAAAGAGTTTATATTACATTTAAGGTTAAACCTAATAAAGACTCACAAGTTGTATATCCTATGAAATAGTCAATTTAGACATTAAATCTAAAAATTCTGGAAAAGAAATATCAACCCATTGAAATTCATTAATTTTAATGGGTTTTTTGCATATTAAACCAGCAACGTATAAGCTCATAGCTATTCTGTGGTCATGATAACATTCTATTTCAGCATCACCAGTTAGCTCTGTTTTTCCTTTTATTATAAATCCATCTGGTGTTTCTTCTATATCAGCACCTAGCTTTTGAACTTCTGTTTTAACTGCGGTTATTCTATCAGCTTCTTTATTTCTTAAATCTTGAGCATCTTTAATTATAGTTGTTCCTTCTGCTTGAGTTGCAGCAATAGCTATAATAGGAATTTCATCAATTAATCTAGGAATTATTTCACCTTCAATTGTAGTAGCTTTTAGATTTGAATATCTGACTCTAATGTCAGCAACTTTTTCATTTGAAATAACTCTTTCATTCAATAATTGGATATCACCATTCATTGCTTTTAAAACATCAATTATTCCACTTCTAGTCTCATTAATACCAACATTTCTGATAATTATATCTGAATTAGGAACGATTAATGCAGCAACCATAAAGAAAGCAGCAGATGAAATATCACCACATACTGTTATATCAACTGGTTTTAATTGAGATTTTTTTATAGTAACTTTTGTACCCTCAACCTTTATATCAGCACCCATATATTCAAACATAAGCTCTGTATGATTGCGTGATTTATATGGTTCAGTGAAAGAGGTTTCACCTTCAGCATTTAAACCAGCCAACAGAATACAAGATTTTACTTGTGCTGAAGCAAGAGGTGAATTATAATCAATAGCTTTTAAATTTGTTCCTTTTATTTCTAAAGGTAATTTATAATCTTGGTGAACAAAATTAGCTCCCATTTGTTCTAAAGGTGCAATAACTCGCTTCATTGGACGTTTTGAAAGGCTTTGGTCTCCAAACATTTTTGAATTAATTCTTTGCCCAGCAAGTAGCCCCATCATCAATCTTGTTGTTGTACCAGAGTTACCGCAATCTAAAGCTTCAGCTGGCTCCTTTAACGCCTCAGTTGCATCAATAATAACTTCTTTTTCATTTATGAATTCAACTTTACAACCTAATTGTTGAATAATTTTTAGAGTAGACATACAGTCTGCCCCTTTAGAAAAATTACTCACTTTCAGCTTGCCTTTTGTCAAAGAAGAAAACATAAAGGCACGATGAGTAATAGATTTATCTGCTGGGATTTCAATCTCACCATTTAATGATTTAATTTTATTAACTGTAATATCCATAATTCTTTTCGACTATATCTGTTTAATAAATTCTGATAATAATTCTTTAAAGCTTTCTTTTACACGATTAGCTGTATCTATAACTTCTTGGTGATTTAATGGATAATCAGAAACACCAGCTGCATAATTTGTTAAACAGCTTATACCCATAACCTTTAAACCACAATAATTAGCAACAATTGCCTCTGGAACTGTAGACATACCAACAGCGTTTCCACCAAGCTTTCTAAACATATTTACTTCTGCTGGAGTTTCATAGCTTGGGCCAGTTGTTGCAACATAAACACCTTTTTGATATGAAATTCCTAATTTTTCGGCAATATCTTCTGCTAATTCTATTAATTCTTCTTTATAAACTTCACTCATATCTGGGAAACGAGTACCTAATGAATCATCATTTGCACCAATTAACGGATTTGTTCCCATAAAGTTGATATGGTCAGTAATAAACATTAATTCACCAGGAGCAAATTCACCACTCACAGCTCCAGCAGCATTTGTAATAATTAAAGTTTGAACACCTAATTTTTTCATAACTTTTACTGGATATGTAACAGTCTGCATAGAATACCCTTCATAAAAGTGGTATCTACCTTGCATCATAACAACTTTTTTACCATTAACTTCTGCAAAAACTAATTGACCTTTGTGTCCCGCAACATTTGATTTTTGAAACCCAGGTATTTCATTATAAGGTACAACTATTGATTCAAAACTATCGGCAAAATCGCCTAAGCCACTTCCTAAAATGATACCAATTTCTGGCTTAAAATCCCCAATTTTTTCTTTTATGTAATCAACAGTTAATTGCATAATTTATACCCCATTTACAAAATAATTAAAAAACACAAAAGTAGATACTCCTACTATTATGCAATAATATCCAAAAAATGCAAGTGAATATTTACCTACAAACTTTAGAAAATACTTAACACACAAGTAACCAACAACGGCTGAAACTATTGTTCCTATTATAATAGCACTCCAGTTATAACCAGCAAACTCAGCCATATCAATTTTAATCAATGGATAAACCATTGAAGCACCTAATATAATTGGAATACTCAATAAAAACGAATACTTTGCAGCAGTTACTCTGTCTTTTTTACTAAATAGACCAGTTGCAATGGTTAAACCGGAACGAGAAAATCCTGGTAGTGCAGCAATACCTTGAGATATTGCCATTAATATAGATGATTTAAAATCCATTTCATTAGATTTATTTTCTAACTTTTTAGAAAAAGCTTCTGCTGAAAATAGTAAAATACCAGTAATAATCATCAATAATCCAACAGTTGCCGGTGCATATACTAAACCTTCTGCTACATCGTGTAATGGAAACGCAATAACTATTGTGATTGCAGTACCAAGTAAAATATACAAAGCCAATTTTGCATTAGTTGAAGAAAAATCTTTTGTTTTAACTGCTTCAATAAATGCTTTTATAATTTCTAAAATATCTTTTCTAAAATAAATTAATACAGCAACTAAAGTACCTAAGTGTAGCATAATATCAAGAAAAACTTCTTGAGAAGATTCTTGTTGAATAGGCATATCCTTAAATACTTTGTATAGGTTTGATGTAATAACTAAATGTGCTGAACTTGAAATAGGCAAGAACTCACTGAATCCTTGCACTATTCCCATAATAACTGATTGCAAAATATGCATTAATTACTCCTCGTAATAACTTGCACAAGCCCTTTCTGTTTCCCATACAGATACTTTTGAAATACAAGGAATATTTGCCTTTAATTTTTCATATATGAATTTTGAAAGAATTTCACTACTTGGACTAACACTTTCAAATTCTGGCAAAGTATTAATATCTTTATGGTCTAACATATCAAGTACTTTATTAAGTTCTTTCTTTAGCACCTTAAAATCAATCAACAAGTTAGATTTATCAAGTTGAGTTCCTTTTGCATAAACTTCAACCTTCCAATTGTGTCCGTGTTGATTTTCACATTCACCATTATAGTTTAGTAAATGGTGTGCCGCTGAAAATGAACTTTCTACTTTTAACTCATGCATTAGATTAATCCTTCTAATTTTTGAATTAGTTCTTGGTGTTGTGAAGCAAATTCATTACCTCTAGCTTGGATAGCAAGCTTTAAGATTAAAGGCAAATTCAATGCTTTACCAGCTTTTAAGTTTTCACAATAAACTTCTTCATAATTATCTGGAACTCTTAATGACCAGTTAGCATCACCTGATGTACCAGGACGGTTGTAAACATCATACAAACCTAAGAAGTCTGTGAAGAATACTTGGATATTTGCAGATTTACAAGCAAACAATTCAATTAACTTCATTTGATTTAAGAAGTCAGCTTCGTTTGAACATCTAACAGCAACTTGTTCTTTTTCCTCTGCAGAAGCATCTGGACACAAGTCTTCTGCTAAGTTTTTACCGTTTAGATAGCCTTCTTCTGTGTGAACTGTTTTATCTGCCCACATTTTAATAGGTTCGTTATCGTGAGTACCAACCATTGCCCAGCTTCTTTCATTGATATTTTTACAACGATATGGGTGCATTGGTTTATCTGGAACTACGAATTGAATTAATTTCATACCCTGTAAGTCATATTCTTTCATTACACTTACAACTGGCATTGTTAATGTACCTAAGTCTTCACATACGATAGAATCTTTATCTAAGCCAACTTCTTCAGCTGCACCGATAACGATTTTTTCAACTAATCTACCATATTTTCTAACTTGTTCTGGAGTTAAGCTTAAAATTCTTTCTTCTTTATCAGCTTCAACTTCATGATTTAAGTCTTCCATTTTTGCAACAGCATATCTTGAAAGAACTGGATGTTCTGGAGATGAATATAATCTACCAGCACCTTCTTCGATTTTTGGTTTTTTGCCAGCAACATATACCCAAGGGTCGATTAAACCAACCATGTGGTCAATTCTTACACCACCTGGGTTTTCTGTGAACATTTTTTTGTATAATTCTTTCATTAAAAGACCACCCTCACCAAGTGAGCCGTCTTCATTGAATAATTTTTCTGGATCCATAACTGGGAAGCCCCAAGCTTGACCATCATCAGAGAATAGGTCTGGAGGACAACCTAAGCACCAACCTTTTAAGAAGTATGCTTGATAAGCCCAGTTATCACGGTCTGAGAATGCAACTTGACGGTCTGCAATCATTTTTAAACCTTTTGATTGCGCATATTCTCTTGTTTTTTCATTTTGGATTGAAATAACAAACTGGCAGAATGAATAGTATTCAATAATATCAGAATATTTTTCTTTTAATTCATTAATTCTGTTAGCGTATTGAGCTTTTTCTTCATCATTTTGTGGATTGAATAATGATTTATCCATTTCAGATTTCCACATTGGCCAGTAGTCATTACCGTGTTCTTCTATTAGTGCTTCATATAAAGAGTCTTTTTCTAACCAGAATTTATTTGCTTCTTTATATGCTTCATATTTTGCTTTTAAATCAGCATTATCTAACTTCTTGAAGTTTTCAAATGCTTCTTTTAATGCTTCTTCTTGAGCGTTGAAGATATATGAATAAGCTGTTTTGTTTGTATGTTTGTTTGGATTGTTTTCTGTAATTCTGTTGTATGTTTCTACAGAAAGAAGATTAAACCATTCATCAGTTGTTAATTGTTCTAAGTCTATGAATAATGGGTTGTTTGAAAAAATTGTACCAGTATATGGTGATGCATCAATTGATTTTGTTTTACCAGCTGGTCCAAGTTGAACATCTGTAAATACACCAGATAAAAAATCCATTAATTTTTTAGCAGCATTTGAGTTACTTGTACCAAAACCTGTATTTTTACCATATTCAGCAGGGAAACTATTAGCGTGTGAAATAAATGCTAAGTGTTTTTTACCTAAAGCATTTAATGCTTCTTTAATAACGGCTTTTGCTTCTACACTAGCGAAATGTGTTGTGTTTTTTTCTTCGCAATAAGTCATAATTCACATATCCTCAATAAATAACTATCTACCCCTCTATTTTATAATCATAAAGGATTTTTTACAAGTAAGTTAAGCTTTAACTCTAACAGCTAATGCATTACTTATTGAGGTTGAATTTTTTAGATTGCTACCAGTATAAACATTCCCATTAACATACATAACTGTAGAACTGCCACCGTCAAGATTTATAGCTTCATAACATCCCAAGTCTTTCATAATATTAGCAAGTTCTTTAAGTGTTACGCCAGTTGAGCCTTCTTTTCTGCCGTCAACTGTAACCATTATCATTACATTATCTTTTGTGTAGCCAATAGCAGTTCTCGGATTTTTCCCTGCTATTGAGGTTAGTTTTTGACTTATTGGGTCAACAAAAATACTTCCCTCTTTTATCAAGTACGGTCCACCACTTATTATATGGTCTGTATCTTCCCAGTTTGGATTTAAATTATAATTAATTGTTACTTTATCACCTAGTTTGAATCCTTTTAACGTAGTTTTAGGTGCAGAAAGAACAAAACCATTATCTGGTATGTATAATGGGTAATCTGATTTAGCTATAATTTTATTATTCAATATTACAATATGAGTTGAGTCTTTTTTTGTTTCAGCAGATTTTAAACCCCAATTCTGATTGTACAAAAGCACCTCAGAATACATCATTCTTGGCTGATTAATATTATCTATTTTAATTGTTGTCGTTTCATTTTTTAGTTCGCCAGTAAATGCAATTCTAGAAGTTTTAAATCCAACGTCACTTATGCCCATTCCAACACGTTCATATATCGGGCCAGAAATGATTTTATCGTTAATTACTAAAGTCCCTAACGGTTTACCAGTATCTTGTTTAAAATATGTACCATTTACAGCAACCAAAACATTATTTTGAGTTGCTATATTATTTATTTTAGATTTTTTATTTACGCTCATTAATGGAGAAATCTCAATATTTTCATTTATATTTCTATTAATTTCTGCAACATTAATCTTTATCCTACGAGAGTTTATATATTTGATAAGAGAAACATAAACAACACCATCATCAAGCTTTTGAACTTTATTCTTTCCATATTTTTCAACTAGCGAATTTTCCCACAAAAAAAGAGCATTATTTTCTTGCTCTTTGTACATAGTATTTTCTTGTATATATTGTTGTAAAATACTTTCCGCTTCAAATGTATTCATGGTCATACTCTGCCCAGAGAAAACGGCTAACACCATTAACACAAAACCCAGTTTTAAGACCATTTTCTCGGAACAAACTATTCTTCGTTCAGCGAGTGCATACATATTAATGTTCCTTATACTACAATTGTAACATATTGTAGTAGGTTTTTCAATTGAAAATGCTCAAATATTAAGAAAGATTGTATAATATAGCTAGGAAACAGAGGAGTTAATTTAATGAAAAATAATGCAGTAAAATATTTTAAAAGTGGATATTCTTGTTCAGAATCAGTAGTACAAGCAGCGATTGATAAAGGGTATGCACCAAAGGAATTATTATCAGTAGCAACATCATTTTCTGGTGGTATGGGGGTTAGATGTTTGTGTGGTGCGGTCGCAGGTGCGCAACTAGTTATAGGTACTATGTTTGGAAAAAATGAAGAACGTGACGGAATGAAAGCTAGAGCATTAGCAAAACAATTCAATGAGAAGTTTGCCGAGAAGCATAAAGTTAATTGTTGCAAAGTTTTATCAGCTGGTTATGACTTTCATTCACCAGAACGCAAAAATCATTGTTGCTCAATGGTAGAAGAATGCTGTGATATTTTAGAAAATCTTCTAAAAGAAAATATGGTTGAAGTATAGAAACAAATTCATATTTTACATAAGAAACATTATAGATACGTTTTTGCGAGCGTAAGCGTGGCAAACCAGAGATAACATAATAAAAAATAAAATATTCTGCTAGATATTTTTTATTACTCTATTTGAATAAAATAAAAATAAAGAGTCATTGTGGAGTATAGTTAAACACCTTAGCGAGGGAACGTCAAGGCGAGGACTGTTTGAGCAAACTTGTTTGCGAGTTCCGCAGCTCTGCCGAGCTTAGATGTTATCTATACGGAACAGTTGCACTCTGTTTTTTATTTTATTTAATACCTTAGATATATTTACATAATATTCCTTATGTAAAACAACAAATATTCTCCATTAGAAAGCAAATCTAAGTTTTAAAAAGCAATAAAAAAGCCGCCTACTGCGCTGCGGCTAGTTTGGATTTTATTCCAAATCTCCTCTCCCTAATAGTCTTTCGACTAAAACTTTTTTACAAGAACGAGAACAAAACTAATCTCCTTAACTATTAAAACATTATTTCTATTTCTTGTATAGTGTACACTCATAAATTTTTTTTAAAATTTTTGTTCAAACATGTCAACATGTAGTAATACTAACGCATTTGTTGTTTACAAGCATTTGTTAAATATCTTAACATTTGTAAAAAACAGCTGTATCATCCATGTTGTCTAATTCCAAATAAAATGTTATTATTCATGAAAAGTCGGGAAGTTTTAATATGTTAAAAGAATTATCACTAGCATTTGTATGGCACTTTCACCAACCAAACTATCAAACACAACCAAACGGCATTAGGCTTATGCCTTGGGCAAGATTGCACGCTATAAAAGATTATCTTGATATGCTTTTTATTTTAGATAAATATCCTAAAATAAAACTTAATTTTAGTTTGGTTCCTACTTTATTAGATACAATTGAAGATTATGCACATAATGACGGTCACGATATTCATTCAAAACTTACAGTTACTCCGACTTATGAATTAACTGATGATGATAAATTGTATATTCTAAACTACTTTTTTGATGCTAACTATGAAAATATCATCTCAAAAAATCCAAGATACAATGAACTATACATAAAAAGATATAGCAATGCAGAAATTGGCATAAACGATTTTACAGAGCAAGAATATGCCGATATTATGATGCTTTTTAACCTTGTTTGGTTTGATAATATTTGGAAAGACGTATATCCAGAGTTAAGAGCTTTTGAAGAAAAAGGCAGAAATTACGACCTTAAAGATAGACAAGCTTTAATTGAATTGAACAGACAAATCATTAGACAAATTATTCCAACCTTCAAGAAGTATCAAGATGACGGACGAATTGAAATTTTAACAAGTCCATATAATCACCCTATTTTGCCTATTCTTATTAATCCAAATGATTTAAAGACACCTTCTTTCAAGCATGAATTACCAGATTGCAAGATTGCACTTATGGTAGACGTAAAAGAACAAATAAGAATGGCATTTGAAAAAATCACAGATACATTTGGTAGAGCCCCTAAAGGTATTTGGCCCAGCGAACACTGTGTAAGCCAAAAAACTCTTGATGTTCTTGCTAATATGGGGGCTGAGTGGGTTATTACTGATGAAAGTGTTCTTTCTAACTCTATAAAGAAAGAATTTGTTAGAGATTTTAGAGGTTGTTATGAAGACCCTTATGATGTTTGTTCTTTGTATTTGTACAAAACAAAAAGAGAAAAAGAAATAAATATTGTATTCCGTGACGGTGTTATCCCTCACATGATTACATTTGAATATCCTCATCACGACAGTGTTCTTTGTGCGAATGATTTATTTGATAGGATCAAAACTGTTTATGATAAATTAAAAAACTCACCAGATAAAAAACATATTCTAACTATTGCAATGGACGGTGAAAACAGCTGGGATAACTATCCACAAGACGGTGCCATTTTCTTGAACAGATTATATGAACTAATCAATGATGATAAAAATATCAAAACAGTATTAATTAGCGATTATGTTGAACAAAATAAAAAAACAGAGAAAAAGCTAAAAAAAGTAGCAGCTGGTTCTTGGGTAAATCAAGAATTCCAATTATGGATTGCAGAACCAACTAAAAATTTAGCTTGGAAATACCTTGTTCAAGCAAGAAATGATTTAAAAGAAGCAGAAAAATCTGGCAGATTATCAAAAGAACAAATCAAATCAGCAAAATCTGAAATTTATATTGCCGAAGGTTCTGACTGGTTTTGGTGGTTTGGTGAACCCAATAATTCTGGGCAAGACCATATTTTCGACTTTATGTTTAGAGAACATCTCAAAAACGTTTATATGATTCTAGAAAAGCCAATCCCTACTTATTTAGATGCTCCTTTGATGTCTTTTATGGGTAAACCTTTGAAAAATCCCAAAAGAGAAATTACACCAAATATTAATGGTTTGGCAAAAAATAATGATGAATGGTTACAAGCTGGTTGTATTGATATTCCAGACGGTCCTATTTTGCAAGAGAACAAGCTATTTAATAGAATCTATTTTGGTAATGATAAAGATAATTTGTACTTGCGTTTTGATATCAACAAATATATGCAAGATAGCAAGGATAGCTTTAAAGAATATTTTTCGATTTATGTATATATAAAAGCGTATAATGATTTACTTCAACAAACATCAGCAACCAGAACAACAAACAAAAAGGATTTTATACATCCAATTTTGCTTGATGGATATACTCATGAAGTAAAATTTGCATTAACTCCAAGCAGAAAATATCCTTTACAATTTTCAAAAGCTGTAAAAGACGGTTTATGGGAGTTGCAATGGGGACATAATGTAAGATATGCTCATAAGGATATTTTTGAAATAGCTATTCCGTTCGATGATTTGGGTATAAAATCTGGAGAAAGTTTTGATTTCTTCTTTATAACAGGTTGTAGCGGTGTTACAGAGGATATCTTCCCGAAAGATGTTCCATTATCAATAGTACGCCCTTAACCTACATTTAAAATTGTTCAGCAAGATATTCAAACACAGGTTTATTTACTAACCAAAGTTCTTCATTTGATATGTTTTCTGGTAATTCTAATGTAATTGTAGGGATTTGTCTTTCAACACCTGCATAATTTCCAAAGCTACCTGGGGTAGGATAACCAATATCTCCTTGTGTTGGATAACCAGTAATTTCTGATATTTTTTCTGCTAATTCTTTTGCTGGTCCATCATAATTTACTATTTCGAATGGTGCATGGATAGATAAAATTGCATCAAATTTATAATTTTCTAAAACTTCAATCATAAATTTAGTTTCAATTTCGCTAGCTGGTTCATTACCACCAAAGTATTCTTTTCTAGTCGTTGTTCGCCAATTTTTTGTTGGAAAACTTCTATTCAAATCAATTCCATTTGAATTTTGGCGTTGATTTTTTGCCATTCCATCAGGATTTAAACAAGGAATTATAACCAATTTGTTTTTTATTTTTGATAAATCAGTTTTTATATATTCATTTATCAAATAATTTCCTTGCGGTTCTTCACCATGAAAAACTCCGACAAGAAGAATTGTCTTGTCGAAGTTTTCATTAGTTGTTTCATATAAAGTTATTGTATTATTCTCTTTTGTTTGGGCTGTTTTAACTACTTTTAACATAACTACCCAACAATATATTTAACAAAGCTTTTTACACCAACACCAGTTGCCATATCGTCAACGTAAGCAGTACCTGCAATATCGATATGAACCCAAGTTGTATCTTTTATGAATTTTGATAGGAAGATACCAGCTGCTGAAGCACCACCATTTCTTCCACCAGTATTTTTCATATCGGCGATATTACTTTTTAGCTTTTCACCGTATTCTTCATACATTGGTAGTTGCCAGAATCTTTCGCCAATTTCATCACCAACTTTAATAAATTCTTTTACTTTATCTTCATCATTGCCCAAGATACCACTAACTACACTACCAAATGCAACAGCACAAGCACCAGTTAGTGTTGCAATATCGAAGATTTCATCAACTTCAAGTTCTTCTGCATATGCTAATGCGTCAGCTAAAGTTACTCTGCCTTCTGCATCTGTATTATCTATTTCAATACTTTTACCAATTTTTGACATAATAACGTCACCTGGTTTATATGAACTACCAGACGGCATATTTTCGCAAGCTGCAATAATACCGTGAACTTCTACATTTGGTTTTAATTCAGAAATTGCTTTCATTGTAGCAATAACAGCAGCAGCTCCAGACATATCATCCTTCATTGTTAGCATTGAAGCTGGTGGTTTTAGGTCTAATCCACCAGAGTCAAATGTAATACCTTTACCAACTAAAGCTATTTTCTTTTTAGCTTTTCTTGTTGGTTTATATTCCATATGAATAAATTTAGGTTCGTGAACGCTACCTTGACCAACAGCCAAGAATGCTGTCATTCCCATTTCTTTAATTTGTTCTTTATTATAAACAGTTGTTTTTACTCCAGAATTTTCAACAGCAAAGTTTGCTAAAGTTTCTGGGTATATATATTGAGCAGAATCATTAATTAAATCTTTTGCCATAGTTACTGAACGAGCAACAATACAACCCTTTTCTTCACCTTTTTCAGCTTTTTTGAATTTAGTTGCATCTATCTCTGCAATAATAAATTCTTCGACTTTATCTTCTTTTTTGTCAGAAATATATCTATCAAACTTATAAGCACCAGCACTTGCTCCTTCTGCTATCATTTGAGCACAAATTTCAGCATCTAGCCCAGCAACACCAGCACCATGAAGAATCGAAACGACTTTTTTAACACTTTTTCCACAAGCTTTAACAACTTTTTCTGTTAATGTTCTTATTTTTGCTGGAGTAAAGTCAGCTTGTTTACCTAAGCCAACAACAAAAATCTTTTTGCCTTCTTTTACAAGTGGTAATTGGTAAATAGCACCAAATTTACCCTCAAATTTTTCTTTTTTTATTACATAATTTGAAATTACATTATCAAAAGCATTATCAACTATTCCAGTAACTCCTCCTGGGTGTTTTACACCTTCGAACAAGTTAACAACAATAACGTCTGCTTTTACATCTAAAATTGATTTTTTTACAACTTTAATTAGCATACTATCTCCTTAACTATTATAGTTTTCATTAAACTTTTTTATCCAACCAAACATCACTGATAATTCATAAGGTTTTGGTAAATATAAATCAGCACCAGCATTTAAAACCAATTCTTTATCATGAATTGTTGTAGTAAATATAATATTTGATTTTAAATTTTGAGTTTCAAATTTTAGCTTCCTACAAACTTCTAAACCTTTTAACGTTTCAGAATTGCCAGCATCAAGAATGATAATTGATGGTTCATAGTCTTCAATCGCACAGAAAATATCATCAAACTCATTAACAACTTTAACGTTATAACCTTGAAGTCTAGCCGTTGCTTCAAGGAGGATTGATAGGGCTTCATCTGGTTCAGCAATTAGAATATTATTATTTTCTATTTTTTCTTCAACACCATTATCAGCGCTTATTTTAGGGCGTTCAATTACATACATTGATTCTGTTTTATATTTTGCTAACTTGTGGGTTGAAATTAATGAACTTACCACTTGTTTTAAATCAGTATATTTTTTGTATTTATTCGTAATTACACCAATACTTGTTGCAACAAGATTTACTTTGTCTTCTGCCTCATCATCTCCGTGCATAAATACAAAACCACGTTTTGCATCAGTTTCAGAATAAAATTTAGAAACAACTGTATCAAAAGCATAAACAAGATAATTAGCGATTTTTTCTGCTTTTTCTGGCTCGGTAATTACAACAAAATCGTCTTCTGCAAGTTGACCTAAATAATCATTATTATCAATAGTGGATTGTATTATGGCTGAATATGTTTGAAGTAATTTATCTTTTGCTAATTCACCATAAATTTCCTTATAAAACTCTAAGTTATCAACGTCAATTAGCATAATTGCCCATTCTGAATTATTGTTAATTGCTCGTTTCATCATTTTATAAGAAATTTTGGAGTTGAATAACATAGTTTTTTCCGAAAAACTATTTTCAAAATTACGTCTTATGTGTGCTGTAATTCTAGCTTTGAATTCTTCATTGTTAATAGGTTCACTTAAAAAGTCATCAGCACCAGCATCTAAAATTTCAATTTTATCTTGAATATGGTTAGACTTTGACAATGCAACTATGGTTGGTCTTGTGTTGTAGGTTAGAACTCTAATTTGTTCTATTGCTTTTTTAATGTCAAAATCTAGGCTATCAGAAAGTAAAATCAAATCTGGCTCAAAAGAATTCATATAATTTAAGCCTTGCGCAAAGTCAGACGCAACAAAAACTGAAATATCGTTGTTTTCCAATATTTTTTTGTACTTTGTTGATTGTTCTTTTCTTTTATCTATTATTAAAACAACTTTTACTAACATTGTTATTCTTTTATCTTCTTTATTGCATTATCTTCTGGAGTTGCTATTTTAAACTCTATTTCGAATTCACTACCTTTGGGAGAGCTTTCAACCGATATTTTTCCATTCATTTTTTCTACAAGTGTTTTAGTTATATATAAACCAAGTCCGTTACCTTGAATTTTCCTTGTTAAAGGTGAATCTATTCTTGAAAATTTATTGAAGATTTTATTAATATCTTCTGGACTAATACCAATACCTTCATCTTTAATTGCAATTATAACGGTGTTTTTTGCGTAATTTTGAGATACTTTAATTTCTACAGTGGAACTCTCATTTGAATACTTTGAAGCATTATCAATTAAGTTTAGTAAAATTTGTTGAAATTTATCTGTATCAACCAAAATTTTAGGAAGATTTTTTTCATAATTACAAATATATTTATGAGTTTTATATTGGTTCTTAATCATTTGAATTGCAGAGTCAATAAAAGGTAGAACATCAACTGATTTATAGATTAATAATTCCTTTTCTGATTGCATTTTAGAAACCGTTAAAAGATTTTCAACTAAATTAATTAAACGGTTAGATTGATCTTTTATTATGTGCAAAAACTTTTCACGTTGCTCAGGGGTAAGCCTATCGTAGGAAGATAATAAAGTATCTGCAAACCCTCTAATACTTGTTAAAGGCGTACGCAACTCATGGCTTACTGTAGATATAAAATCTAAATGAGCTTGTTCTAAATTATTAATTTTTTCTTCTTTAATTTCTGCCATAGCTCTATTATATAACTGTTTTAGCTTTTTATCTAGAGATAAACGATTACATAAGAAATATTATGGATATGTCTTTGCGAGCGTTAGCGTTGCAAACCGGAATTATAAATCAAAGGAAATAGAAATAGCGTTCTGATGCTACGGATGATAATTTTATTTTATTCAAATATAATAACAAACAATATCTAGCAGAATATTTTATTTTTTATTATTTCATTGTTTTAATCTTCTGGATTGCCACAAAAATCAAAGATTTTTTCGCAATGACTTATCCCCATAACATTATTTATATAAACTTTAATTCCATATATCTGGCGTAGAAAGAGCTAACGCAGTTATATTTTTATAGCCGTTTTTATTTAGTAATTTTATTATTTCTTCTAATGTAATTCCAGTTGAAGTAATATCATCAATAATAAGCAAGGGAGTTTCTTTTGAAATTTGTTCTTCTATACTAATATCAAAAGCACCTTTTATATTCTTTATACGTTCTTGTTTGCTTAGTTTAAACTGTTTTTGAGTATCTTTTGTTCTAATTAGCAAATTTTTGTTTGTTTTATAGCCAGTTAATTGTGAAAACTCATCGGCAACTAAATCCATATGGTTGTATTTGCGTTCTTTTTTGCGTTCAATATGTATTGGTACTGGTAGAATTAAATAATCATCTTTTTTGTTTAATTCTTGCCAATACTCAAACATTATTTTTGCGTGCAAAGGTGCCAATTGTTTTTTATTGTGATACTTTAAATCTCTAATTAATCTTTTTGTAATTTCATCATAAAGAGTACAAGCATATATTTTGCAACCATTCTTTTCACGAAAAGAAGATGGTGGCATAAAGTGGATTTTGCCATAACAACGCTTACAAATAATGTTGTCTTCTTTTTTTGAATGACAGAAGTAGCAAGGTTGTATATATATTAAGTTTAGTAGTTTTTCGAGTAACTTTATCATATAATACTAATTATATTAGATAAAAGAGAAGATTGAAATGGGATTTTTAAATATGTTTTCTAGTGCAATCATTATGCTGTTATTAATAAGCTTATTGATTTTAGTGCACGAATTAGGTCACTTTTTCGCAGCAAAATTAGTTGGTATAAGAGTCGATAAATTTGGTTTTGGACTTCCATTTGGTCCAACATTATTTTCTAAAAAGTTTGGTGAAACAGAAATTCTAATCCACGCTTTCTTACTTGGTGGCTATGTTTCATTCCCAGATGATGAAGAAGATTGTGACCTGCCAAAAGATTCACCTCAAAGATTTTCTAATAAAACAGTAGGGCAAAGAGCATTAGTCATATCTGCTGGCGTGATTTGTAATGTTATTCTTGCTTATGTTTTAATTTTTGCTACTGGATTACTTTGGAAACATCTTCCAGAAAATAAATTTACTTTGATTTTTGAAAGATATTCTCCAAGTGCTGTTCAATCAGTTATCGATGCCAAAATGCAAAAGGGAGATATTATCCATACTGTTAATGGTTTGGATGTTGATTATCCTACAGTTTTAACTAAACAATTACTACTGTCTCGTGAATTTGACGGTAGTGCTTCACAAGAGCTAATTGAAAAGAAATTAGAAGAATTAAAACAACTAAATCCACAGTTAGTAAATGAAGAAACAATTAAAGCTGGTACTGTTGTTAAACTTCCAACTTTTACTGATGAAGAACCAATTAAAATGACTATGGATAATATTTTAGGTTTAGAAAAATATAAATCTAATGAAACTAAATTATCAGATACACAAAAAGATTTAAGAGATAAAATTAATTATTCAAAAGAATATAAATTAGAAAACGATGTTTTACTGATTGATATTGCAGCTGCAATTTCAGATACTAAAAAACCAGTTTCTATTGTGGTTTTAAGAAACAATGAACAAATAGCACTAACACCAGTATATGTTGCAAAAGACGGCAAATTAGGAATTGAACAAAGCTATGTTGAAAGATATATTGAAACCAAAACTTTAAAAGAATTAATCCCCGCAACAATTAATTATGTTAACTATAATGTTGGTTTTATGATTTATTCATTGGGTAAATTATTTACCGGTAAAATACCAATGAGTGAGATGAATGGTATTATTGCAATTACTAAAATCGGTACAGAAATAATTGCATATAAAGGTATTTTTCAAGGTTTATTATTAACAGCAATGATTTCATTAAACCTTGCATTGATTAATATTTTGCCAATTCCAGCATTAGATGGTGGTCACTTGTTGTTCTTAATTATTGAAAAAATGACCGGTCGTCCAGTTAGCAAAAAATTTGTAGAAGGTTTGAGTAATTTCTTCTTCTACTTACTGATAGCACTAATGGTAATTATTTTGTACAACGATATCCACGCTTGGATAATAGGAAAGATATAGAACGCAAAAGCCCCATTAAATTGGGGCTTTTGTTTGTCATTAAGTTGAAACTTATATGATACCAGCATCTTTTTGAATTGAAGGTGGAACTTTATAGCTGATTTGACCTTTTTTATAGTTTGTCTCTTGAAGAACACTAGTTTCTGTTCTAAGTGCAGCTATAGAACCTTCTGGATATTCATATTTGATTAATTTCTTTTCAATACGGTCTCCGTTCGATATACTTTTTACGATTGTTACGGGTTTACCGTCCTTGTATTCTACTAAAGCACCGTCTTTATTTTGAAGTACGCCAGTATATGGTAATCCACATGTAGTAAACAAACCATCGCCATTTACTTTTGGTCTGTATTTTCCTTCTTCAAGCTCTTTTATTGTTGTAACTGGTCTTTTTTCTAGTTTTGCTATTTCATCATGAATTTTATTTTCTGCATTTGTAATGCTTGGAGCACTACTTTGAGGTCCTGCATTTAACATGTTGCCATATGCTCGAGCATACATATTTCCATTAAATGAAATATTATTATTCCCTAATCCCATTTAAAATCTCCTATTCTTATTTTTAATATAAAGTATTTTTGTTTAAAAAAATTGTCTAATTTTTATAAAAATGTGGCATATTAATATCAATTCGGTTATAATTTTAAAAATAATTTTAAATTAAGGAATATTATGGCTGGTCATTTATATATAGTTGCAGGATGCTCTGGTGTAGGAAAAGGTACTTTATTAAAACTTTTTATGGAACGTAATCCAGAATTAAAATTATCTATTTCTGCGACGACAAGAAATCCTCGTCAAGGTGAAGAAGACGGTGTAAGCTACTTTTTTATTACTAAAGAAGAATTTAAAACAGCTATTGAAAATAATGAGTTTTTAGAATGGGCTGAATTTAGTGGTAATTTCTATGGAACAAAGAAAAGTTTTGTAGAAAAAACTTTAGCTAAAGGAATTGATTTAATTCTCGAAATTGAAGTTCAAGGTGCAAAACAAATAAAAGAAAAAATGCCGGAAGCAACTTCAATATTTGTTATGCCACCATCATTAGAAGATTTAGAAGCACGTTTGCGTGGTCGTCATACAGAAAGTGAAGAAGCTATTCAAAAGCGTTTAGGTGCTGCTGCTAGAGAAATAGAAGCTGGTAAGAGCTTTGATTATAGAATTATTAATGATAACATTGAAGAAGCATTAGCTAATATGCAAAAAATCTTTGATGGTGAAGGAAAATGCTAACTGGAAAGAATATTTTAGTAGGTATAACTGGTGCAATTGCTGCTTATAAAGTATGTGAGTTAATTCGTTTGTTTAAAAAGAATAACGCAAATGTAAAAGTGGTTGTGACTCCAAATGCTTTGAATTTTGTAACTAAAACTACACTTGAGTCCTTAAGTCAAAATCCTATTAATATTGAACAATTTGATATCAAAGAATATAAGCCAGAACATATTGCTTTAACTGATGAAACAGATATTTTTGTTATTGCTCCAGCTAGTGCAAATACAATTGCAAAAATGACGTTTGGTATTTGTGATAATCTTTTAACTTCAACTTTTTGCGCATATAAAAAACAAGTTGTAATTGCTCCTTGTATGAATACAAATATGTGGGAAAATCCTGCAGTTCAAGAAAATATTGAAATATTGAAAAAACGTGGCATAAAAGTTGTTGAGCCAGAAACTGGTTTTTTAGCTTGTGGTATTAATGGCAAAGGTAGACTTGCTGAAGTTGAAACTATTTATAATAAGGTTAAAGACTGTTTAGTTCCAGAACAAATTTTAAAAGGTAAAAAAGTAGTAATTACTGCTGGTGGTACAAAAGAAAATATTGATGCAGTTCGTTATATTGGTAATTATTCTTCTGGCAAAATGGGTATAGCTTTGGCAGATAACGCTTATAAACTTGGTGCTGAAGTTATTCTTATATCTACTGTTGATGCTGACAAAAAGTATAAAGTTATTAATGTACAAACAGCCCAAGAAATGTATGAAGCAGTAAAACAAGAATTTGAAAATGCTTATACTTTAATTATGGCTGCAGCAGTTAGTGATTATAGAGTTAAAAATAAATCTGAACAAAAAATTAAAAAAGACGGTAATTCATTAATTATTGAACTTATAGAAAACCCAGATATTCTACAAGAAATGTCAAAAATCAAACGTGATAATCAAGTGGTTGTTGGTTTTTGTGCGGAAAGTCAAAACTTATTAGAATTTGCAAAACAAAAAATAGCAAAAAAAGGTTGTGATTTTATCTGTGCAAATGATATTTCCAAAAAGGATATTGGCTTCTCGTCAAATGATAATGAATTGTATATAATAAATAAAGAGCTTGATGTTTATCATATTGAAAAGACAGACAAGCAAAGTGCAGCACTTAAAATCTTGGAAAATATTTATGGAAAATGTAAATAAAATAATAAAGAAAATAGAGGAATTTGCACCATTATCAACAATGCAAAAATGGGATAATTCTGGTTGGCAAATTAATTTGGGGATTGAAGAAACACATAAAATTCTTTTAGCACTTGATGTTACCTCATCAACTGTTGATGAGGCTATTCAAAAAAAATGTGATTTGATTTTATCTCATCACCCAGTTTTTTTTAATTCAATAAAAACAATTGATTCGCCATTTATTATCAAAGCTATTCAAAATAATATCCAAGTATATTCTGCACATACAAACCTTGATATTGCAAAAGGTGGAGTTAGCGAATATTTGGCTGAAAAGTGCGGATTTAAAGATTTAGATACTGCTTTTGAATTTATTAAATATAAGCAATTTGATAAAGAAAAGAATTTTTCAAAACTTATTTCAACACTTAAAACAATGTTTAGTTTGCCTAGTGTAAGAGTTGTAAATAGTAATAGAAAAACATATTCTTCAATTGCATTTTGTTCTGGTAGTGGCGCAGAGTTTATACACGATTTAGAAAAAATTGGTATTGATGTATTTATAACTGGTGACTTGAAACATCATCAAGCATTGAATGCTAGTAAAATGACAATAATAGATTTAGGACATTTCCATAGCGAAAGATTTGTTGTTGAAATTTTCGAAAACATTCTAAAAGGTGAAGATGTTGAAGTAGTTGCTGCTGTTGAAAGACCAGCTTGGGAGATGATTTAATGAAAAAAATATTTTTATCTTTAGTTTGTTTATTGTTAATACATACAACCTGTTTAGCAAAAGATATTTTACAGTTTGATTTTCCAAACGAAGGTTGGCATCAAGTTGCTAGTATCGATAAGAAGTCTACAAAGAAATGTTATGTTCCACATGGTCAAACAGCAGAAAATTATACTGAAATGTTAGTTTTTTCTGAACGTGTTCTTAAAACACAAGGTTTAACAGCTCTTACACTTCTGCATAAACAGTTAGGAAAAGATAAAAATAATTACCTGGATATTGTACCAGAATATGTTTTTGCTGATATGGATAATTCAATGGCAGCTTGGTGTAGCCAATTAAGAAATACTTGTGCAGTTACAAGAGCTTTTAAAGGGAAAGAAGGCGTTGTATTTGCAACGTATTTAAATAAAGCGCCACATTATTCACAAAATATGTTTGGACAATGGTCTAATATCTTGAGTCACGTCAAAATATATGAGCCACAGCAAGGGCAAGCACAACCAACTAATTTGATAGATTTAAACTAATGAATATAACTGGTGGGAAATATAATTCTAGAAAAGTTAAAACAGCAGAGTTTGAGAATATAAGACCAACTCTTTCAAAGACTCGCCAAGGTATTTTTAATGCACTATCAAGTTTGATTGATTTTGAAGATAAATTGTTTATTGATATGTTTTCTGGAAGTGGCATTATGGGCTTAGAAGCACTATCACGTGGTTTTAAGGTTGTTGCTTTTGAAAAGGATAAACGAACATCTTTTGCAATAAAAGAAGCATATAAGAGTTTAGGCTTAACTCCAGAACTATATATAGGCGACTCAACAAAAAATATATTAAAGCAAAAAACTAAGGCGGATGTCATTTTTATAGACCCACCATATGAATCTGATTTATACGAAAAATCACTAGAAGTCATAAAAAATAATAATATTTTAAATGAAGATGGTATTATTATTCTTGAACATCCTATTGATAAGGAAATTGATTTAAAAGGTTTTGAATTAATCAAAGCTAAAACCTATGGTAATAAACAAGTAAGTTATTTGAGATAATTTATTCTTACATAAGAAATATATCTATAACATGCTATATGTAAAACAACATTCTTACTCATTAATTTTTTCTGTTAATTCTGTTATATCTTGAGCCAAATGTCTATCTATTGCAATATCAGTCTTAACTGTCTTATGCGCATACATAATCGTTGTATGTTTTCTATTAAACGCAGCACCCACTGATGGGAAGCTCTCACCAGTTAATTCTTTTGCTAAATATATTGCAACTTGACGTGGGTTAGCATATCTTGATGTTCTACAATCACCTTTTATATCATCAACTGTTACATTATAAAATTCTGCTACTGTTTTTATAATTCCATCTATAGTAATTTCTTTACGCTTTTCGTTATAACCAGTAATTTTTTTAACTGTTTCTATTGTTATAGGAATTTCATTGATAGAAGTATATGCAGTTACAGTATTAAATGCCCCCTCTAATTCTCTTACATTTTTGTTATAGACAGTTGCCATAAATTCAACTACATCAGCAGGAATTCTAACACCATTATTATCTGCAAGTTTTAATAATATAGCCATTCTTGTTTCAATATCAGGCACTTGAACATCAGCAAGCAAGCCCATTTGAAATCTTGTTTTTAGTCTATCTGGAATATCTTCAAATTTATCTGGAGAACGGTCAGATGTAAATACAATTTGTTTACCCTCTTGATGAAGTGTTTCAAAAGTATTAAATAACTCTAACTGAGTTCTTTCTTTTCCCTCAATTAATTGAATATCATCAATCAAAAGAACATCTATATTTCTATACTTATTTTTAAAGTCATTGAATTTTTTATTGTTATTTGCTTTATCCATACCCTTTGCTACTGCTTGGACAACATCATTAACAAATTCATCTGCTTTAATATATTTAACTTTCATTTTAGATTTATGAAACAAAATATAGTGACCAATTGCTTGAAGTAAGTGAGTCTTACCTAAACCAGAACCACCATAAATAAATAATGGATTATATTGTTTACCAGGCGCTTTAGCAACAGCCATAGCTACTGCATGAGCAAACTTATTATTCGCACCAACTACAAAGTTTTCAAACTTATATTTCAAGTTTAACTTACAGTCAGATTGCATTTGCTTTAAGCCGTCGTACTTGGAATTATTAAAAATTCTATTTTCTAAACTTTCAATTAAAGCTTTATCTTCTTCTTTTTTTGCTTTTTGACGTTCTTTATCTAATTGTTTTTTCAAATTTTCATCATAAACAACTTTAAAATTAACCTCTTTTCCACAAACTTGAGAAAGTGCAGCAGAAATATCCTTTTGATTTTTTTGCAAAATTTGAACAGATAAATTTTGCCCAGTTAGAGCACAAAAACAATTATCTTCTAATGAATGTGGAACTAAAGGAACAATCCAAGTTCCATATGTAGGTTCACCAATAGTATCTTTAAGTATAGTTAGGACCTCGTCCCAAACCTCTTTTATTAATATGTCTTCCATTTCCCCGTAACCTGATTTTTAAAATCTTAAAAGGCTAATCATATGATAACACATGACTAGCCTTTTATAAAACTAACTAATTAACTTTTGTTGTTAATCTTAAATGTAATTCTCTTAATTGATCTTCTGATGCCATAGCCGGAGCCTCAGTCATTAAACATTTAGCAGCAGAGTTTTTAGGGAATGCAATAACGTCACGAATTGAATTTGTTTTCGCTAATAACGCAACAACTCTATCTAAACCTAATGCTAAACCAGCGTGTGGAGGTGTACCATATTTAAATGCGTTAATCATAAAGCCGAATTTTTCTTGAGTTTCTTCTTCAGACAATCCTAACGCTTTAAATACTCGTTTTTGAATTTCACTATCGTGGATTCTTACACTACCACCACCTAATTCATTACCGTTATAAACGATATCATAAGCAATTGAACGACAATTAGCTGGGTCTGTTTCCATTTTATCAATGTCTTCTAAGTTTGGCATTGTGAATGGGTGATGAACAGATACATATCTATCATCTTCTTCAGAATATTCAAACATTGGGAAGTCAACAACCCACAATAATGCATGTGCATTAGGGTCAATTAAGCCTAATTTTTCACCAAAGTATAATCTGAATCTACCCATTACATCATAAGTAACTTTTGGTTTATCAGCTACGAAGAACACAACATCACCAGCTTGTGCATTTGCTCTTTGCTTAATTTGTTCTGCTTGTTCTTCTGTTAAGAATTTAAGAACAGGTGATTTAGCTGTTCCGTCTTCTAAGTACATAATATTAGCTAAAGCTTTAGCACCAAATGAAACAGCTAATTTTGTTAAATCATCCATTTCTTTTCTTGAATATGATGCAATACCAGGAATTTTAATAGCTCTAACAATTCCACCTTTTTTCAAAGTATCTTTGATAATTTCAAAGTTAGATTCCATTATGATATCGCCAATATCAAATAATTCTAACCCAAATCTTAAGTCAGGTCTATCAGAGCCATATTTATCCATAGCTTCTTTATAAGTAATTACTGGAAGCTTTTCTGGTGTTTCATAATCAACTAATTTGAATACTTCACGTATCAAGCCTTCAACCATAGCCATAATATCTTGTTGTTCAACAAAAGACATTTCCATATCAACTTGAGTAAACTCAGGTTGACGGTCTGCTCTTAAGTCTTCATCACGGAAACACTTTGCAATTTGATAATATCTTTCGATACCACCAACCATCAATAATTGTTTGAAGATTTGTGGTGATTGTGGAAGAGCAAAGAATTTACCTGGATGTACGCGGCTTGGTACTAAGTAATCTCTTGCACCTTCTGGAGTTGTTTTAATTAAGATTGGAGTTTCAACTTCCATAAAGTTCATATTATCTAAGTAATTACGAATTGTTTTTACAATAGAATGTCTTAGTTTTAAACAGTTTAGAACTTTTTCTTGTCTTAAATCTAAATAACGATATTTCAATCTAATATCTTCATTAACATCATCAGCATTTAATGGGAATGGTACAACTTGAGCAGTTGATAAAATTTCCAATGCTGTAGGATATACTTCAATTTCACCAGTAGGAAGTTTTGGATTGTATGTTTCTTCTGGACGAACAGTAACTGTACCAGTAGCTTTAATTACAAATTCATCTCTCAATTTTTGGAATGTTTCATAAACTTCTGGATTTTTTTGTGGGTCAGAAACCAATTGAAATAAGCCAGATTTATCTCTTACTTCAACAAAAATAATACCACCTAAGTCACGAACTGCAGATACCCAACCCGCAATAGTAACTTCTTTACCTACTTCATTTTTTGTTATTTCACCGCAACCATGCGTTTTCATTGATGTTGATGTTAACATATCATATTCCTATTATTACTAATTTTTCATAACTATAAATTTAACTCAAAAATACTTATTTTTCAAAGGTTTTTAAATTTTTCTTTTCTTAACTCTTACGCCCTCAACCTCATAAACATTTTCAATTGCTATAAATGCTCTAGGGTCAATTGCTTTAGCTATTTCTTTTAATTTTTGTACTTGTAAACGAGAAATTACACAATAAACAATTCTCTTTTTAACACCAGAATAACCACCCTCTGCGTCGATATAAGTAACACTTACATCCATTTTGCTCATTATATCTTTGCCTATTTCGGTAGAATAATCAGTTATTACAAATACAGATTTAGATTCATTTAAACCTTCAATAACTATATCCATTGTTTTATAAGCAACAAAGTATGTAACTATTGAATATAAAGCGTGTTGCCAATCATAAACAAAACCTGCAACTGTAAAAATAAATATATTAATAAACATAATTATTTCACCAACAGAAAATGGTATCTTTTTTGTCGCATAGATTGCTAAAATTTCAGTACCATCAACTGAAGCGCCATTTCTTATAATTAAACCAACACCACCACCAAGAATCAAACCACCAAATACTGCAACTAGAAATAATTCAAGATTCTCTATAATACAGTGTCCGTGAAACATCTTACCAAAGTACGTTACACCTAAAGCAAAAATCCATATTGAATAAAATGTCGCTAAAACAAATCTTCTACCTAATTTTTGAAGTGCCAATATTATAAATGGCAAGTTAATACCAACGATAAAATAACCTAGTGGCTGACTTGTCAATTTGCTCAAAATCATTGAAATACCGGTAACTCCACCGTCTATTATTTGACTAGGTATTAAAATCCCTTCAATCGCAAATGCGTATATTAATGCACCTAGTGTAAGAAAAAAATAATCTTTTATATATGTTTTCATTTCAAAACCTCTACCTAAAAATTATACAATAAAATTGATTTCAGATAAAAATTTTAATATCATTAAAAATATGAAAAAGACAAAAACCAGAATTATTCCTTTGGGACAAAATTGTATTCCAAGAACAATTTTAACAAGGTGGAAAATAAAACCACGAAAAATAATGGGTGAAAAAACATACCCATTTGACCTTGCTGTTTTTGGCATGCCAGAAATTACAAAATGTTTAAGAACAGATTTTAACGAATTTTTTGATAATCTCGAATACAATGGCGAATTTTGGCTAAAAGCACCCAATTGTATCTATTTCTCGCACGATAAAAGATTTAAAATAAAAGATAAAAACAAGTTAATTAGCCTTTATAAAAAAAGAATAGATAATTTTAGAGAAGCTATTGATAAAGAAGAACATATTCTATTTGTTCAAGTTTTAGGTGAAGATGAAGATATTATAAACCAATACAATGAACTTAAACGTATAAGAGAAAATAAACCCTTTAAAATGGCAATTATTGACACTCAAAATATCATAGGCGAATTAAATTTAGACAATGTTTATATTTTAAAACTACCTTTCCCAAGTGAAAAATACAAGAATAATTGGTGGAAAAAAGAATTTTATAATTCTAAAGTCGGTAAACAATTTGAAAAGCAAATATCTGATTTTTGCTCTCAAGTATTAGAAGCTTAACTATAAGCTACTCATATCTCAATGCGTCAATTGGGTTTAATAATGAAGCCTTATGTGCTGGATAATAGCCAAATGCCACACCTACTAAGCCAGAAAATCCTAATGATAAGAATATTGAGAATAATGAGATAGAAACACTCATCCCTTCAGAGAAAAATTCAACTGATTTAGCACCTAATACTCCGACAACAACACCAACTAGACCACCTATCATTGAAAGCATGAATGATTCTATTAAGAATTGCCAACGGATGTCAGATGCTCTTGCACCTATTGCCATTCTAATACCAATTTCTTTTGTTCTTTCTGTTACCGATACAAGCATAATATTCATAATACCTATACCACCAACAAGTAAAGAAACAGAAGCAATCGAAGCTAATAAAATAGCAAAGGTTTGAACTGTTGATTTCATCTTTTCTTGAAACTCTGCAGAATTTCTAATTTCAAAGTCATTAACTTGATTTTTACCAATATTATGTCTTTGTTTTAAAAGTTCTTCTATATCTTTTTGAACATCATTTAAAGTATCAGCGTTATCACCTTTAACAACAATCATTTTAACTGTTCCCGGGAAGGCAACACCAAATAATTTCTTTTGAGCAGTTGTTATAGGAATAAATATCAAATCATCTTGGTCAAAAGGTCCAGATGAACCTTTTGCTTTTAAAGTACCTAAAACTTTAAATGGAACATTACCTATTCTTATAACTTTATTTATTGGCGAAACATCACCAAATAATTCTGTAGCAACAGTAGAACCTATAACACATACTTTTGCACTGTTTTTAACATCTTCAAAAGTAAAACCTCTACCTAAATCTATCTCATAATTTTTTACATACAAGTATCTTGGTGTAGTACCATAAACTGTAGTTTGCCAGTTTTGGTTACCATACATTACTTGTTTACCTTCATTAGAAACTGGAGCTAGTGCGTCAACTCCTGCTATCATTTTTTGAATAGCATCAGCATCTTTTAGAGTTAATGAAGGACGAGTACCAACACCTAAACTTACACCACCAGTCCTTGCAGAAGATGAACGGATAGTTAAAAGGTTACTTCCCATTGATTCCATATTTGCTTGTACTTGTTCGCTAGCACCAGTACCAATAGCAAGCATTATAATAACTGCACTTACACCAATGATAATACCCAAACTTGTTAAAGCAGAACGAAGTTTATTCACTTTTAGTGAATTAATAGCCATTTTCATTGTTGATTTAAAATCTATCATATTATGTCTGCCTATTTCTTGTTTTTTGCCATTCTTCTTTTGATTGGTCAGCTACTATTTTTCCGTCTTTAAAGCGAATAATTCTATTACAATACTCTGCAATATCGGGTTCATGTGTAACAATTATAATTGTTTTACCAGTTTCTTTGTTTAAACGTACAAAGAACTCCATAACCTCAATACTTGTTTTTGTATCTAAGTTACCAGTAGGTTCATCTGCTAGAATTAAAGGTGCATCATTTACAATAGCCCTAGCAATAGCAACCCTTTGTTGTTGACCACCAGACATTTGGTTTGGCATGTGGTCTTCACGATTTTCTAAACCGACTATTTTAAGTGCCTCTCTTGCTCTTTTGTGGCGTTCTTCTTCTGGAATACCTTTATAAATCATAGGTAATTCAACATTATCTAAAGCTGATGTTCTTGAAATTAAATTAAACCCTTGAAAAACAAAACCTAATTTTAAGTTTCTAATATCAGATAACTCATCAGCTGAAAGTGAAAAAACATCAACACCGTCTAAATAGTAACTACCAGAGTTTGGTTTATCTAAAGTACCTAACATATTCATACAAGTAGATTTACCACTACCTGATGTTCCCATAATCGCAACAAGTTCACCTTTTTCAATGCTCAAAGAAACACCGTCTAAAGCATTAAAACTTTCATCACCAGTTTGATATGTTTTTATAGCGTTTTTTACTTCAATTAGTGCCATATTATAATCTTGGTACTCTCATTTGTTGTGCTTTTTTACCACTTTTTAGGTTGCGAGTATAAACTACATCACCCTCTTTTATTTCATCAGAAATAATTTCAGAGTATGTATCATCACTAACACCAGTTTCTATGTTAACTCTGAACGGTTTACCTTTTTTATCAATCCAGATACCTTTTTTATCATATCTTTTTGTATTATCAGCAGTTGTAAATTTCAATGCAACATTTGGAACTGTAAGTATATTTTCTTTTTTGCCTGTAATTATTGAAACATTAGCAGTCATACCTGGGAGTAATTTACCCTCATTATTTTCAACTTCTATAACTACAGTATAAGTTACAACATTTGATTCTGTTGTAGGTGATAATCTAACTTGAGTAACAACACCTTTAAATATGCTATCTGGATAACCGTCAAGAGTATATTCAACTTCTTGACCTTCTTTAACTTTACCAATATCAGCTTCAGAAACACTTGTTTCTATACGCATTTTGGTTAAATCTTCTGCCACCATAAATAAAGTAGGTGTTTGGAAGCTTGCAGCAACAGTTTGACCAACTTCAACTTCTTTTGAAATTACAGTACCTTTAACTGGTGAAACTATTTTTGTATAACCCATATTCGCTGAAGCTGTTGCGTAATTTGCTTCTGCTTGCATAATTTGAGCTTTAGCAGCTGCAACTTGTGCTAGGTCAGATTTATAAGCTGATTCTGCTGAATCTAAGTCATTTTTAGAAACTAAATTTCTTTCATATAGATTTTTATATCTATGATATGTTTTTGTATCGTAATCTAATAATGCTTGATTTCTTGCTAGAGTAGCTTTTGCATTATTTATATTTGCTTTTGATTGTTGTAATTGTGCTTCAAATAAAGAAGTATCTATTTGTGCTAATTGCTGACCTTTTTCAACCTCAGAATTGAAATCTACAAATATTTGCTCAATTCTACCAGATACTTGTGAACCAATGGAAACGGTGTTTATAGGTTCAATAGTACCAGTAGCCTCAACTATTTGAGTAATAGTTCTTTTTTGTATTGGTTCAGACAAATATTCGGCTTTTCCATTTTGTTTTTTAAATATAAATGGAGTTGAAATTGCTGCTATTATTACTAGTGCTATTATAATTTTTTTCATTATTTTTCTCCCATTGCGGTTTGAAGATCAGTTAGTGCAACGTTGTAATCATATATTGTCTGAACATAATCTCTTTGAGCATTGTTATAGTTTTCTTTTGCGTCTTGAAGTTCAATAAAGTTACCTAAACCAACTTCATATCTTGCGTCAGCCAGTTCATAGTTCTCTAAAGTTTGTCTTACTTTTGTTTGAAGTAATGGTATATTTTTTTCTAATTGAATCATATTAATATATTTATTTTGAACTTCAAAGAATATATTTTGTTTTACTAAAGAAACGTTTTGTTCTGCAACTTCTAATTGAGCTTTGCTTTCTTTAATTTTTAAATTAGTATCCATAATATTTAGGTTGCTCATTGATAAATATGCACCTAAAGTTAAACCATTAGAAGAATAATCTGTGTTGTTGTTCCAGTTATAACCAACAGAACCAGTTAAATTAGGCAAATATGATTTTTTAGTATATTTTAAAGCTTCATTTACCGCATCACGAGTTGCTTGCATAGAAAGTAAATCTGGACGGTTTTTATAAGCTCTCTCAACAGATTCTTCTAATGTATATGGATATTTTGTGAATTTATAATTTTCTAAGATATTAGCCTTTTCAACTTGCATTGTTAAAACTGCATTTTGAGGTTCAATTTTGCCATCATCTTTAGTAGTAGTATTTGCAATATTTAAAAGATTAACCTCTGCATAATTATCTTTGAAGTTGAAGGTTTCAGTATTTTCAATACTATATTCTGGAGCGTTTGTAATATACATAGCATTGTTTAATTTAACTATTGAATTTTGATATAAATTTTCAGCATTAATTAAACCGATTTTAGAATCACTTAAATAAACCTCTTGGTTAACTAAATCAATTTTAGAAACCAAACCCTCATCAAAGAATGCTTTTGTTCTATTATATTGGCGTTCATTTACAAGAACATTTGCCTTTTGTATATCTAAATTAGCTTTAGCACCTAAAACAGCATAATATGCTGATTTTACATTATTAGTTGTATCTAAAATTGCATTTTGCAAATCATATTCAGCAGCAATTTTATAGAATTTTTGCATTTTTACTTGAGAAAAAACTTTACCAAAACTATATATTAATTGGTTTAGAGAAACTCTTGCACTAGAATTTCTGCTTTGAGTTGAACGATATCCAACATCAGTATTACCATAGTCTTGCCCAAGACTAGCGCCTATTGTTGGAAAATAACTAGCTTTACTTTGACCAACCTTAGAATCTTGCATAGTAACATATTGTTCATAAATTTTAATTTGAGGGCTATTTTTTATAGCTAATTCAATACAATCGTTAACTGATAAGGTTGCACCTTTAGTAATTTCCTCAATAGCTTCGGCTCTATATTGAGTTGAAAGCAATAATATACAAGTTATTAATAAAATTTTTCTCATGATAATTCCGATTATAAAATAATTGCAACAGTTTTCAATCCGTCAACAACATTATATTCTTTTATAACGAAAGAAAAATTTTAAAGTTCAGATTAAATTAATAATTTACATAAATAATATTATGTAAATATATTTAAGGTATTAAATAAAATAAAAAACAGAGTGCAACTGTTCCGTATAGATAACATCTAAGCTCGGCAGAGCTGCGGAACTCGCAAACAAGTTTGCTCAAACAAGTCCTCGCCTTGACGTTCCCTCGCTAAGGTGTTTAACTATACTCCACAATGACTCTTTATTTTTATTTTATTCAAAAAGAGTAATAAAAAATGAAATATGATAACATATATTTTTTTCTGTAAGAATACTTAGTGAAACAACAACACAGTGTAGCGGTTGCGTAGCAACTTTAGCGAAACTTTTGGTTGAACTTAGTATTGTAAGAAAAAAATATCTAGCAGAATATTTTATTTTTTATTATTTTAATACTC